>JBDHHK010000092.1:0-16704 GCA_039589395.1 Gemmatimonadota bacterium
ACTTGAGCAGCAGAAATGCCGAAGCCCCGAGCACGGCGGACCAGAGAGGCCATACCAGGACGAGGCCATCTGCACCGGTCCAGCATACTGCGGTCACGCCAACGAGTAAAGCCAGCATCTGACTGGCGCGGACCCTCGAGGTGCTCAAACGCTCTTTGGTGTCGTCAGCGAGAGTAGTCAATTCTCTTGCGGCGACGAAAACCGGTACGAATACCATACAAAGCACCATCGCCATCCCGCAGCTAGCCCAGGCTGGCCCGTGGAAGCTCCAGGACGTCGCGCCGAGGAAGGCAGCTCCTAGGGTTATCGCAAGCGCGACAAAGCCCAAGATGCGATGCCGCAAGTGTGGCTGCACGAGCCATCCATCTAAAAGAAAGGCGACAGCAGTAAACGCGCCGATCGGCCACCATACTCGAAAGGCCAGCCAGGTTGCCAAGGATAGGACGGCAATGAAATCAAGCGCGGTAGCGCGAAGGCCGGTGGTACGATTAACAACTCGGACGGTCAACAAAAGCCAGAAGATTACGGCGAGATCAGGCAGTCCCCATAGCAGCACTCCGACGAACGCAAAACCGGAGGCGACAAACGCCGAGAGATCTCGATCAGGGTCGATTTCGCGGCAAATCGCCCATGTAAGGAAAACGGTCAAACCCAGTCCGGCCGCTGCGAAGGCGCTTGCCGGCCAGTCTGAACCTGCGAGAAGGCTGCGCAGGAACTCGAAAGCCGCGAGCGCCATTGTGACCCCCATGACCGCACGATTGGTCGGGAATTTGGGATCAACCGGCCGGGCGATTGCTGAAAATCTGCGAACGCTCATAACGAAAGATTCTTTCGGTGAAGCTTCATAATGTCAAATGTGTCGTGGTTTACCGTGGCCATCGTACTCGTGTAAGTCATTGCTCAGCAACGTTTTAACGTAACACAATCTCGCCTGCAGCGGTGATGTGGCTAGCGGATTTCCCAAACGAGTCAGGCACTCCGCCCACTTTTTGTTCGGATGAAACTAAACAACCACTTGACAATCATCCACATTCGCCGTATAATCCTCGACAACAGATCGACAAAGGGCGTCGAAAGCCCGGTCGACAAACGACAACAGATAGGCACGAGAACAGGAGATTCGAAAGATGTTCAACCTCTCAAGAGCACCAAGAAAGCTGCTGGCACTGTCCGTTTTGGGCCTGGTGGTGACCGCGACTGCGTGCGGCGACGAAATCGTCGAACCAACTGATGACACTATCATTGGTACGGCCCTAGAAGCAGGCAACTTCTCCACGCTGATTACCGCGCTCGATTCGGCAGGTCTGACCGAAACACTGCAGATGGGTTCCTATACTGTATTCGCCCCGACGGATGCAGCATTCGACGCATTGCCCGCTGGCACGCTGGATGGGCTTTTGGCCAACAGTGATGCCCTTACAGACGTTCTGACTTACCATGTGGTTAACGGTGAGTACTCAGCGGGAGAGCTCGAAGCGCTCAGCTCAATCCAAACTCTTCAGGGTGAGCCGATCGTCATTACGCAGGGCAGTGTGATGCTGAACGGAGTGATGGTTCAGCAAAGCGTTGAAGCCGAGAACGGGATCATTCATATAATCGACGAAGTCTTGCTCCCACCTGAGGAAGACATTGTCGAGACGGCTGTTTCAGCCGGTTTCAGCACTCTAGCCACCGCGCTGACTTCTGCGAGCCTGATCGACGCGCTGAAGGCTGACGGTCCGTTCACGGTTTTTGCGCCAACGGATGCTGCGTTTGTCGCGCTTCCAGAAGGCACGCTGGATGCTTTGTTGGCCGATCCTGAAGCTCTCGCTGAGGTTTTGACCTATCACGTCATTTCCGGTCAGGTGTTCGCTCGGGACTTGGACGGAGTCGTTTCTTCCCCGACTCTCGCTGGCTATCCAGTGCTGTTCGACCTCTCTGATGGAGCCAAGATCAACGGCGTCGATATTACTTCTACTGATATCCTCACCACTAACGGTGTGATTCACGTGATCGACGAGGTACTTCTACCGCCTTCAGGCGACATCGTGGAAATCGCTGTTGATGGCGGATTCAACAAGCTTGCCGCCGCGCTCACAGCGGCCAGCCTGGTAGACGCCTTGAAGGCTGACGGACCTTTCACAGTATTCGCGCCGACCGACGCCGCGTTTGACGCGCTGCCTGACGGTGTTCTTGATAACCTCTTGGCAAATACGGAAGCTTTGACTGACGTTCTGCTTTATCACGTGGTTTCCGACCAGATTTTCTCGGGCAACCTGTCCGATGGCGCGACCGCCGAGACCCTTCAGGGCCAGAGCATCACGGTCGACCTTTCTGACGGCGTTTTGATAGACGATGCCAGCGTTACCTCTGCCGACATCATCGCCAAGAACGGTGTCATTCACGTAATAGACGAAGTGTTGCTGTTGGACATCATCCAGCAGGCCCTTTCCAACGATGATTTCTCCACGTTGGTGACCGCTGTCCAGGCCGCCGATTTGGTTGAGACTCTGCGTGGCGACGGTCCTTTCACCGTGTTTGCGCCGACCAATGAAGCATTTGCATCGCTACCTGAAGGAGCACTTGATGCGCTATTGGCCGATACCGATGCGCTCACCGAGGTGCTGCTGTATCACGTGGTCGAGGGTAGTGTGTTTGCTGGTGACCTCGACGGTGTAGTTTCCACTGAGACCCTGGCCGGGTATCCGGTGCTGTTCGATCTCTTAGATGGCGCAAAGATCAACATGTCGAACATCACTGTGGCCGACATATTGACTCGCAATGGCGTGATTCACGTAATCGACGCAGTGCTACTCCCGCCCGAGGGCGACATCGTTGAGACAGCGGTAGCCGCCGGATTCACGACGCTCGCCGCCGCTTTGGATGCCGGTGAGCTGGTGAGCGCGCTGCAAGCCGAAGGCCCATTCACGGTCTTTGCTCCGACCGACGATGCGTTTGCGGCGCTCCCGGAGGTCGTGTTGGACGATCTGTTGCTGCCCGAAAATCAGTCGCAGCTTCAGGACATCCTGCGTTATCACGTGGTCAGCGGTCAGATCTTCTCGGGTAACCTCGAGGATGGCGCAACTCCTACGACTCTGCAGGGTCAGACCCTGACCGTCGATCTTTCGGAGGGCGTGATGATTAACGAGGCGGATGTCACGACCGCCGACATCATCACCAAGAACGGTGTCATTCACATAATCGATGCGGTGCTCTTGCCCGCGTCCAACTAATCAACAGTACGAACTACTTGGCCGGGTACTGGAGTTGCTCCAGAGTCCGGCCATTGTACGTTCGCCAGCAAAATCTTCAATGAGGAGCCACATGCAGGATTCAAGACGGATCGAGCTGCGGCCGGGCCAGGAATCGGTTTGGGACTATCCACGTCCGCCTCGTCTCGAACGAACTGAGCGACATATTCAAATCGTGTTCAACGACGTCACAATCGCTGACACGCGCTCCGCGTGGCGGGTGCTCGAGACCAGCCATCCGCCGGTCTACTACCTTCCGCGCGAAGACCTGAAGGTTGATACGCTCATGGAAAACCCTCGCCAGTCCTTTTGTGAGTGGAAGGGTGTTGCGCGTTACCTCGACATCCGTGTGGGCGACCTTGCGGCCCCCGGGTCGGGCTGGTATTACCCGAACCCCACTGATGATTTTCGCCCGATCCGCGACCACGTGGCGTTTTATCCGGGAGTGATGGACCGCTGCGTTGTCGATGGTGAGATCGTGCGTCCCCAGCCCGGCGGTTTCTACGGTGGCTGGATCACATCCGACATCGTGGGACCGTTCAAAGGCGAGCCGGGAACCGAGTTTTGGTGATTGTTGTCGCAGTGGACGTGGACTCGTCGAGAGTCACCGTCTCTTCAGGCGGTCTAGCCAGCTTCGAGCCGGGACCATGTTGGGCTCGCGCCTCAGGCATTCCTCGTAATAGCGAATTGCCGTGGCAGTGTCTCCCATTACGCGATGAAGGTTCGCAAGCTGCCAAGGACCGTCGAGCGAATGTGGATGCAGCGCCACGAGCTGGTGGAGGACCTTCAGAGCCTCCTCGTGCTTTCCCCTCGCAGCCAACTGGCTCCCGGCCTGGGTGAGCATGAGACTGGGCGGGTCGACGGCGAATCCCAAATCCTCGGATAGCTCTTCATAATGGGAGCGGATGTCCGACCAGCCTACCATATCCTCGATGTGCTGGAACGGATAGTCTTTGAATAGGTCAATAAGTGCGTCTCGTGCATTCACTGGTGCAAGAAAGAAAGGCCAGTCTTCCTCGATTTCGATGCGCCAGCGGAATCCTTCAATGGCAGTTTGCTGCAAACTCGATCGAAGCGATTCCAACATCCCCATGTCCCACCTATCGTCCGATGCACCGTGACTGACGGCTATGTACTTGCCTCGCGAACCGGGCGTGGAAGCAAAACCAGCTAATTCTCCGCAGAGAGAGTGCTCCTGTGAATCGAAGCGGCACGGATCGTTGACGATGAATGCCTGAAACATCTCCGGTGCCTCGAGCAGAGCGTAAATGCCGAATACTGCGGCAGCCTGTGGGCCGACCATTACCCTGTAAGGCTTGGTTCTATACTCGGCATCGACGAACGGAATAATCTCCTCCCGCAACGCACTCAGGAATCGGTCGGCGTAACCCTCCTCATCCGCACGGTCCGCTGACCTGGGCCAGGGTAGCAGGTCACGATAGCGATACGTGTTCTCCACTCCAACGAGAATGAACGGCGGAATCCTGTCGATGGATAGATGGTAAAGGTCGTTCACCAACTGGGAGTAGTATCCCTCGACCCAATCAGAGTAGAAGAGGTAGATGACGGGGTAAGTCGCCCCGGTCGATTCATAACCTGTTGGCAGAAAAACTTGGAGTATTCGATCCTCGTCCAGGATTTGTGAGCTCACCCTTCGGTAAACTCCAAGTGAAATAGCTTCGCCATCTGACTGCGTGTATGCGGAGCGTTGAAAGGTAGAGAGCGCGATGGACGCAAACACGAGCGAACGGAAAACCTGATTCATGGCAAAACCGTCACCAGCACGTTCACATCTGATTGAAAGAGTGGATCTGACGCAACGGTGTCGAACGCAGCAATCATCTCATCCGCCACGAGCGCACCGTCCGCGACGTGAACGATGACGCTGGATTCCGCATCAATGTGGGACCTTATCGCCATGATCCCACCATACTCCGTATCAAACCGAATCGCAACGGAATTGTTGAGAGGTCGGTGACTGCCGCTTTCTACCTGTCGTCCTCGACGGCTCTGCCGACGACGACAGTGATGTTGTCTCTGCCTCCTCCCTCTAAGGCGGCATTCAGCAGCAGCTGACAAGCAGAATCGGCACTGTCGGCCGCTCCAAGGATGTTGGTGAGCTCTTCGTCAGATACATGTCGCGTGAGGCCGTCGCTGCACAAAAGAAGGGTGTCACCCCACTGGACGTCTATCAAGCCAACCGCCGGCTTTAGGTCTCCGCCGACGGCGCTTGCCAGCATATTCATGAGGCTCGACCTGGTAACTTGCTCTTCGGTCATCACACCCTGGTCGATCATCATCTCGCCCATGGTCTGATCGCGAGTGATCTGTTTCAAGCGGCCGTTTCGCAGATAGTAAGCGCGGCTGTCACCCACGTGTATATAGTACACCCGGGGCCAGATCAATGTCGCAATAGTCAATGTCGTAGCCGGCCCTTTTCCCTTCGAAGAGAACTCCGTCACGATCATGTCATGAGCGTGTTGGACGGCGGCCTCGAGCTGCTCAATGAACTCGTGTTCCGAGTCGATGTCGTAACCGTAAAAGCACCCCATGGTGCGGCTGATGTAAGTGATGAGAGACTGCACCGCCATACTGCTGGCGATCTGTCCTCCTCCCGTGGAGCCCACTCCATCCGCCACGACGAAGAGATACGCTTTGGATTTCTGCACTTCGTCGAACGCAGCCACTTGGTCGAGGCTCGTGTGCAAGAGATTCAATGACTTTTGCAGTGAGGCAACGAAGAACTGATCTTCATTTGTCTCACGCACCTTTCCGGTGTGTGTGACACCGCAGGTATCGATCGTGCCACCAATACTGGAGGATTCGGACTGATTCATTTGGCTCATTTGTTTACAGTCGCGTTGGCGATCCACAGGAAAGCATTTTCCACTCCTTCACCCGACTTCGCGCTGGTTCCGATTGCATGCAGGTCTGCATCCATCAGGGCGTTGTAATCACCCTGACCTAGTCTCCATTCGTCCACGAGGTCTTTCTTGTTCAGCGCCACCAGCGACGGCACAACACCAATCGTGCCTTGAACCGACTCTCTGATTGCGAAAATCTGATCGAATGTTTCACGCCTAGTGCCGTCGATAACGTAGAAGATGCCTGCGGAGCCCCGGAAATAGCTCGTCGGGATCTCCTCCGACTCCTCGCGCCCCGCCAAGTCCCACAGCACCAGATTGACCGTTTCGCCGTCCAGTAAAACCTGCTTGCGGTCGATCTTCACGCCCACGGTGGAGTGGTATTTGTCAGTGAACATGGAGTGAACGAACCGTTGCACCAAGCTGGTTTTGCCGGTGCCGAACACGCCCACCATACAGATCTTCTTCTGTATCACCTTAGTTTCCTTCCCCTCCGATGCCGTATGTCACAGTCACTCTGAGCGAAACACTGCGGTTGAGGGCTGCTTCCTCTTCCGGATCGTCAGACTCTATTGGGTCTGACGTGCCAATACCAAGTTCTGCCAACATGTTACGCGGGGCACCGCGAGACTCGAGTACTGTCAGCACCCTGTTCGCACGGTTTTGACTCAGAACTCGGTTGGTTTCATTAGATCCGGTTGTGTCGGTTCGACCGATCAATTCGAGCGAGACCTGATATCCCTTCTCACTGCCTATCGATATCAAATCTAAGTAGAGAGTTGCTATCTCGGCGATGAGATCCATGGCAGGAGGAACCAAAGCGGCGGATCCCACATCGAAGAGGATTCTGCGTTCCTCGATCCGGCTCTGGAGAGTGAGAAGATCCGCTGGAATTGTGAGATCGGCCCGCGAAAAATCCAAATGTGTGACACCGGGGATCTTTTCTAGAAACTCAGTGGCACCGCTTGCCCAATCGTATGTGGCGCTTCCCGAAACGCGCAGTGTGTCACCCGCCAATTCGAACTCGACCGTCTGCGGAGCCAAGAGCGCACGCCTTGCTCTTTCAACAACGACGGGCTCATCGAATGACAGGTAGGGTTCCCAGTTGGCTTGGATTTTGAAGGTGTCCACCCCGGCATCTGTCAGTAGCAAAGATGGATCGGTTGCAGTAGGGTCGCGGAGTCCCCGGATGCTGCCACCTAGGAACCCATGCTCCTCCTCGATGAGGACGATTCCGGGCTCATTTTCGAGCGCATTTGTGGCTCTGTTCCAGCGTATCGACGATCTGGTCCATAGCGCCAGCATCAGAATCACCGCAGCACCAACAACCACCCACGCTACTCTCGGAGCTGAACCACGCGTGCTCGGCCTATCGGTAGTGAGCACCTTCTCGAGACATTCTTCGAGCAGTGGCTTGGTTGCCTCGAACGGTTCGGCATCGCCCTCGAAGTCCGCGAGTGGGATTCCGAAATGAAGATGAATCATCTCCAACGTGGCCTGGAGTCTCTCGACTAACGCCGGCGGATGCTGGCCGTTCACAACGGCTGCAAGGAGTGCCTTTGGTCCCTGCTCGACCAAGACTGTGCGTTCCCCGACGCTGAAGGTTCTCAAACCTCCATCCCCGTGGTCGGAAGAGCCAAACGAGTCTTGTACGAAGTCACGAATTGCGGTGAGCATACCGGAAATCAGGTCCGCATCCTGCGTCTCGAGATCTTCAGCGGTCACATGGGCAAGTGGCAGACTCGTCTCCCGGTGGATCAGGTACACCTGCTCGACTCGATACACCAATGCATGCTTGATAACGATTTGCGCGTAGGGAACTCCCGTACGCCATGCTTCGATTCGCCACTTGAGTCCTCTTACAGACAGACTGTTCTCAATCGCACGATTCAGTGTGTTGACGAACCCAGCCATCGTTTCGGCGATCGCCTTCCGGATTGCGGGTCCGAGTATCGGGAATATTGCGTGTGCGATCTGCTGCGGGTTGCGCTGCACCGACTCGCCAAAGGCTTCCCGAAAAGTCGGCGCTAGTGAGCGCGCCAGCTGCTTGTCTTGAGTCGTGCGAAGGGCTACGGCATCAGGAAGCCGTTCCGCAAGCTCTTCTGGCGTGATACCCATCTCGTCGAGACGTCGCTCAAGCTCGGCAAGCCGCCTTCGCTCGCCAGATAGCAGGAGCTCCCTGAGTTCACCAAATGCCTGCGACAGCTGCTCCGAGTCGGCCGGAGCTGGCGGTGGTTCAGGAAGATCTTCGTGCGTCCCGAGTTCGTCCTTCACTTCTGACGCTACTCCGACTCAGCTTTGAGATCTTCACTGAGGTTCAAGGCCATGTCCGAGAACAGCTGTACTAACGTCGCGGTGTCGAGCTTCTCACCGCGGAGTTCCAGCACCGCTTGCCGTAATTCAGCGGAGAATGCATCTGATAAGCTTTTTAGCTGCTCCGATACTGTCTGAGTGTGCTCGAGAACCGCAGTTCGGAGTTCCGCGTCAGCCTTGCTCGATGCGTCATCGAGCTTAGCAATCTGTTTTTCCATGCTCTTGAACCCGTCCTGCATCTCGGCATTGGTTGCCTTGAGATCGTCTGACCGCTTCGACCGTTCCGATGTGAGCTTTTTCGTTAGCGACTCGATTTCCTTTTTGAAAAAGGCTTCGAAGGCTGACAGCCGTTTTCCGTTATCTGTGCGCAGGCTATCCAGGTCCCGCTGGAACCGCTTTTCCAATGCTGCAAGACGCTGGTCCACAGCCCGCATCTGTCCGCCAAAAAGAATGTCCCGGACCTTGTCTAGGTTCTCAGGGGTTTCATCCATCGCCTGAGCCTCAGCCGCGCGGGAAGGGGAGGCTTTCTTTCGTTTGCTTGCTGGTTTGGGCATGGCTTCGCATGGGTGACTGGTGATTTTGCTGTTCGGCGGTTGGAGAACGTCACTATCCGCAACCGGTCAGATAAAGTAGCCTCCCTAGAGCACGTCGGCTACTGGTAACATGGACCTTAGTAGCCAATTTGTTGTGCGCTACGATCACTGTTACGATCTACTCGGTGGCTTCAGATAGCTCTCTTGACCATCCGGTCCAATCGCAAAGTCGCATCGGTCCCCATGAAGTGCCTTCCGGCGAGCACCACCACAAGCATCGCTCCAAACGCCACCGCTGCCGCGAGCATGAACATGACGACGATTTGGTATGCCACCGCCTGCATGGGAGGTGAACCCGCCAAGATCTGGCCGGTCATCATACCAGGTAGCGACACGATTCCTGCGGCAGCCATCGAGTTGATAATCGGAATCATGCCGGTACGAATGGCATCGCGAAGCGGCGCTGCAAGCGCTTCGTGGCGCGTTGCACCGAAAGCTAACCGCAGCTCGACTTCGGCTGACCGGACGTCGAGATGGTCCAAGAAGCTGTCGAGGCCAAGTGCTATGCCGGTCAGTGAGTTACCGAGGATCATGCCGAGCAGAGGGATCACGTACTGGGGTTCGTACCAGGGTTCCACACCTACCACAAGACTGGTAACGATGCCTCCAACGGCAAAACACGAAACCGCCATCGTTAGCCATGCGTCGACCAGGATGCCTCGATAGCGGCGAGTGGCGCGACTCACGGCTTCGCGCGCCGCAAATACGGTCATTAGGATCAGCAGGCCAACGATCAGCAACGGGTTACGGAGCGAAAACACTCGTTCGAGTACGAGGCCGAGTAGACCCAACTGGATCACGGTGCGTAACGCCGCGGTAGCGAGGCGTCGTTCTACACCTAGCTGTAGAACCAGCGACACGATACCGGCGGCGACGACCAGTAGTGCCGCTATCGCGAGCTGTGTCGGTCCGAGTTCGATGAACTCAGCCATCAGTTCTCTTCCAGTCGCCCGTCGCGCAGGTGAAGACGCTGGTCTGCCACACTGCACTTGGCAGGATCGTGCAGTACACAAATCAGCAGGCGGGACTGCCTCTTCGCGAAATCCGTCAGGAGTTCCAAGCAAACATCCGCTGCCTCAGGGTCCAGGCCCGACAGGACTTCGTCCGCCACCAGGACCGGCGGATCCCAAAGGAGGGCCCGCACCAACGCTAACCTGTGACGCTCACCCCCGGATAGCTGCAACACATCACGATCGGACGGCAGATAGCCAAGGCCCACCCTTTCGAGGAGTTGCCGCGCCTCCGGTTCAGAGAACGCCTTTTGGGCTCCCGCTCGTTGTAAGAAGGGAAATGAGAGATTGTCCCGCACAGTTCCTCTGATCATCGGAGCGTCCTGAGCGATCAAACACACTTTGGCGCGCCAATCAGGTAGATCCGCGCCATAGTAAGCCTTCCCCTCCAAACGGCGAGTGACGCTGGGTGACCACGCTACAGCAGTGAGCAACCGAAGCAACGACGATTTACCGCTGCCCGACGGACCGTCGAGGCAAACGCAATGGCCCTCCGACAGCGACACCGACACGTCTTCGAACAGCACCCGTCCTTCGCCGGCCCGTGCACTGAGCGGACCGCATTCGAGGAAATCTGTCATCGCACCTTCGGTCGATGTTGGCTGTTCCTCCACATACGAACCACCTGACCGTCGGCACCGACCTCGAACGTCACTGCCTCCGCAAGTTCTCCATCATCCCGAATGCGACGGAAAGTATGCTCACCAACATGTTCGAGTTTCGAAAGGGACTGCAGTGGGTTTTCCGTTGGGAAACTCACCGTCGCCAGGCTTCCATCCCACGGGATCACAGCGGTCTCACCTCCGTAACCGCTCGTGTAGATGCCTGTGTAGCGGGCCAGAGCAGGGTCTGCCTGCTTCTTACTTCTAGGCGACTCGATGGCCTCAAGGATGGCAACTCCAATGACGTCGTATACGGCACGCGCAAACAAACTGGGGTTCTCGCCCCGTGCATTTATCATGGCGATCGCAGCCAGTTTCTCGTCTAGCTGGAGTGTCAATGTCGTTCGGTAGCCAGGGCAGCTACCTCCGTGTCCGACGAACGTTTTACCTTCGCGCTGAGAGACCGAGAACCCCAGACCCCTCGCTGAATTGAAGTCCGTCCAGTGAACCCGTTGCATCTCCCTCAGTGTGTTCCTATCCAGCACGCCACCTTCTCCTGTTTCCAGAAGCCGAAACTGCCAGGAGGCGAAACGACCGAGATCGTTTACGTTGGAGGCATATCCGGCGGCCGACGCAACGCCACGAGCCTGAAAGAATGGAGTTTCGATCCTCTCACCTTGGCGATTTCTGCCAGAGTATCCGGTGGCCAGCAGGTTGCCTCGATGATGTTCCGGCATTTCCGGACTAGTGAATTTGAGACCCAACGGTTCCAGAATGTGTTCGCTGACATATTGGGCGTACGAAGCTCCAGACGCACTCTCCACGATCAGACCGGCCAAGGACATGCCCAGGTTCGAATACTGGTAGTACTGCGAAGCTGGATAGAGTGTCTCCTGTCCACTGAGCCGTTCGATGATCTGCTCACTCGTGGGGAATACGTGATCCGGAGCGCTCCAGTAAGGGAAGTCAGACTCCCTGGGTAACCCTGACGAATGGGTCAAAATTCCCTCTACGGTGATGGGTCCGAACTCCGGATGGGTGCGCTTGATGTCAATCCAGGGGAGGTGTGAGTCGACAGCGTCATCCAGCCTCAGCTTGCCCGCATCCCTGAGTTGCATAACCGCGATGCTGGTGAAGAGCTTGGAGATCGAACAGATGCTATGAATGGTCTCCGGAGTCGTTGGCGTCTCACTATCCAAGTGAGCGTATCCAAAACCTCCACTCCAGGCCATAACCTGGTCGTGGACTATACCAACCGAAACGCCGGGGATCTGCCCGTATGCCCGCTGCGCATCAGCCCACAGTTCGAATAGGTGGACCGCTTGGACAAACCCGGGATCGCTCTTGTACTCCTGAGCCGAAACGGCAAAGCCGCTCCCTGTGGCGGTTAACAGAGCACTCACAACGATGGTGTATCGCACGATCGAGCTCTTCATGGTTCACTCCGGTGGTCATTGATGGCCTCCGCTTCATCTTCATCCACACATGGCTGACTCAGGCCAAGTTATGGATGGGGACACCATGACGCTAGCTGTTTCAGTGGCGGGCAGAGCCGAGATACCACACTGACCATCTCGTTCCCCCGGCCGTAGTTTTCTAAGAACAATAAGCCACGCCCGAATTGGAGTTGATGATGTTGTTTTCGAAACCTTCATCGCGACACGGTGGTCGATACGGTCCTGGCCCCCTTGCCTTTGCTGCCGCTCTTTGGGTGCTCGTTTCCTGCTCACCCTCTGTCTCCGTCGAGGCAGACTGGGTTTTTTTCGGCGGGCAGGTGGTGACTGTGGACGAGGCATTCTCGACGGCCGAGGCTCTTGCCGTGAAAGACGGTAAGATCATCGCGGTCGGATCAGACAGGGACGTATCGGCATTGCGAGGTCCAGGAACCGAAGTGTTCGATTTGTTGGGCAAGACGATTGTTCCCGGACTTCAGGACTCACACATACACTTCCTGAGCCTAGGCCACGATATCACCTACGAGGCGGAACTGACATTTGCCGAAACGGCAGAAGAGATAGTAGCCGAGATGGTTGCTCTACAGGAGCGCAAAGACCCGGACCTGGGTGAGTGGCTCATCGGTAACCGTTGGGACCAGTACAAATACCCGGAGATGGTAACTCGCTGGCAGCTCGACGAGGTCGCTCCGGACAACCCCGTTCTCCTGAACCGTGTGTATCGTGGGATTGCGGTAAACACGCACGTGTTCGAGATGATGGGGATCGATGATGACGTCCCCTCATCCTGGCCGCTTTGGTGGCTGGAAGACCCGGCGAATTTCACCTTTGAAGATCGAATCTTCCGGGCGCCCCGAGCACTCACGATCAACGGACGTACTCGCGAGTACAATATTCCCACGGGAGTTTTTGTTGGCTCCAATGCGTCCCGCCTAGTAACGGTGAGACCAAGGGCCAACGACCCCGCGGAGGCATTTGAAGCCGATGTTCAGAGTGTTCATCTTGGCGCTTTGGAAATGCTTTCCTTGGGGGTGACTAGCGTCGTCGACCCTTCCTCCCGAATGGGCTATCTGATGCAGGTCTATCAGGAGGCGTTCAATCGAGGCCTGCTTGCTGGCCTCAGGATTCCGGCGGTTTACGAGGGCACGTGGTACACGCACAGCCTGGCCTCTATGCGGTCGCATTTTGACGGGATCAAGGTGAACAACCTGGGCGACTCTTGGCTCCGCTGGAGGGGCGCAAAGTTCTACGCCGATGGTGGAGCAGGCACGCGGAGTGCCTGGTTGTCCGAGTCGTTTTCGCAGTGGGCGGAGTTCGAAGGGGAACCCAATCTTGGCATTCCCGTGCAAGAGGATAACGAAGCGCGCATGGCGCAATTCCGCGTGGCAGCATTGGAGTACGGCTGGGACCTTCATACCCACACGTGTGGTGATCAAGCGATGCGCCAGACGGTTGATCTATACAAGGAACTGATGGATGAGATTCACGCCGAGCGCCCGGATGCAGATCTCCGTTGGAGTCTCATCCACGCCTATCTGCCCATTGAAGCCGAAACACGGGTGCTGGAGGAGATGGCTGATTACGGCATCATCGCTTCAGTGAACCCAGTGTTCAACTGGCAGGAGGGCGCGGCTTTCCTCACCAATCTAGGCGCCGAGCGATTTGGGCGAACCAAGCCGTTCCGTTCATACGTGGAAGCTGGCGTGTCGTTGAATGCGGGCTCCGACTACCCAGTCACGAGCCACGATCCGTGGATCGGTATGTACGCGCTGATGACGCGTCGCTCGCAAGCGGACGGTCAGGTGTATGGTCCCGAGGAAGCTCTCGGCTTGGAGGATGCCCTCCGTGCCTACACCATCAACGGCGCCTACCTGACATATGATGAGGACTCCAGGGGAAGTCTGGAGGTGGGAAAGGTTGCAGACCTCGCGGTGCTCGATTTGGGGGACATCCGTGTCTTGGAAGAGAACCCCGAGCTGCTGTTCGGGATGAGGGACCGCATCGTCCTCACGATGTCGGGTGGGGTGGTGCGGTATCGCAAAGGAACGTAGCGAAGTCTGCTACAACGATTGCTCCAGAATCGCGGTCAACTCGTCCGGACTCAGCTCGATAGGGTTCCCTTTCATCGAACTCGCCGCTGTTGCCTTCTCGATCAGCGCCGGGACATCGGCATCGCCGAAGCCATAGGTGCTGAGCGGCGGCACATTCAGCTCTTTGCATAGCTCGCGTACCCAACTCACCCCGTCCTCGGCGGCGGCACCTTGGTCGCCGGTCAGTATTCGGGCAATATCACCGTAACGCCGCAAGACCTCGCTGGATGGTGACCGTTTCTTCAGGGCCGCGACGTTCGTAGCCATTACGTGGGGTAACAGGCACGCGCAAACCGCACCGTGAGGGGCGGAGAACATGCCGCCGAACGGCCCCGCGAATCCATGAACCGCACCCAAACCGGCGTTCGCCAGGGCGAGGCCACCGAACAAGCTGGTGACCGCCATATCCAGTCGCGCCGCTTCTTCGTCACCACGACTGCACGCCCCGCGCAGCGATCGTGCGGCGCGGTGTAGCCCCTCCCGACACAGAGGATCCGTCAACGGGCTGGCGCGGCACGACACGTAGGGTTCGAGGACCTGCGTGAGTGCATCCAAGCCGGTGGTCGCCGTGATATCGGATGGCAGGCTGTAGGTGAGTTCAGGGTCGATCAGAGCCAACCGCGGCAGCATGAATGGACCCCGCAAGCTGACCTTAACGCGGTGTTCAGGGGCGCCCAACACCGCATTTCGGGTCACCTCTGCACCTGTACCGGCGGTGGTGGGGATCGCTAGAAACGGTGCCGATGGGCGAGTGAGCTTTCGCCCTCTGCCGATTACTTCGAGATAGTCCAACGGACCGCCACCGTTGGTGAGCAGAGCTGCGATTGCCTTGCCGGTGTCGAGAGCGCTTCCGCCGCCGAACCCGATGACAAAGCTGCAACCCGCATCGCGTGCGATCTCGGTACCTCGAGCGGCAACTTCGATCGTTGGCTCCCCGGCCACGGGGAAGGTGCCGTACTCGATATGCTCCTCGGCCAGAGCTTTGAGGAGAGGTTCGGCACGCTCACACGATTTGCCTGTGACCACCAGCGCACGCTGACCCTCCGCAGCAGCGAGTGGCCCGATTTCACTCAGTGTGCCGGGTCCGAATATGATGCGGGTTGCGGTCGCGAACTCGAAACGCAAGTTGCTACCAGCCTGCGTCTTCCGGGAAAACGTTGTCGTACTTCACGGCGGCGCGCGGTTCCGCCATCAGATCGGCCACAGTGTCGCGCCATGTTTGGTAGTGCAACGTTTCCTTGTGTTCAGCGGGATCTTCCGGTGTGCGGTAAGCCTCCACCAATACGAATCGTGTCGGATCATCCTGCTGCTGGAGCACGTCAAAACGGGCTACCCCGGGTTCCCGAACACTGTTTTGAGCATTCTCCAATGTCGCCACACGGAATTCGTCAACACACTCCGGCTTGACGTGTACGTGAACATGGACGATGAACACTTTAGTCACTCCTTTCATAAAGATCCTCTAGACTGCAGCGTGCCAGTTCAACCAAAAAATCGCCAATCTTCGTGGTCACATCTTCGAGGAATCTCCTTCCCTTTTCGGGCGTAGCTCCTGTCGGGTCACCCACACCGGTGTCTTCCGAGATCCTATCCCAACGACGGGGAGCCCAGGCAGTGCCGTTGCTCAATCCCTCGAGGCCGAATGGCCTGGATCTTCCCTCACCTGCTTCATCCAGTGGTAGAACCAGCTCGGGAAAATAGTACATCATAATACTGGTCTCCATCTCGCCTGCGTGTTCCCCTTCTTCTTCGAAGTATTCTGAGGGGTCAAGCATGCCATACCACTCCACCAGGCAGATGAATATCTCCGGGTGTTGGGGTTGGAGTTCACGGATCATCGCCCTGAAATCGTTGCCTCCGTGGCCGTTCGCCAACACGAGTCTCCCGAGTCCCTGCCGATGTAGCGACGTTAGGACGTCTTCGAGTATCAACCTCTGGGTCGAGGGACGGGTGTGGAGACAAAACGGCAGTTCAATCTGCCCCATGTTTTGGACTCCCAGCGGAATGGTGGGCAGAACCATGATCTTCGCCCCTTTGTCCCATGCCTTCGCGGCCGCTTGCGCGGTGATCTCTGCGGTTTCCAGCGAATCTGTTCCGTACGGCAGATGATAGTTGTGCGGTTCCGTGGCTCCCCACGGCAAAACTACGACCTCGTAGTCGCACTCACTCACCTGTTTCCAGTTGGTCTGTTCGAGGATATAGGGTTTCATGATCACCCTCGTTTCACGAACCTGAGATTTCGACTTCTCCCCTGACCGATCTCAGAAACCACTCACCGCCCCTGAAGTCGTCCTTCCATGCCGGGAAAAGGCTGATTGTGCCGTGTCGGCGATGTCGCATCACGAGTTCGTTGTTCTCGACTGCCACTTCGTAACTGGTGTTGAGTTCGTCGCTCACATATTCGCCGACGTATTCGTTCAGCCGCGAAACGCCCGGTGGTGGCACGTCTTCGAGTTTGGGACAGATCATGCCGCGATATCTGAAACGGTCCACCCGCCCGGCGTCATCACGCGAAAAAGTGATCGACGCCCCGTAGTCTTCCACCCAA
>JBDHHK010000093.1:0-16391 GCA_039589395.1 Gemmatimonadota bacterium
AAATTCCGACACCGCAACCTCATACGCGGTAACCGCTTCTTCGTACCGACCGCGTGCCGCGAGCGATTCTGGGAATGAGTACTCATGCTTCACCGGTGTCGACCGTCCGGAAGGGTGGTAGATCTTCCCCGCGGCCGCACCCGCTCCCTCGGACGCGCCCTTTGTAACCAAATACACGAACAAAAATCCTACAAAGAAGCCGGGCACCGGTCCAAATCCCGCGAGTGAGGTCCCGATGGCGCCGGCCACGCCTCCCGGCACAGAATAGGCCAACGTCTTCAGCATACGAGCGCGGGCAGTCGAGTCGACGTCCTTCAGTCGCTGACGCTTTCTCTCTTCGTATTTCCTCTTGGGGTGCGGGACGGGACGTCCCGTCTTCGTGTCGTTCGGATCGCCGGAGGACATGCGTTCATCATAACGTCGTTGCCCAACCGAGAGGAAGATGGAAATCTAGAGCTGTTGGAGCTGAACGGTCAGTTCCACTCGGGTTTCGTCGCCGGTGAGCCAAATCTCCTGAGTCCATATCTGGAATCCGTTACGGCTGGCCGCGACGACATTGTTGCCGCTAACCCACGCTGCATCGATCAGGTCGAACGTACCGTCTATTCGCGTTACGGCGGAGTCAGCATTGTTCAGCAAAATGGTGACGCCGCTGAGTGGTCGGCCTGTGAGATTCTCGGTCACGTAGCCCGATAGCACGTGCCGAGTCTCCGCCGACCGCTGTGAAACCGAACTCCCAGTCAACAGCAGATCTACCTTCCACGTGCGGTGGCTGGTTCTGAAGTTTCTCGTGTATGGCTCGCCGGGTTCCCTGGCCCTGGCTAACAAGAGATGGCCGCCGACGTGCCTGGGGAACACGATGTTTGCCGGGCGCGCGCCGTCCACATCGATAGTCAATGGGACACCTACCGGTAAATCGCATAGGACGTAGGAGCCTGACCCGTCGGTCCTGACTGTTCGCTGGGACTCTCTGGGTACCCAGCGGTCGGAGTCCGTTTGAAGACTCTGCCAGTGTGCCGAAATCGACGTTCCCGATGACGGCTGGCCCGAACTTCCAGCGCGCACCCGACCAATGACTGTGGCTCTCCCATTGAGACTGGATTCGTAGGCGCAGTTACGCTGCGCGACCGAATCCGCATGAGGTAAGACGAATGATGCCGAGACCGTATCGCCGGGAACAAACTCGATATCGATGTTTGGGGGGGCTACTCCTATAGAGTCGAGCCACTGATCGGTTAGCGTGGCAGTGTATTGTCCTTCAATTGGAGCGGTGAGATGAAAAGCTCCGCGCCCGTCCGAACTCCCCCAGAAGGGAGTATCCTCGATTGATATTGTAGCTCCGGCGAGCGGTCCCGCTTTGCTGCTGTCGTATACAAAGCCAGTCAGATGAGAAAGGCCCGGAGGGTAAAGTGTGGCTCGGTCCCGAGTGGTTATCTCCAGCACGTCTCCACCCGTGTAGTAGAGTCCGATTATCCCGAGCCTCACATCCCGGTCGCCCGTTTCGCGAGTGCCTCCGGTTCTTACACGTATCACCGGACTTCGCACCTGCCACCGGCTCACGATCCACGCGCCGGACGGAAGCATCAAGAACTCGATTGTGCCTCCAACTCGATCGTGTTCTACGCGATGCGGCAATTTGGTGAAGGTGACCTCGAGCACCCGCAATTCGGAGGTGGCCTCATCAAGCCAAAGCACTCCTCTCACATCAGGCAAGCCGCGTTCTGACATTGGCTCGAACGCAAGGCCAATCTGGTCCGATCTCTCGACGGAATCGCGAACGACGAAAAAACAGTGCGCAGCAAGGAATCTGTCGTCTTGAAGTACGGCTGCGTCCGGCAGGTTGTACCAGGTTTCATCAGTCCGCGGGACAATGAAGCCCTCTTCGAGTAGGGCATCCACCGAAATGCTCGCAAAAGGCTGACGGGCATAACCGTCTGTTAGGCTGCTTTCCTCCGAGATTATGTTCCTCCCGCTCAAATCCATGGTACGCCGATACCCATACGCCTTATATCGTGCCAGTTCCTGCGTGCTATCCCACGCAGTCGCAGCCAATGCCTTGCGGATCTCCTGCCAAACGAGCCCCGTTTCTTCGGCTTCCTCCGGATTTGTGTGGCAACGATCCTCCCCCTGAACCTCAACAGTCGCCAGCACGATCGCTTGAGCGCGCACTCGAAGTGTGTGCTCACTTATCTGACCTTCCTCCAAAAGGAATGGAGACGATGTGGTAGCCGCGTAGCCGATCCGTTCCGACCGAAGTCGGTAGAGACCCGGATCCTGTGCGGCAAGCCGAAAGAGCCCGTCGCTCTCACTCAGGGTTCGAGCGACCTCGCGGTCTTGATTGTCCAGGAGAACGACAAAACCGATCCCAACGGGCGTGCCGGAGATGGAGTCGACAACTTGTCCCGTCACGATCTGAGAGCTCAGTGGGGACGCAGAGACCGCCACCCACAGGGCAACAGCGGCAACTATTGCGCTGGAACGTCCGCTCATATTCGAGTCCGTCGTGAGAATTGCGTCAGGTATACGACTCGTACCTATGTGGAGCGCAGAAGTTCCGACTGAACGGTGATCCGTTGGTGTGAACTCAGTCATGTGTACAAAGGTCGAACGACCTTGATCCCACCGCAACCACCGGGCATCTTCAGCGCCTATGTCGAAGATACCAGGGCCCCACAAGAGGGGCCTTTAACCGGAGGTTCTCTCATGAGATTTGTCGCACGATTCGTCTTACCGCTGAATGCGGGCTTGATACTCTTAGCGATCGCATGCCCTGCTTCAGCGCAGCAAAGTGCAGTCGATTCCGTACTCAGAGCTGAGGCTTTCCTGCAGCCGGCTCCGGACATCGCCGAGGCGGTGCTGGCACCGCGGCATCTGAATGTCACCTTGGGGAACCCTAGCCCCGACGGACGGCTTTTCTTGAGATCCATTGGCCGGGGCGCCGCGACGATGGCGGCATTCGCCAAGCCGTTTTTTCGCCTCGGCGGTCTTCAGATCGATTGGCAAGCGAACCGAGATAGGCAGCTCTCGACACGCGGTGCAGTCGGCATCGAGATAATTGACGCGGAACGCGGCACAACGACCACAGTACAGGTACCTGCCGATGCGGGCGTCTCGGGCGAACAATGGTCTCCCGACGGTTCTGCCATCGCATTCCTAGTTCATCAGGATGACGCCTCCTACGTGTACACGGCCGATCCGGAGAACGGCCGAGTGAGACAGGTAACGCGCACACCCGTGCTGGCCACACTCTACACGTCCTTCGAGTGGACGCCAGACTCGCGGTCAATTGTGACGGTCCTGTTGCCTGAAGACCGCGGATCACCGCCGGGGCCCCCGCCTGTGCCCAATACCCCACAGGTGCGCCTTACAACTCCAGAGACCAATCAGATTCGCACGTATCCCGATCTCCTGGAGGGGCCTCACGAAATGGCCATGCTCGAGTACTACACGACTGGACAGCTCGCAGTTGTGGACGTACAGAGACGCAGAGCACGGCGAATTGGTGAGCCCGCGATGGTTCAGAATATCGACGTTTCACCAGACGGTGGCCTCGCCATCGTGAGCACAATGCAGAAACCGTTCTCGTACATAGTACCGACCAGACAGTTCGGTGGATTCGAGGAAGTATGGAGCCTCGAGGACGGCTCAGTTATCGCATTGCTCGGGGAGCAAGAACTTCGCGATGGTGCACCCGACGACACAACGGAAACCGAACACTCAAACCCTGAGAAACGCAACATCGCCTGGCGGCCCGATGGCATGGGATTGAGCTACCTGCAGTTCGAGCCAAAAGATCCGAGTGATACGGAGGACCGAGCGGATGAGGAGGATGAAGACGAGGGAGGGCGGGGATCTCGTCGGCCCGACCGCGTTTTTCAGTGGCTTCCTCCGTTCGACTCGACGTCGATGACCGTAGTGTATGAAAACAGTCGTGAGCTCTCAGATGTGCGGTATGCCGAATACGCTCCGGTTTTATTCCTCACCGAATCGCGGGAAAACGATGAAGTACATGAGTTCGCCGTGTTCCTCAGCGATCTGGCAACAAAGCACACCATCTACCGTGGCAAGGAGGCGAGTCGGTTCGGTCGCGGTCCATCCAGATATCCAACGCTTATGACAAAGAATCTTGCCAACGGCACCACGGTGGTTCGCGTCGCTTCGGATGGAAACCACGTCTTCCTCTCGGGTACCGAACTCCACGAAGACCCTCTGGAGGAAGGTCCACAATCTTATGTCGATCGCGTAGAGATCGTGACGAATGAAAAGAGCCGCATCTACGAGAGCGACAACAACGGAGTATACGAGCGAGTGCTCGAGGTCCTGAACGACGACGCCACGATGCTGGTCGTGTCGCGGGAGGGGCCGACTGACGTTCCCGATTCATATCTCCGCAACGTGACAACCGGCGATCTGCGCCAAGTGACCAACAACACCGACTACACGCCTGCAATCACGAACGCCCAGAGGCGGCGACTCGAGGTGGAGCGCGCTGACGGATTCAAGCTCGCGGTGAATGTAATTCTGCCGCAGGGCTGGAGACCCGGAGAGAAGCTGCCGGGCATGATATGGTTCTATCCGCGCGAGTACACAGACCAGGACGACTACGACGAGATCAGGGAAACGTACAACAAGAACCAGTTCCCTTCGCTCAGAAGCCGGTCGATGGATTTCCTCACTCTTGCCGGATACGTCGTGATTCAGCCGGACGCACCGATCGTAGGCGATAGCGGCCGAATGAACGACAACTACGTTCACGACCTGCGCAACAACCTAGCTGCGGTGATAGACCGAGTGGACGCGGAGGGATTGGTGGATAGAAGCCGACTGGGGATCGGAGGTCACAGTTACGGAGCCTTCTCTACCTACAACGCCATGGTGCACACACCATTCTTCAAGGCCGGCATCGCCGGAGACGGTAACGCCAACCGCACACTGACTCCTTTCTCGTTCCAGAACGAGCGGCGAACACTGTGGGAAGCAAAGGACGTTTATCTCGAAATGTCACCGTTCTTCCAAGCCGACCACCTGAGCGGAGCACTGCTCATATATCACGGCGAGCACGACCAGAATGTCGGCACATTCCCAATTCACTCGTGGCGACTGTTCGAGGCCCTGGAGGCGCTGGGCAAGACAGCATCGCTGTACTTCTATCCGTACGAGGACCACGGACCTGCCACTCAGGAGTCTTTGCTGGACCTGTGGGCGCGGTGGACGGCGTGGTTGGATAAGTACGTGAAGGGGGTTGCGGAGGAAGAGGGTGTTACGATAGAGGATGCCAGCAACGGAGGCTGAAGGGGGGCGTACCTGGGTACTGTTGCGGCATGAGCGTGATACGCGGCATAAGCGGCATATTAGATCCGGCAGTTGATGCCGTTTATGCCGCGTATGCCGCGTATGCTCCCTACCCCACCGGCACCAGCCTTCTGATTGCTCTCTCGAGTTCCTCGCGTACCGTAGTCAACTCGCTCAGCTGTACCCCGATCCGACTCTCGAGATCTGTCTGGAGGGCGTCCACCCTATCGTTAGCCGCGCTCACTTGATCGTTTACGAGCCGATCGACCTCGGTCCGCACTTGCTGTTCAGCACGATCGATCTCACGACCCAACTCCCGGCGTAGACTAGAAGCGACCGCTCGGCCAACATTGGACCCGATAGCCAGAGACGGTCCCCTCACAGACCCGGAGAAGCGTACCTCGATTTCGACGTCTTGCAGGCCCGAAACCGCTCGCCAGAGGAAATCCTGCGCCATCTGCCCCACCTGAGGGGTTTCACCCTCCTCACTGCCTACCGCTTCCTCCGCGCTAAGCCTCGCCCACTCCACGCTGGACGAACTCCACTTCCAACTGCCGACCAGACTGTCGCCTGCCCTGTGAAGCGCCAATTCGGTGGATCCGTCGCTAAGATTCAACGACGCACCGAGAGAATGCAGATCGATACCCGGAAGCGACACGCCCTGAATCCGTGCGGCAAGCGAGTCTCGTACGTCTTCACCGACGTGATCCATAAATGCCGAAACGCTCACATCTGACGGGCCGACCGCACCACCGGTACGTTCGACAAAGAACGTCAAAGGCTCACCGTACACGGCAGGCTGATTGGTGAAGCCGGTCAGACGGGCGGCATATTGTCCGGCTGCACCACCGGTTCCGCCGATCTCGAGATCGGCATCGGCCGACTCGATCAGAAAGTCAGGGTCACCATATTCGTCGGGAAACTTCACGGTCGTACCGGCCATTCGAGCCCTATCCGAGCCGGCGATACGCCGCGGGTTGAGACCAGGTGGTAAGAATCGTTCTGCCTGTCCCAACCAGTAGAGCACGCGCTCCATACGTGCCACAGCAAGTCCCCCGAACAAATTCGGCGACAAATCTGGGGAGTCGAGAGACGGAAGCTGAAGTAGGCTCGTGGCGTAGCGAATGTCGGCTTCTCGCGTCGCTGCTAGTTGCTGCACCTGGCTCTGCAGCAGACTGACACCGGAGCGCACCGTACCGTCCAGCGCCGACAGGTTGTTCTCGAGGCCGCGCACTGAGTTGAGAGTGTTGCGAGCTGACCCCGCCAGGTCGCGCGCGCCAGCAAGGCCGAGCGAAAGTGGATTTGCACCATTGAGACGCTGGACGAGGCTCGCGGCGCTATCGATCGTCGGCTGGGGATCGAGCCGCCCAAGACTCTGCTCCCATACATTGCGAGACGAATCTGCGCTCGCCACGGTGGCTCGTGCCAGCGCCGGTGTACGAAGGCTGTCAACCGAAATCGCGTCGACGTTTACGGCATCTCCCAGGCTTTCCAGACTCAACTCTGGAATTCGCACCTGATCTGCCCAGCCGGAAATCCGGCGCATCAGCAATCCCGATTCCGGGCTTGGATTCTCGAGCTCCCCCGATTCCGCCCGTTCAGTTCCAAACCGAACACCGCGAGCAGAGATCTGTTCTATCACCATCTTCTTGCGTAGCAGTGCTCCAACTCTGACGTCGGCGACCAGTTCCTCTGCCTCGACGAGATTTCTCATCGGGGAGTCGGGGTTCGCAGCCTGCAGGCCCAGAATTGCCACACGACCGGCTGCGAGGTTGACGTCAGCAGACTCAACATCAACTCGCGCGCCGACTAAATCGGCACCGACTATCTCAACCGAGCGAGCGACCATCCTGTCCAGGAAAAGCCACCAGCCGAGCACAAGAACACAGAGCAGCAAACAGAACGGACCGATGGCCTTCCATCGAAGTATACGCATCGCTACTCCGGCCTGAACATTCGGTAGAAGCCGTAGATCTTGGACCCCCGGACTGCCTTGAAGACCTTCAGATTCTGGAGTCGCACGTAGATCGTCGCCCTGTACCTCGCAACTCCCAATCGCATGAGGAAGTACAACGGTACCAGCGCGAGGATCCAACACACCAAACTGCCAAGCACGACGCTGTTGTTGAGGTTCAACAGCGCAATCACTGGTGCATTCGTTATCGCTGTCCAGAGCGGAACCAAAGTCAACGTTTCGAGCATTCGAAGCCCGAGTGCATCGAACGCGGGGTCGAGAGCAAAGCCGATCGGAATCGCTACGAACCATCCCAGCATAACCGCCGGGAAAGACACCCTGAACACCATCACGAGTGCCAGCACAATCAGGTTGTGGAGGTTCATCAGGGGGGTCAAACCGAACACGGTCCCGATCGCCATCCCGGCACCTACCTGCCCAGGAGTGCCGTCCGAGTTGAGGGTGGCTACGAGTTTTTGTATTAGGCGCAGGATGAGGTACATGGGTGAATTGTGGTGTCTAAGACCCGTTGTTGTCCAGTAGGCGCGCAGGAGGTGCAGAGATGCAGAGCGGCAGATCAATTCTGCACCACCTGCACCCCTGCATCTCTGCCCAACCTCTCTGCCGCTCACACTGCATACGGGTTATTCTACCACCATGCACGAACTCGACTCCATTCTCCGACCCAAGTCCATCGCTGTGATAGGTGCCTCGCGACGGCCCAACACCATTGGATGGCAGATACTCGACAATCTCCTGGAGCACGGCTTTCAGGGACCGGTGTATCCCGTAAACCCGCGTGCAAATTCTATTCATTCGATTCTCGCATACCCATCGGTAGCCGCTATTCCCGGTGAAGTGGACCTGGCAATCGTCGTCGTGCCCAAGGAACGGGTGCTCGGCGTCGCGATGGAAGCCATCGATGCCGGCATCAAGGGCCTGGTGGTAATCTCGGCTGGCTTCAAGGAAGTTGGCGGGGACGGCCTCGATCGAGAGCGTGAGCTCGTGGAACTGATCCGCGACCGAAAGCTCAGAATGGTTGGTCCCAACTGTATGGGTGTGATCAACACGGCGCCTGACGTCGCGATGAACGCGACATTCGCGCCATCGATGCCGCCGGGAGGGCCGGTCGCGTTCGTGAGCCAATCTGGCGCGATGGGCGTGTCGGTGTTGAACTACGCAAAGAGTCTGGGAATCGGGATCTCGATGTTTGTCTCGATGGGCAACAAGACCGACGTGAGCGGCAACGATCTCATCGAGTATTGGAAAGACGATCCCGATACCAAAGTCATTCTGATGTACTTAGAGAGTTTCGGAAACCCCGCCATCTTCGTGCCCTTGGCGCGGAGCCTCACGAAGACAAAACCGATCTGCATAGTCAAGTCCGGTCGAACGGGAGCCGGTGCACAGGCTGCCGCTTCACACACGGGAGCGCTTGCTGCAACTGACCTCGCGACTGACGCGATAATCGCTCAGGCTGGAGCAATCCGCGCGCAAACGGTGGAGGAGCTGTTCGACCTTGCGATAGCGTTCGCCAATCAGCCCCTGCCGGCTAGCAATCGGGTTGCGATTGTCACCAACGCGGGCGGACCTGGGATCATCATAGCCGACGCATGCGAGTCTACTGGGCTCGAGGTTGCACCGCTCACGGTCGAGACGCAGCAGAGACTCCGCGAAGGATTGCCCGACGAAGCATCTGTCAGAAATCCCGTGGACCTGATCGCCAGCGCGACGGCAAAGACATACGAGTTCGCTCTGCAACACGTGTTCGATGACCCGGAGATCGACGCAGTACTTGCGGCGTTCGTGCCTCCACTTGGCATTCTGGTCAAAGATGTTGCGGCAGCCATAGTAAGGGTGAACGAACACCACCCCGAGAAACCGATCCTTGCCGTGATAATGGGAACAGAGGGAATTCAGACTGGCATACCTGAGCTTCAGGACGCCAAAGTTCCGGCATACGTGTTCCCGGAATCGGCGGCACGCGCTCTGGCGACGATGTGGCGTCAACGTCAGCGAATTTCCCGCCCTGATGGTGAGGTGAAGGAGTTTGGCGACGTCGATGACGCCACCGTCACGGCGATATTGGACTCGGCCGTGGCATCCAGCATCCAAAAGCTCAGTGAATCAGATTCGCTTCGCATTCTGGAGGCATACAAGGTTCCCGTGGCCCGATGGCGAATGGTAAACGCCGAAGGTGCAGGTGACGAAACGCTCGCCCCACGCACCGCTCAAGCGGCCATCGAACTCGGTTTCCCCATCGTGATGAAGGTTGTCAGTCCCGACATCACACATAAGACCGATATTGGCGGGGTAGTACTCGGTATCGAGTCGGCAGAGGAAACCGAGCACGCTGTGAAGACATTGCTCGCCAACGTGAACGAAGCGTGGAAGGCCAACGACAGTGACACAGAGCATAGTGACAATGCGGCCGTGGGACCGCGGATACACGGTCTCCTACTTCAAAGGATGGCTTCCGGTGAGACTGAGACAATAATCGGGATCACGAGGATTCCTCGCGTTGGGCCGATGGTAATGTTTGGCCTCGGCGGCATATATGTCGAAGTAATGCGCGATGTGGTGTTACGCCTTTGCCCGCTCACAGACTCGGATTCCGATGAGATGATACGTGAGGTAAAACTCTCGAGCCTGCTGGAAGGTGTACGCGGGCAGCCACCGCGTGACCTCGGTGCCATCGCAAACATCATCCAGCGTATGGCGCAGCTTGCCTCTCGCCACTCACGTATCGTCGAGATGGATATAAATCCATTGCTTGCACTCGAACACGGTGTGCTCGCGGTAGATGCTCGCGTGCAGATATGTGAAGACGAATATGATTGCTGGCCAACGGTGCGACTCACCGACTGAGTTAACTTCCAGATGCGCGTCTTCGTCACGGGTGGCACCGGCTTCATCGGGAAACGGTTAATCCACGCCCTAGTCGGACGGGGTGACGAATGTGTTGTCGTTACGCGCTCGGGGCAGGACCTATGGAACTCTGAGCAAGTCGAAATCCTGAAAGCCGATCCAGGAGTCGGTGGAGATTGGCAAGAGTTTCTTTCCGGCGTCGATGCGGTGATCAACCTGGCCGGCGAACGAATCGTTGATCCCCCTCGGCGGTGGACTCCGCAACGAAAGCAACGTCTTTCTGATAGCCGAGTAAAAACCACCGCAAACATCGTAAACGCCATCCGCAGAGCAAAGGCACCGCCAGAACTCCTCTTGAGTGGTTCAGCGATAGGCTACTATGGTCCGCGCGGA
Source organism: Gemmatimonadota bacterium (assembly GCA_039589395.1). Classification (GTDB taxonomy): domain Bacteria; phylum Gemmatimonadota; class Gemmatimonadetes; order Gemmatimonadales; family GWC2-71-9; genus JBDGYW01. The sequence goes on from JBDHHK010000093.1 coordinate 10,508, forward strand.
GACGAGATGCTCGATGAAACGGCCGGTCCAGGCCACGATTTTCTTGCATTGCTTTCACGAAAGTGGGAAGAAGCAGCCGTAGCGGCAGAGGATATCGTACCGGTAGCATTGCTCCGAACTGGAATCGTGCTCGGAAAGGACGGAGGCGCACTCGATTCCCTGCTTCCGTCTTTCAAGATGGGCGTTGGAGGCCCGTGGGGCGATGGCCGGCAGTGGTGGTCTTGGATTCACATGGAAGACGAAGTTGGGTTGATGCTTTTGATTCTGGACCGCAAGCTACACGGAGCCTTCAATCTCACCGCACCGAAGCCAGTGACGGTGAACGAGTTTGCGAAGTGCCTTGGGAAAGCACTGAAACGACCAGCCTGGATACGAGCGCCGGCATTTATGCTGAGGGCCGGTCTCGGCGAGGGTGCGTCTGCGCTCCTCGATCTGCAGCGAGTAGTGCCGGCGAGAGCTCTAGAATGCGGATACGAGTTTCGCTTCCCCACGGTAGCGGAGGCGCTGAACGACCTGGTCTGAAAACAGAAAAGCTCCCAACAACGTGAGAGCTCGTATTCTTCCAAGAGTTCAGGATTCCCTAGGTCAGCGGTCCTTCCAGCCCCAGCCAAGCTGACGAACGGCGTTCTTCCATTGTGCGTCTATCTGGGACAATGCGACGGCTTAAAATCGCGCGGCGGTCTCCCCGCCTACGATCGTAGATCAGACGACGCTCATCAATTGAGCGGCGATCGGCCATCACGTCGACCTTCATAACCCGACGCTTGTAGGTTCTCCGATCCATACACCCACGACGGTCGACGTCAAGTCGCCTCTCTGCCGATAGGCGTCGACCTTCACTGGAGCGTCGCTCGGAGCGACCAAAAATACTCTCGGGATCAGACGAACGAGTGCGCACTAAAACTCCGAATAGAAAAAACCTCGCTATTGGGCAAGGTAAAACTCAATTACGTGTGCGCAAGTGTGCGCTGGCGGAATCTGTAGTGCGGAGAAGGCCTTTGATCGGGAGTCAGCCCCCGGGGAGCCTCTTCACGTCTTTGCTTCCGTGAAGGACCCCGGCACCAACCCCAACGCCTACGAGGAGCGAAGCAAGAAAAGGAACGGAAATGAGCGGCAATACGGATAACGCCGATGCCGCGAGTGCCGTGGCAATGCCGGCAACCCACGGGACTGCTGGGTTCTGTATGGCGTCCACAAACCTGAGTTTGCTACGAACGTACTTGCGGCTCTTGATATAACCGTACGCCGCCGCAACCCCAGAAACACCCAGCCAGATTAGGTCGAGACCGAACATAAAACTTCCTCCTCACGTTTCACGACGAGACGTGACTTTGTAAAGTTTCAGTCGTTTACCGTGATCTCCAACGCAACATCCGCAGCTCTTACACTATGTGTGAGAGCACCCACAGACAAATAATCGGCACCATTCTCCGCAAACGAACGAGCCGATTCGAGCGTCATTCCACCCGTCGCTTCGATCTCAATACTAGGGTTGATTCCGCGGGCAGTGGCTGCAAGTTCTCGGAATTCTCGCGGACCTTGATTGTCGATCAAGAGACGAGTGGCACCAGCTTCGCATGCGCTACGCACTTGGTCGACGTTTTCAACTTCCACGTAGATACCCACTACCCCCCGGCTGCGCGCATTGTCGCAAACGGCTCTGAGTCCTCTGCCGTCCCTATCCAACACGTGCCAATGGTTGTCCTTCACGAGCACCGCGGAAGAAAGTGAAACCCGATGCTGTCTTCCACCACCCGCCAATACCGCGCTGACATCGAGGACGCGTAGACCGGGCGCTGTCTTGCGAGTATGCAGCACCTTGCACCCGGTTCCTTCCACTTCGGCGACATACTCTCGGGTCGCCGTTGCGATTCCACAAGCGCGCTGAAGAAAATTGAGCATGGTCCGCTCGGCAAAAAGGATCTTTGCCAAATCACCCTCGAGTGTGGCCAGCGCCGTGTTCGCCGGGACCAAATCACCGTCCGCGTGCTTCCAGTTCAAAGGTCCGCACTGGCAGAGCTGCGCCACCGCATCGGCATATGCCGATCCCGCAACTACCCCACCGTTTCTAAACTCGACAACACCCGTGGCCGGCACACCTGCCGCACCCACGAGTTCGCTGGTCAAATCAGACGGTCCATCCTCCTCTAGGGCGCGTTGCGCCATCGCGAGGGCGTCTTGGTTGATGTCGAGTAATTCGTCCGAGGAGGTCACGAGCAGACCAGGGCAGTCAATCTCCGAGGCTAACCATGCGATTGATAGCTTTCAGACCCCGTTCCGCCATCTCGGCCGGTACGGTAATCACGTGCTGGTTCTTTCGCAGCGACTCTGCGACGGATTCGAGCGTGATCGCCTTCATGTAGGCGCAGACAGCTTCTGGGTCTGCCGCGTGGAAGGTGGCATTAGGCGCGAGGTGTTGTAGGCGGTGTATGATGCCGACTTCGGTGGCCACGATGTACTCGGGTGCCGTCTGTTGCTCAACGCAACGGACCATACCCTCGGTGGAAACGATATGAAGTCCCTCGGTCTCTACATCGCCTACACCTGCACAGTAGGTCAATTGGCTAGCGCAGCCACACTCTGGGTGAACCAGAACGTCAGCCTCAGGAAACTCCTCTCTGCGGCTGTTAATCGTCCGCGCGTTGATCTCCTTGTGAACGTGGCACTCACCCATCCAAACTTCGACCTTGCGGTTCGGGCGCGCGTTCTTGAGGTGCACTCCCAGAAAGAAATCGGGGAGGAATAGTATGCCTTTCTCCTCCGGAATGGAGTCGATTATTTCCAGAAAGTTGCCGCTCGTACAGCAGTAATCGAGTTCGGCCTTTACTTCGGCAGTTGTGTTGACATACCCGACCGCTACATAGTCCGGAAATTTTGCCTTCCAGCGGCGTACGTCCTCTCCATTTACGGTCGCCGCCAGCGAACATTGCGCTCGCATGTCCGGCAACAAAACCGTCTTCTGCGGTGCGAGAATCGCGGCAGTCTCTGCCATGAAGTGGACACCGCAAAACACGATTACTTCGGCCTCTGTGCTGGCAGCCTGCCTCGATAATCCGAGGGAATCGCCAACAAAGTCGGCTACGTCCTGCACCTCCGGCCGTTGGTAGTTGTGAGCGATGATGACCGCTTCTCGCTCGGCAGCGAGTGAACGAATCTCATCCTGGAGCGCAGTGATTTCTTGCGGAGACAATCCGGTCGGCTCGACAGGTGGGAGGTCTGGTATCATTTGGATTACTACCTATTCAATCAACACGGCTAAGACTGCGAACATTGCCGGTCCCAAACCGGAGCGCCTGCTGATAGTTGTCACGGTGTCTTGTCATGTTATGGGAGACGTGACACCTGGCGCATAAAGAGGTTCAGTCAAGTCGATTCCCTAAACGAAGAGCCACCGGTCGGAGTCGAACCGACGACCACTCGATTACGAATCGAGAGCTCTACCGCTGAGCTACGGTGGCAGGGCCGCAGCCTTCTGCGGTCCTCATGCCCTGGCCCGGATTCGAACCGGGACGGCTCGCGCCACTGCCCCCTCAAGACAGCGTGTCTACCAATTCCACCACCAGGGCAAAGGAAGCCGTAACTTCCTGCGAGGACGGAACATATCCGGCCTAGTTATACCGGTCAAGCACGCCGTTAGACGAGGACCGTTACCCGGTGATTACGGCTGGCCGGCGCTTGTGTACGGATTTGCCCCGGCCGCGTGATCCGTTATGTCACGTACGCCCTTAACCGCTGGGATCGCCTTCTTGAGGGCCACTTCCACGCCCTCCTGAAGCGTGACACGGGCCATACCACATCCCTGACATCCCCCCATCATCCTGACCACGACCATGCCGTCCTGCACGTCGATCAATTCGACACTGCCACCGTGGCCGGCCAGTGCCGGATTGATTTGCGTACGGAACATCTGGTCGACGAGGTTGAATGTGACGTCGTCTGCCTTCGAAGCCGCGGGTGCATCTTCCTCGGCCGTATTTGGTAACTCGTTATCGATATTCACTGCTCTGTATACTCCAGGCTCAATTGTTTTCCAGTCGGGGGCATCATCAGCCTTGACCATAGTCACCTCGTTTCCAAAGATGCCCACCTCTTGAATCCCTGGAATTTCCAGCAACGCCGCAGCCACTGCCGAGTCTGAAGTCTCCGCCTGAGATGTGTACTTCTGGCCGATGAAGTCACCGACGGAACGGCTCAAAATGAACTTGGCCGTGGTGTCGTCGATCGGCTCCATCTGCATTTCGATTGGTATACCCATGATACTAGAATTTTAGTGACTAATTGTTGATTTTGGCAGTGTGCAGCGGTGAATGTGCGGCAGTAGCGGGAGGCGCGGGAGAGGCGGGAGGAGTCGCAATACTCCCGCTTCTCCCGCTCCTACGCCTACGCCAGCACCTCCCTCACCTGCCCGACAACCCACTCCAGTGTCTCCTTCTCAATCACGAGCGGCGGTGCAAATCGAATCACCTGCTCGTGCGTCTCCTTCGCCAGAATCCCGCGCGCTTGAAGTTCCTCGCAGAACGGCCTGGCCGGACCACTCTCATCACGAATCACCACTCCGACAAACAGTCCTCGTCCTCTCACCAATTCCACATGCGGTGAGTCAATGTTCCTGAGTTCGTCCATGAACCAACTGCCCAACTCGTTGGACCGCTCTGGTAGGCCCTCGTCGACGATCACACTCAAGGCAGCCATTGCTATCGCGGCACCCAGGGGATTCCCGCCAAACGTGGAGCCGTGATCGCCCGGAGAGAAAACGCCCATGATTTCATCGTCTGCGATCGCGGCGGACACCGGGTAGAGACCTCCGCTCAAAGCTTTGCCCACGATGAGCATGTCGGGATGCACGTCCTCCCAGTCACAGGCAAACAGCTTGCCCGTGCGGCCCAGCCCTGTTTGGATTTCGTCTGCAACGAACAGAACCTGATTGTCCATACAGAGCTTCGCGCTGTCCCGCAAAAATCCGTCCGGTGGCAGTACAACACCGCCTTCGCCCTGTATCGGCTCAACCAAGAACGCGGCCGTGTTCGACGTGATCGCTGCCTCGAGCGCCGCAACATCACCGTAGGGTATCGAGACGAATCCCGGGGTTAGTGGACCGAAGTCATCCCTGTATGACTCCTCGGTGGAAAACGAGACGATGGTAGTGGTCCGACCGTGGAAGTTGTTCTCGCACACTATGATCTCGGCCTTGTCCTGAGGAATACCCTTGACCCTGTATCCCCAACGACGCGCCGCTTTGACGGCTGTTTCGACTGCCTCAGCGCCCGTGTTCATCGGGAGCGCCTTCGTGTAGCCAGTCATCTCGCATAACTGGCGGAGGAACGGCCCCATCAGGTCGTTGTGGAATGCCCGCGAGGTCAGAGTCAGCTTGTCGAGCTGCTGTTTCGCAGCTTCGACGATCTTGGGATGACGATGACCTTGGTTTACCGCGGAGTAGGCCGCCAGACAGTCGAGATACTTCTTGCCATCCACGTCCCACACCCACACTCCCTCTCCGCGCTCGAGGACCACCGGCAGCGGGTGATAGTTGTGAGCGCTATACCGTTCGGCTTCGGCCAGATATTCCTTTGTGCTCGGCATACTGTGTAAGCTCTCTGTATGTAGTTATCGGTGTTGTTGACACCTTCGCATACCCGCTTCCGCAAGAAACCACGCTCCTGTGTGCGGGTGTGCTTCTCCCTATCGCAACCCGTCCATCACGGGAGTGAATGGGGCGGACGCCAGTACAAGCTAAACATTTGATCGGGTTTCTCTAGGGGGTTGAGAGGACGGGCGGTTCTATGAAAGTGATTGTCAAGGGCAGACTTCGTCCTAGCTGATTGTTGGCGTTTGTTTCCCTTGGCAATCAGCCCCGGTTGCTTCGGAGACGAGGTCTTGTGGTGTT
>JBDHHK010000094.1:0-15785 GCA_039589395.1 Gemmatimonadota bacterium
CTTTGCACACGATTCACGACTTCTCTCGCTTTCCCTTCAGACTTCAGCTCCGGGGTAACCGTCGGATCTAGGGCGGCAACATACGCCCCTTGGTTCTGCACGAGCCAGTCGGTTTTGACCTCGCGTTGAACGACCACATCCTCAGGACCGTATTCGAATACCTTGCCGTCTGATTCGACTCTCTGGGTCTTCCCAGCCTCCAGCTCCTGGAGTTGAGAGGGCGTCATTTTGTCAGCCGCCTTCGCGGCGAGCGGAGTATCCTTACCGTATACCTTGCCGAGCGTGCGGAAGTTCGGCTTTGCCTTCAATGCAACGAGGCTTTCATCCGATTCCACGACCGTTATCTCGCGCACGTTCACCTCTGCGGAGAGCATTGGCAACAACTCATCGAGTGCATCACCGCGGATCCCTGCCGGTAATGCGATCTTCATGTGCGCGAGTGGTTGCCGCACCCTCAATCCTCCAGCTTCTCGAGCCCCACGGGCCAGCCATGCCAAGGTTCGCACCCCCCCCATAGCCCGATCCAGTTCCTCGGAGAATCGCTGTTGGGTCGTTGGGAACCCCGCCAAGTGTACTGAAAGACCAGCTGCAGCTCGGTGGATCGCGTCGCTCAGGAACGGAGCGGCAGGTGCAAGCACTCTGCAGACAGTCGTCAGAGCTTCGTGCAACGTCGCCAATGCAGCAGGATCCGCTTTCGAGTCGGGCGCCCAATACCGGGCACGATTGACTCGCACATACCAATTGGAGAGGTCGGCGTCGCAGAACTCCATCACCGCCCGAACGCCGCTCGTCACGTCGTACGCAGACCATGCTCGAGTAACCGTCTCCACCAATCGATCCAACCGTCCCAGCAACCACCGGTCGATAATGGGACGGTCCTCGAACGGCGGGGCGTTTTTCACTTCCCAGTCTTCCGCATAGAGAGCGAAGAAGCCATACATGTTACGGAGCTGGGTGAGAAAGCCGAGTGAGACTTCAGGAATCGCTCTCTCGTCGAAGCGTTTGGGCAGCCAAACCTGGCTTCCGGCGAGCAGATAGATGCGCACAGCATCTGCGCCGAAACGTGCAACGGTCTCGAACGGGTTGACTACGTTGCCTATGCGCTTCGACATCTTCCGGCCGTTGGGATCGAGCACCAGCCCGTTCACAATCACGTTCCGGTAGGCCGTCTCATCGTGGGTACCGACGGCTATCGCAAGCAGCGAGTAGAACCATCCCCGAGTCTGATCCAGACCTTCACAGATGAAGTTGGCCGGGAAGTGGTTTTCGAATTCTTCCGAGTTCTCAAATGGGTAGTGCCATTGCGCGAACGGCATCGCACCGGAATCGAACCATGCATCGATTACCTCGGGGACCCGGTACATCGTTCCATCACAGCTAGCGCACGGCAGCGTGAACTCGTCGATGTGCGGCTTGTGCGGATCGAAATCGTCCGGCAGTTTGGCACCCTTCAGCTCCGCCAGCTCCGCATACGATCCGACCACCACTCGGTGCTCACGGGTTTTGTCGCAGATCCAGACGGGCAAGGGAGTGCCCCAATACCTGTCTCGGGAAAGCGCCCAATCGATGTTGTTTTCCAACCACTCGCCGAATCGACCCGATCCAACCTCCGGCGGGTGCCAAGCCACACGGTCGTTGTGGTAGATCATGCGATCCTTGAACGCGGTCGTACGCACGAACCACGACTTTCTAGCGTAGTAGATCAGCGGAGAATCGCAGCGCCAACAGAACGGGTACGTGTGCTCATATCCCTTGGGCTGATATCGGCCGAACATCTTGCCGTCTTCTTCGAGCCGCTCCGCTATTACCGGGTTGGCTTCGAATACCGTCTTTCCGTTGATCGCCTCGAAATTCGTGCCAGAAAACCTTCCCGCTTCATCTACAGGGTTCACAAACTCCATTCGTTCCCGCTGAATCACGGCATAGTCATCAGCTCCGAACGCAGGAGCGATGTGCACCATTCCGGTGCCCTCTTCGCTCGTAACAAAATCGCCGGCGACAATTCTGAAAGCCGATGGCGGACCATCTGAGCCGCCACTATCCGCCTTGACCGAGACGGCGTCCAACAGCTGCTCATACCGCCACCCGACCATCTCAGATCCCGAATACTCCGCGAGTTGTGGGAAGGTGCCCAGCGCCTTGCCGTGCGTTGCTCCGGGCACGACGCAGTACTGCGCGATCGATTTCTCCAAGATGATCCTACGTCCGTCCACATCGAGCTCTACGTACGTAAAATGCGGATTGACGGCGATTGCCAAATTCGACGGCAACGTCCATGGAGTGGTCGTCCACACCAGGAGATATCTCTCCACTTCGTCGTCGCTCAGAACACGGAACAGCGAGTAGATCGAAGGGCTCTTGTGTGTGGCGTATCCAAGAGCCAACTCATGACTCGACAGGGTGGTGCCGCATCGGATGCAGTACGGCAAGACCTTCTGTCCTTCATACAGCAGGTCCTTGTCTGCCAGACTCTTCAGCAACCACCACACACTTTCGATGTAGTTGTTTGTGTAGGTGACGTAGGGCCGATCGTAGTCCAACCAATAGCCGATCCGCTCGGAAAGCGTCTCCCAATCAGATTGGTACTTGAAGACATTGCCCTTGCAGCGTTCGTTGAACTCCGCTACCCCAAAAGCCTCTATCTCCGGCTTTCCGTTGATTCCCAGCTCCTTCTCCACCTCGATCTCGACCGGCAAACCATGTGTGTCCCAGCCAGCGATGCGCGTTACCGACTCGCCGAGCATCGTGTGGAATCGGCAGATCATGTCTTTGATCGTGCGCGCAAACACATGATGGATGCCCGGCATACCATTTGCTGTAGGAGGTCCCTCATAGAAAACGAACGGCTTGCCGCCCCGTGTGGCGTTTAGGGTCTGTTGGAACAGGCCCTCCTCACGCCATTTCTCGAAGAGCACCCGCTCCAGTTCGTTGAGATCAGTATTTGAAAGCGGCTCGAAACCCATCAGTCCATCCGTTCGAGAACACCGGCAACAAGCCGGGTGAGATTTGGTTCCGCGCGTTCAGCCGTCGCAATGATCCTTTCGACGTTTGCCGGTTCGAGCGCATCAGGGAAACACTCATCGGTAATGATCGAGATTCCGAGCACTCGCATGTCTCCGTGCCTGGCCACTATCACCTCTGGCACGGTCGACATACCTACAACGTCAGCACCAATACCCCTCAAGAAGCGGTACTCGGCCGGTGTCTCCAGGTTCGGCCCGGTAACCGCCACATAAACACCTTCGCGCAGCGCGATCTTCTGATCGATCGCCACCGAACGAGCCAATTCGCGCAGGCCCGAGTCATATGGAACCGACATGTCTGGGAAACGAGGCCCTAGAGAATCATCATTCGGTCCGATAAGAGGATTGTCGCCCAGCAAGTTGATATGATCGGCGATCAACATCAGGTCACCCGCCGACCACAGAGGATTCATTCCACCGCAAGCGTTGGACACAACGAGTTTGTCCGCACCCAGCGCACGCATAACGCGCACTGGGAACGTGATCTGCTGCATCGAATACCCCTCGTAGCGATGAAACCGCCCCTGCATGGCAACAACGGTCTTTCCTCCGAGGGTACCCACCAACAGGCGTCCTGCATGACTCTCGACGGTCGACACTGGGAACCCGGGAATCTCGCTGTAGGAAACCTGTGCCGAGCAATCAATCTCCTGTGCAAGCCCACCCAAACCCGTTCCCAGAATCAGTGCCACCTCCGGTGCGAGTGCGCTCTCCTTGCGTACTGCGGCTACGGCAGCATCGATGGCTTCTCTGGAAAACGACGTCGTCATACCACCTCCGGCGGACTGCCATCCCGTTCATGCGCTTCTAGCGCGTCGACCTGCGCGAGATGCCGATCGAGTAGTCGGCGGAACGCAGCCAGATAGGTAGTGAACTGGTGCTGCGCTTCCTCTATGTCACGCCGCAGCGCAGACTCAGTGGCGCGCGATTCCTGTATAATGCCTTCTGCTTTGGAGTGCGCCTCACGAATGATGAGCTCAGCTTCCTGTGTGGCAGACTGTTTTGTGTCTTCTCGAAGTTCCTGAGCCATCATCACCGCATCGTTGATTGCTTTTTCGCGATCGCGAAGAGACTTGAGCTGCTCGCGGAAATTGTGCAGCCTTTCCTCGAGTGCGACCCGCTCCCTGGCAATGCGTTCCATCTCTGTAGCCACACGGTCTCGGAAATCCTCGACGTCAGCCGCACTGTAGCCCCATGCTGCGCGGCTGAACTCCTGCGCGCGAATGTCGACCGGTGTTAGTCTGAATTCCTCGTCAGTCATACAGCACGTTCCCCAAACAGTACTGTGCCGAGCCGCAGTATCGTCGCACCTTCGGCGACGGCCGCCCGGTAATCGTTAGACATTCCCATCGAGAGTTCGGGGAGTTCGAACCCTTCTTTCTCGAGTTTGTCGCGCAGTAGTCGAAGAGCCTCGAACACCTTTCTCTGATCACCTTCATCGTCTCCGAACGGCGCCATTGTCATCAAACCGCGAGCTGTAAGGCTCGGGGATTCAGCAACGTACGAAACGATCTCGCCAGCGGTTTCCGGTTCACAGCCGTTTTTCTGAGGTTCTTTCCCGACATTCACCTGAATCAGCACCTCGAGCGGGCCACTCACCTCCGACGTCCGAGCGGTAGCCCGTGAGAGGGCTTCGGCAATACGCAACGAGTCGACAGAGTGCACCATCGCGAATCGGCCTGGAATGTGCTTTGCCTTGTTCGACTGCAAGTGACCGATCAAGTGCCAGTTCACCTTCAGGTCTGCCGCGGCGTCCTGTTTCGCCAGCGCTTCCTGGACGCGATTCTCACCAACCTCGACCATACCGACCGCTGCAGCCGCACGGACGAACTCAAGTGGATGACCCTTGGTAACGGCCACAACACGAACTCTGGAGCTCACTCCCTCCTCAGCCTGAACGCGGGCGATCTCTTCCTCGACTCGTCGCAGGTTGGCACTCAAAGCCGTAAAATCCATAACCTGTGAAAGTAGTGGGACTTGGACATCGCTACAAGCGACAATGCCGGTGTGAAATTGGGACTAGGCCGGTCCGACCCAGCATCGTATGCGGGATCGGTCCGAAACGAGCACAAGCCGCCGCTCTACTGGTTGCCGGTTGTGTCCCTGGCGACGGCCGTGTCCGCTCCTATGGCGGTATCTCCCAGGATCGCCGCAGCGGCAGCCTCCATGCCGCCGATGATCGAGGCTGCTTGAGCAGATGGCGCTAGATGGTTGGCGCGCCGCAGATTTCTGAGCGCCTTCTCCTCATCGCCAGCCAACATATACGCCTGACCGAGCGAGAAGATGGCATAGCTGAGGTTTGTCGCGATGTTCCTGCTGGTAGGATCGAGAACGACCGTATCCGCCTCCAGCAATCCGGCGTATCGGTAGACATTCCATACGAGTGAGTCGGCACGCGGAATATCCACCAGTACTCCCATGATCCCGGGTTGGAGGCGCGTGCTGTCGGGTGCTTCTTCCACGTTCAAACGGAACAGGATGCCCTGTTGGGTGAAGTACTCCTCGAGATTCACATAGTTGCCAGCGCCAGCGGTGAGTGAAAAGTAAATCGGCCGACGCCGCCAGTTCTCGGTGATTAACCTGAGAACGAGCATGTCCTTGACGTACAGTGGAGTGCCCTCCTCGTACGTCTTGTCGATCCTGCCGGGTCCGTAGTCAATTGACGTGGCAAGAAGCTGCGCCCGCAGGCTCGCTATTTCCGCATCTGTCCAAGTATGGAGGGGCGGCGGAGCACTATCCGGGGCAAGGTGAGCAAACCATGGAGCCTGTTCCGGATCGAACACACGAATGGGGTTGTCGCGTAATTGTCGTATATACCAGTCGGTGTTCCCCAGTGACAGATTGACCACAGACACGTCCTGCCGTACCCCTTCGGCTTCCTGGAGATACCAGAGTGGGAAGGTGTCGTTGTCGCCGTTGGTGAAGACAATTCCATATGGCTCTGCCGATTGTAGCACATCATAGGAGAAGTCTCTCGCAAGCAATGCTTCGGGCCCGTGTTTTCGACTGGCGGCACTAAAATTCAATACCAAGGGTACCAGCGCCACACCGAGGATCACGGCGGCGGCTTTACCTACACCGAGGTCGGAGTCGAGTCGTTTCCTCACATTTCTGTACAGACCGGCAAGCCCAATCCCGGCCAGGATACCCCAAACCTGAAACGAGACCGTGAAGAAGTAGTCGCGTTCACGGACTTCGTGCATGTCCATTTCAGGAAACTTGTCCCACGCCAGCGAATGCCCCGGTTTGAAATTCATGTAGCCCATCAGTATGGGCCCGGTGGTGAGAAAGATGAGAAGCAGCAGCCAGAACATCGACCGGTCGCGATCTTTCACGACCGTGAGGCCATAGATGCCCAGCGCTACGAATAGCAACGTGAAAGGCATCCTCACGCCCGCGAATACCGGTACTGTCTTGGCGAGTCCGTTTGACCATTGCCAATCGAAATACTGCAGGTAGTTCTGAATCTGAAGTCCGATCAACGTCAGAGATCTTCCGGGGTTGCCCGGACCAGACGGAAAGATGGGATTGTCGATGGGAGAGCGTGGAGGGTACTGCTTTCGCTGAATCACGTCCCAGAGGCTACTCCAAGTCGACGGATCCGCTTCGTTGATGAATGGCCCAACATTCGCGCGAAAATACAAGAACAGATACGTCGACGCCCCGACCAGTGCTATACAGAACACGGTTACTACAAAACGGAAGCCGCCCACCGAGGTCGCATATGCCGCCGCGATGAGGAATGCCACACCACCAAGGATCAACAGATTGGTGTTCCCGAGCCCCGTCCCAATCAGGAGAGCCCAAGCACCGACCAGCACCGACCACTGCCCCCACTCAGCCTTCCGATCGTCCTCGTGCTCGAGCGGCTCGGTCTTTATCACATGAGCCATGAAGGCGATGACCGCAGGCCCCACGAGCAGAGCCAACAGGTGGTTGCCGAGCGACACGGCCGCGAGGAAAAAGGCCAGCAACAACAGGTGCGGTGCTCGCGGCTTGCCACGCGATTCTCTCCATTGCCATGCAAGCCACGTCGTGGCCGCGATGCTGAACGCCGCAACCATGTAGACTTCAGTTTCGTTGGAATTCTGCCAGACCGTAAATGCAAAACCGGAGGCAAATGCGGCCGCCGCCGCTCCGCCGATCGTGAAGATCTGATCCCGTTTCCCGCTGGGGTCTTCCGCTCCCCGCAAGGTCTGAACCACTACTAGAAACCAGAAACCCGCCGCGGCAGCGCTGAACACCGCCGTCATCAGATTGGATCGGTATGCATACTCGCCGATAGGCACGAGGTACGCCCAAACTCTGACCATCAACGTGAACAGCGGCGTTCCAGGTGGGTGCGGTATCCCGAGAATCTTCGAAGTGGCAATGAACTCACCGGCGTCCCAGAACGTCACAGTTGGAGCCAGCGTCCATACGTAGCCGGCGAGCACGACCATCGCGACTGCTACTGCAGCCAGATACGGTGGCCGGTCTACCGGTAGGATCTCAGTCGGCCGATCGGAGACCGAAGTGTTGTTGGAATCAGTCATTTCGTAAAAATCTGGGTGTTAGGCTGGAGAAGCCTCACTAGATGTTTCGCCGAGTGCAAGGGCTACCTTCGCGCGGCCGAAAAGCGCTTCACGTACTTCGTCGGACGTCACACCTCTCCGCAGCAAGCCACGTGAAGCGATTGAGATCTTGGAGGTTTCTTCCGACACAACGATCACTATAGCATCCGTTTCCTCGGAGAGCCCGAGAGCTGCTCTGTGACGAGTTCCCAACGATTTGTCGGTGACGGGAAACTGTGTCAAGGGCAACACAGATCCGGCAGCCAGAATACGGTCACCGCGTATGATCACGGCTCCGTCGTGCAACGGAGAATACGGTGTGAAGATCGTCGCAAGAAGATCGGCCGATGCACCCGCCTCCATGACGGTACCGGACTCGATATAGTCGTTGAGAGGAGCCTCTCCTTCCACGGCGATTATCGCGCCAGTACCGTTGCGCGCCAATCGGCTCACCGCCTCCGCGATCTCGTCAGCTACGGCTCGATCGTTGGTTTGCGTAAGGAGCCGGATCGCACGAGACCTGCCCATACGGGCCAACGCCTGCCGCAACTCCGGCTGAAAGACGACCACGGCGGCAAATGCACCGTAGGTGAACACAATACCGAGCAGCTCCGTGATCAGGTCTAGCCTCAAGATGACTGCAGCGAAATACACTAGCACCAGGAAGAGTAAGCCGAGGAGAATCTGCAGTGCTTTGGTGCCGGCGAGGAACATCAAGAGCCTATAGATCAGGACCGCGACTATCAGGATTTCCACCACATCGCGGAATCCCGGCGTTATGAAGGGCAACGGCTCGAACTGCATTACATGCTCCTCACGGCCTCAGCCACAGCGAGCGATTCTTTGACGCTCGCCACGTCATGAACACGAAATAAATATGCTCCTCCGATGAATGCCGCAACACATGCGGCAGCCGTAGCCGAATCTCGTTCGAGCGTTTCCCGACCGGTGAAAGCCCCGAGGAATCGTTTGCGCGATGGCCCGACCATGATCGGAATTCCAAGCGAAACGAGAAGGGGCAGGCCCCTCAGCACCTCGCAATTCTGTTCCGGCGTCTTCGCGAACCCCAAACCTGGGTCGATTACCATCTGTTCACGCGTCACCCCTCGACCCTCTGCAAGCTCAACCGCCGCCATCAACTCATCTGCCGTATCCGACGTCACGTCTGCGTACGTAGCATGTTCGTACCCGGCCATCTCCGAAAACGATCCCCTCGAGTGGCTGAGGATCATGCCGGCTCCGCGTTCCGCACAAACGTTCGCTATGCGTGGATCGAGTCGAAGGGTCGAAACATCGTTCACAGCCCAAGCACCCGTGTCCAGGGACCTATCGACGATTTCCGACTTAACCGTATCGACGGTCAGGGGTAGAGCGGGAAAATCACGAGCCAGTTTGTCCAAGACCGGCCTCAGCCTACTCCACTCTTCTTCGGCGGGAACCGCATCTGGTCTACCCGGCCGCGTTGACTCCCCTCCCAGATCGATCATATCGGCACCCGACTCAATCAGCGACTCGGCGTGCGCAACCGCCAAATCGGGATCGAGGTATTTGCCCCCGTCACTGAACGAGTCAGGTGTGACGTTGAGGATGCCGACTACGAGTGGCCTGTCGATCGTGATGTCGCCTCGTGCCGTACGCCAATACCGATGTTTTTCGGTGACGCGGCTGAGGCAGGCACCCACTTCTCTGGCCAGCGACTCGGGCAAAACTTCTGGGCCTGCGCGCGCCAGGCCTGCGAGACTGGCAGTAGACCCGGAGAGCGCCAGCCATCCGTCTCCGGTAACGAGCTCAAGACCTCTGAGAAGTGCGGTTTGGCTCAGGAGGTTCTTCGAATCGTCGTCGACCTGGTCGACCAGAAGGGTGACCGCCTGCAAACCTTCAACGGCTGTAGCGGCGCTGCCCTCGTCCATGCCTCGTCGCACCAGCGCTTCCCGAATTGCTCCAGGATCACGCGACGCGAGGAGGCGCCGCATTACGCCCCAGCCGGCTCGGCTGGCGGAGTGCCCAGCACACCGCTGCTATCGGTGGCTGACTTGTCTTTGCTTCGAGGTGGGGGTAACAGCTCACCAAGTCCCTTGCCGGCAGATTCGTCCGGGGCTGGCAGTTCCTTACCTTCAACTATCAACTCGACTTCCCTCCTGTCGAGCGTCTCGCGATCGAGCAACGCTTTAGCCATGCGATGCAGGCTATCCATGTCATTCTTCAGAATTTCGCGGGCCCTATCGTAAGCCTCATCCAGCACCCGCTTCACCTCCGTGTCCACCAATTCGGCAGTCTTGTCAGATACTTCACGGTGCTGGGCGAACTCCCGACCGAGGAACACCTGGTGTTCCCGATCTCCCACGGCAACTGGGCCGACCGCGTCGCTCATTCCAAACCTCATTACCATGTTCCGCGCCAACTCGGTGGCGTGTTGGATATCCTGAGCCGCTCCAGTGGTGACCTTGATGGCGCCGAAAACGAGTTCTTCCGCTACCCGGCCGCCATATGCGGTTGCCAGCTTTCCGAGAATGAACTCCTTGGTGTGATTGTGTCGATCTTCCTCAGGAAGCGAGAAAGTCAGGCCAAGAGCCCGACCTCGGGGAACGATCGTCACTTTATGCACGGGATCCTGACCCGGCACTCCTACGCTCACTAGTGCGTGTCCAGCCTCGTGATACGCCGTGAGTTCTCGCTCTTCGTCGGTGATCACCAAACTCTTGCGCTCGACACCGAGCATGACCTTGTCTTTTGCGTCCTCTAAGTCCTCGATGTCGACGGCCGGCTTATCGCGCCGCGCGGCAAGAAGTGCGGCCTCGTTGACTATGTTGGCCAAGTCTGCACCAGCAAGCCCTGGTGTCGCTTTGGCGATCGTATCGAGTTTGACGGTGCCACCCAGCGGAATCTTCCGAACGTGGACTTTTAGGATCATCTCTCGGCCACGCACATCCGGCATATCGACTACTATCTGGCGATCGAAGCGTCCAGGTCTGAGTAGGGCCGGATCGAGGACGTCGGGGCGGTTGGTCGCGGCCAGAAGGATGACACCCTCGTTGGATTCGAAACCATCCATTTCTACCAAGAGCTGGTTGAGCGTCTGTTCGCGCTCGTCGTGCCCGCCTCCAAGTCCAGCTCCGCGGTGACGGCCCACGGCATCGATCTCGTCGATGAATATGATGCAAGGGGCGTGAGCCTTACCTTGCTCGAAGAGATCGCGCACCCGAGATGCTCCAACACCCACGAACATCTCGACGAAATCCGAGCCCGACATCTGAAAGAACGGCCGTCCCGCCTCACCCGCTACGGCTCGCGCCAGAAGTGTCTTTCCGGTACCGGGCGGGCCAACCAGCAGGACTCCCTTCGGCAGTCTGCCACCCAGCCTCTGGAACTTCTGCGGATCTTTGAGAAACTCGATGATCTCCTCGAGCTCAACCTTGGCCTCGTCGGCGCCTGCAACGTCTTGAAAGGTCACTTTGGGCGTGTCGCCGGTGAGTAGTTTTGCCTTCGACTTTCCAAACGAGAATGCGCGATTGCCACCCTGTTGCACCTGGCGGAAAAAGAAGATCCAGAGACCGATCAGAATCACCCACGGGAGCATGCTGAAAAGCAACGTGCCGATCGAGTCCTTTGGCTCCTTCGCGGAAATGGGGATATTCTGTTGCTCGATTCTCTCTAGCAGTACTTCAGAATCCTTGATGGGCAGGATCGTGCTGAACTTGACCACGTCTCTGCTCTCGAACGCAACGCCCTGTTTGAAATCACCCTCTATGGCCTTGCCACTTGTGATCTCTACTCGGGCAATGTTGTTTCGCTCCAATTCGCCGGCAAACAGCGAGTACGGAACTTCGGTGAATTCCTCACGCCGATCCCCAAGCGTGTTCCAGAGAAACAGACCGAGAAGTATGATGAGCGGCCAGAACATCATGTTCTTACTCATCATCCCGAAACCCATCTTCTTTGGCGGTAAGCGTTCAGCCATCTTGTCCCTTCAGACTCGCAACAAACGGTAAGTGACGGTATCTCTCATCGTGGTCCAACCCGTACCCGACCAAGAACTCCGGTGGCGCCTCGAATCCAACGAACCGCGGTTCGTGTGCGAGAGCCGGCGAAACCCATTTGTGCAGCAATGTCACGATCTCTACGCTGCGCGCTCCTCGCTCTCGAAACGTGTTAGCCAACCGATTGATCGTTTGCCCTGTCTCAATAATGTCTTCGACGAGTAGTACATGGCTGTTTTTCACGGGCACGTCCGGCTCGTACAGCAATCGTACCAACCCGCTCGATTCCGTCTCTGATCCATACGACGAAACCACACAGAAATCTACCTTGTGAGGACGAGAAATCTTCCGCGTCAAATCGGCCAAAAACACAAAGCTCCCTTTCAATAGGCCGATGAGCAGCAAGTCCCCCTCTTCATAATACACACAAATCTCGTTCCCGAGTTCCGCGACCCTACGATTTATGGTCTCCGCATCAAAGACGGTAGCGCCAATTCCATGCTCCGTGGGAACCTTTTGTTCGTTACCCAGCACGCGCCTCCAACCTCACAGCTCGGTCCCCAGCATTGGGCACAGCCTTATCGGAGCGGCAGATGCCGGGAACCCAGAGCACATCCGAACCCCGGCACACGATGGGAAACCGGCAACGATCCGTCGCAGGAACTCGCGCTTCCATCAAGACCCGGCGCAGTTTTCTGGTACCCACCCCACCAAGTGGTCGGATTCGGTCACCTTCTCTCGGCGGCCTGACCTCACACGGTCCATACGTAATCCAAGTCTCCTGAGAGTCACGCCTACACGATTCAGCAGTATCTGTTTGCCAGACAAACTGCCAGCCCTCCCAAGAGATATTCCCTTCACTCCCCTCGCTCAACTCCAGGTCCACGGCGTCAGCGGACCCCAGCGTTGCTTTCCTGCCAATCTTGAGCCGGTCGAAGACCAACGTAGCCTGGAAGTCCGATCCCAACTGCAGTGTGTGCCCACTCGAACTACCGCTTGCGAACTCCAAGAGCAGCTCTGATTGTGTTCTCCCGAGACGGCAGCCAACCTCAAGGGCAGCAGCACGCAAAACCGCTTGTGACAACAACTTATCATACCGCGCGATAGGTTTGCGAGCAACCTCGATCGTCTCAGATTCGCGCAGAAAACCGAGGTCGGGAAGCGTGTGGAGGACAGCCGCCCAAGCCGCCCTGTTTTCTCCAGCGTGAAGGGCGACCTCCGCTAGCCTGCGATCGAGATCTGGCCCAAATCGCCTTCTGAGAAAGGGAAGGAGATGGTGGCGAAGCCAAGAGCGATCGTGGCGCGCATCTGAGTTGGCCGGATCATCGAAGACGGCTGGGCGGGAAGCCGGATCGGGGAATCTCAGAGATAACCAATCGGCCAATTCGGCGCGGTCGAAGGGGAGGAGTGGTCGCACCAGACCATTCGGCCCATGCGCTGGAATGCCTGACAATCCAGCCATTCCAGAGCCCCGCAGCAACCGATACAGGACAGTCTCGATCTGGTCGTCCAAGTGGTGTGCAGTAACCAGGTAAATTGCCCCGACCTCAGCCTGGATCGAGCGCAGAGCCTCGTAGCGCGCGTGCCGAGCCGATGTTTCAGTCGCGTTGGAGCCCAACTCCAGCTGTTCGAGGAAAAATGGAACGCGATAGCTGTGTGCAAGTTTCTGAACCTGTGGAGCGGCTCGAGCGGCTTCACGTGATATACCGTGAGCCACGTGCGCCACCGCTAGCCCCAGACTCAGTTCTTCCTCGACACAAAACATCAAATCGAGCATCGCAACAGAGTCCGGACCTCCGCTGACCGCCAGGAGAGCAAGTCCGGGAGGGTCGAATAGCCTCGTTGTTTTCAAGTGGGCAAGTAGCTTCTGGTCGAGAGCAATCGTCATTTCGTGCTAGTCCACATCCCCCGTCACTCTGTTGCGTGCTTCAGATAGGAAACCTGGCTTCAGGTCGAGAAGACTCGAGATCTTCCGCATCAGGTAGCTTTCGTGTTTTGCCAACTCACCGTCCGCGTATACAACACGCCACATGACCTCTGCCAACACCATCTTTTGCCCAAGGTCATACCGATCGGCGATGAGCCTCGTGAACTGGTATAAGTCGACCGAGCGCTGTCTCTCCTGCTCCGCCAAGGCCACGACTTCCGCAACGGTTTCTTGCGGCAGCTCGAAATGGTGTGCCATCGCACTTTCGATGTGCTCGCGCTCATCGTCCGTGAACTCGTCGTCCGCATAAGCCAGCTCCAGCAGCAAGGCACACGCGGCCACGGCAATTGGGTCGTGATTCGGATCGTTTTCAGAAGCTTCTTGCCGACCATCGGCGGCCGGCTCGAGGTTCCTCGAAAAGAAAGACTTGATTGACGTCAGCAATTTCGGTCTCCGTTCTACGGATCGTCGCTGGTAAACACGAGCGCCGTGATCTTTTATGCTGCGATTGTAGTCATTCCGAACGCCACTCTGCAATTTCGTCGAGTCGTTTCCGTTTGATGTCGGGGACCTGGACAGCTTCAGCAGGGTAACCCACCGGCAATACCAAGAACGGTCTCTCGTTGGTCGGCCGCTCGAGAATCCGCGACAAAAACCCCATGGGGTTCGGAGTATAGGTCAGCGTTGTCAGTCCCATGTGGTGCAAAGCAGCAATGAGGAATCCGCATGCAATCCCAACACTTTCATTCACGTAGTAGTGCGTGACCTTCGCGCCGTCAGCGGCGACACCGTATGCTTCCTTGAACACCACAATGAGTACAGGCGCGTCTTCCAGGAACGGTTTCCTCCAGTCCACGCCGAGCGGCGACAATGCCGTCACCCATCGCTCGGGAAACCTGTGGTCGTAGTTTTCCTTCTCCTCCTGCTCAGCCGCTTCCCTGATCTTCCTCTTTGTCTCGGGATCGTCGACGATGACGAAGTGCCATGGCTGCTGGTTCGCGCCGGAGGGCGCCGATGCGGCGGTGCGGATCGCGCTCTCGACGCATTCTCTCGGCACGGACCGCGTCGACATGGACCTAACCGACCGGCGGCGACTCATCAGTTGCTGAAATGCCGTCGCCCTCTCGATCATCTCCTCGGGCGAACGCTCATTGAAGAGTAGACGCACAAAACGCTGTTCTTCGCTACCCATTGTCTCTCCTGTCTTCTTCACCTGCTTTTCACCGCAGGCACCACGCCAAAAGCACTACAAGTACGGGCTAAGCAGTCTTGCCACTCCGTCACGAAGTTGAACGGGCAAGCTGCGAGCATCCACCTCTGCTTTCGTGATTTCACGAGCGCCCGCGAGTTTCTCCTGCACCAATTTCGCCATCCGGCTGCCTAGATCTTGGTCG
Source organism: Gemmatimonadota bacterium (assembly GCA_039589395.1). Taxonomy (GTDB): domain Bacteria; phylum Gemmatimonadota; class Gemmatimonadetes; order Gemmatimonadales; family GWC2-71-9; genus JBDGYW01. Next base: position 14,875 of record JBDHHK010000094.1, read on the forward strand.
TAGCACTCGACATTGAACTCGAAGTTCAAACGCAAGCTTCTCGGATCCCAGTTGGCTGAGCCAACGAGAGTCCAGGCTCCGTCCACCAGCATCAGTTTCGTGTGATCAAATGGGGGGGCTGTTAGAAAAATACGACAGCGTCGCTGCAGAACTTGCCACAGCAAAGCTGTGGAAGCCCATTTCACCAACACCTGGTTGTTCACTTCTGGCAGCAGGATCCTCACCTCCACACCCCTCATCGCAGCTATGGTCAGTGCGCTAATCAACTCCTTGTCAGGTAGGAAGTACGGCGTGACTACCGTAACCTCCCGTTGAGCCGTGGCCAGCGCCCCAAGCATTGAGATGCGAGCCTTGTCGAAGTCTTCATCGGGGCCGTCCGAAATTCCTCTGGCAACTACCGGCCCAACCTCAGGCAACTTTGGAAACCAAACGTCGCCGTCGAGCAGCTCTTTGGTGCTGAACGCCCAGTCTTCCGAAAACACTTGCATGAGGTGCTTGACCACAGGGCCTTCGACCCGAAACTGAAGATCCTGCACCGGACGTTTGGGCTGCTCGCCCAACACATGTCCTTCACGAATGTTCATGCCACCCGTGTAGCCGACCGCTCCGTCCACCAAAAGAAGTTTGCGGTGGTTCCGCAAGTTCAGAAACGGCATCCGCCATGGAACCACGGTCTGCATGAATCGAGCGTACCTGATACCGTTGCGCCGCAGTTCGCACATTATCGGCGGCCAGGAGTAACGTGACCCAGCTGCATCAACGAGGACTCGGACTTCGAGTCCACGATTCACCGCGCGTCCCAAGGAGTCGGTGAACGCCCTGCCCACGCTGTCATTGTCGAAGATGAACGTGCTCAGCGCGACCGAGCGGTTTGCACTCTCGATCCTCTCCAGCATCTCTGGGTATGCCGC
>JBDHHK010000095.1:0-17519 GCA_039589395.1 Gemmatimonadota bacterium
ACGAACCGGAGCGAGCGATCCGGACCTACCTGGAGGCAGACTCCTTGGCGGCCCAAGCCGCTACGATTGATCCGCAATGGGGGGGGCCCGTGGTGTTGCGCGGATGGCTTTCATACGACTTGTCATTCATGGCGGACGGTATGCGGCAGAGGATTGAACGGGTGGAAGCGGCCATCGAGTATGGCAGTGTGGCTGTGGGATTGGATCGGACCTACGGTGATGCGCTCCATCTTCGCGGCAGATCGCGCTACCTATTGCGCCGCATGGAAACAACGCCCAATCCTCAACAGCTGGAACGGCTACTCGAGGAGGCGCGAGCCGATCTCGAGGCCGCGGTGGACGCGGACCCCACGCTGGCCAACGCCTGGTACGCGCTAAGCCAACTGCATTACCAACGCGAGGACAACGTGTCGGCCGTCATTGCAGCCAGACGAGCGTACGAAGCCGACGCGTTTCTCAGCAACCAGGACCGCAACCTAGCCCAGCTATTCCTGACCCATTATGACCTCGAGCAGTTTCAGGACGCCGACACGTGGTGTAACGAGGGAGCGCGTCGCTTCCCGGATGATTTTCTGTTCCTCGAGTGCCAGCTGTTCATACTGATTTCACCTTGGGCCGACGCCGACTTGGACCGGGCCTGGCAGCTCGCGGCCGAGGTGGACTCGCTCGCGCGCAATGAAGGCAATGAACTGGTGGGATTGAGAGCCCGGATGTGGGTCGCCGGCGTTCTGGCGCGCTCCAACATGCCCGATAGCGCCCGCGCCGTAATCGTAGCGACGCAAGCCGATCCGAGCATCGATCCGGAGCTACAACTTGCTTCGGACGAAGCGTTGATTCGGATCATGTTGGGCGAGCAGGAGGAGGCAATCCGACTTCTGCTACGGTACAACGCCGCAAACCCAGGACATGGCCTCGCCACCGACCACGATCTGCACTGGTGGTGGCGACCCCTCCGGGATCACCCGCGGTTTCGGGATGTTGCAGAATCAAGCCGCTAGCACGGTGTTTCCGCACCGACTTTGAGGCTCACACACGCCTCACCTTGGAGCCACTCCAAATCGTTGCGCTAGTCAAGCCGACTTGAACCCTCGCATCTGACGCTCTCGTTGTAGTGTCGGCTGGTGCGACAATTCCTGTAACGTGGTTGAATACTGCTGGTTGCGGAGTAGTACAAGAGATTAGCAGACCAGCATGCGGTGGCAAGAGAAGGTCGGAAACGGTCGATCTGCCGGATGCGGGTCTGCGTTACGAAGGCACGCATCTTGCAAAAATTGATGAAAGGTTCTTCACACTATATGAGACGTAGATTTCTGTTGGTATCATTCATTCAGATTACGAAGTCAGTGTGGCGCTCTTAACACTCGGGTGACCGACACCTAGGTTGTAGCGTCGTTCTTAGATGTGCGGCAACAGGGCTGGCCCCACTCCGGTTGAATGAGGCTGGGGACTTGATTTGTTCGACACGGTCTGGTCGAGCGCTACGGCCCGAAGGCTGGAAATCGCTACAGGGGGTTCTCATGCGCAGTCCAAACTCTAAGTTGGCACGTCTGTTGTTGCTCGCGGCCGTTGCGGGTTTCGTCGTCACGTGTACCGACTCGCCGTTCACCTCGCCGCCAAACTTCGACGGGCCGATGTTCGCCATCTTGGATGGTGGTCACTTCGGTGGCAACGGTGATGTGTTTTTTCTTGAACCGCTCGCGGACTTTGACGCGACGAATCCAAATTTCGGTGACCGGCTACCTAATCCATATCTGGCGCCGATCGCGCGAGTCTGTGCTCTCAACGCGACAGAACAACCACCCAACCCAACGGTTCTCGGGTGCATTCCGTTCGGTGAACCGGGCTACCAGCAAGATTTTACGCTGGATCCGGACAGGATGTACCGAATCGAGATATTCCTCGGGAACTTCTCACTCGAGGCATACAGGGACGTCGATCCTGACGACGGTCCGTCGGTAGCATCTTGCGCGGACGAACCGTTCTGTCAGTTCAACTCCGGAGGATCGGGTGGTGTGCCGATCAAGGTGATAATCGAAACTGGGGCTGCCTGCATAGCAGCTGGGGCGGATCCCGATGTGTGTGCCACAGCAACCCTCAGTGCCGGTGGCACCCTGGTGCTGCAGCAGGACGTCAACACCACCGTCGGCGTAGCCGCCGTGGATGAAGTCACGGGGGGGGGGTCGGCCACAGTCTCAATGCAGTTGTGCACAGACCTGAGGGATCGGGAATTCGATTTCGAGGGCCGCGTCGATCTGCCGACGTTCGGTGATTGCATCGAGATCGATAACCTGGACAATCCCCTGGAGGTGTTTGGGACTGTCACCCAGTGCGATGCCTTCAACGAAGCAACTGGAGCGGGGGGGTTGAGTGATGCCGCAGCGGGCCGGATGACCGTTCACCGTTTCAGCGCGGGCGATCAATGGAGTACTGTCGCCCTGAGTCACTCCGAAGACGTAGACGTCTGCGCGACGGAAGCCGCTCCGCAAGGTCAGGCGTTCGAGTTCAGCACACTCCAAAAGGTGGTGAGATTGGCGCGCAGAACCACGGCGGCCGTTGGCGACCAGGTGCTCGCTCTGGTCGCGCCGCCTGTGTGGGCCTGTCACCGAGGCGGCTGCTCCAGCTATGGCGGCTTCCGGAGCAGCTACCAGGTTGCGCAGCCGGCCTGGATGGAGTTCGGAGTCAATCCGGGGAGCCTTGACGTCGGTAGTGGCTGGTGGGATCTGGGCACCTACGACGCCGGTACGGTCGTGACCGCCAAGGTAAAAGCGTGGGACTCGGGCGAATGCGACAAAGTGGTTGACCCTGACTGTGTGTCTAATCCCGAAGCCGTCAACAACGTGAGGCTGACAGTATCGGTAACTGCCGGCAACGCCTTGGTGAGTGGCGACGGTGTGAATTTTTCGATAGAAGCGACGATCCAAACGGCCTCCGACCCGGACGACGGTGCCGGGATTGGCACGTTCCAGGTGCAGGTCGAGGGCGGTGCGAGCACCATCGAAGTCAGCGGTATCGGCGTGGGCACCGATGGAAACGTCTTCGCGCCTTCCATCAACCACACTATCAGCGACCCATACGACCCGGATGAAGATGAGGTGCAGCTGGGAAGCGGTGAGCTGACGTTCACCGCCGTCGGGGCGGTCCCACTGGAGTTCCGACCACCGCCGGGGGACATAACGATGGAAGAAGACGGATTCGCCACGCTCACAGAATTCCAAGTCTGTACGGTCGGCGGTGCTGTGGAGGGAATCCCCATCAACGACATCAAGGCTGTCACCAACAATGGGAGTTGGGTGGAGTTGCGGCTCGACGGTGGTGAGTTTCCGGATGGTGACCAGACTATCCAAACAGGGCCTGACGGCTGTTACACGTTCGGGGGCGAAGACGGTCCGGAGCTGCGGATCAACAAGACAGGCGCGTACCGGTTGGTGGTGAACCCTGTCTTCAACGATAGGGATAAGGTGATCGATGGCGATGGGCAGTCGATCAAATTCAACGTTAGGCCATTAAACAAGAAGTAGCCCACGGGCTATTCATCACTAGCATCGGAGCGGTGCCTATCGATGTGGCTCACCGCCCGCGCCAGCAACTCGAGTGTAGCGACGGTCGCGGCACGGGTGGTGAGCCGACTGGACTTGTCGGAGCGATCGGTGACCGGGCCGCTGTCCGACCACGCAGTGTACATTCGGTGAATTCGGCCACCATGGACTCCACAATCAGATCTTAAGGTCCATTCTACTCACGACTGCAAATTGTGGCCTAGATACAGCGGTTTGCTACATCGGTGCCTCACGCGGACTTCGAGGATGTCTGCAAATCCCCCGCGCCTGCGTAGGGCAGGGTCATTGAGTAGTTCACTCGTGCTGAACGGTTCGGGAGGCTGTTGCGCCAAACCTGGTGGACAATTGCAGACAGCGTACGCATCTGGACCGAGCCTGCTCGGCTCCGGGCCAGTGATCCCCCACCCCCTGTACCGTGGCGGTTGTTCCAGGAAAGGTGGCGGCCCCGCACCGCTGCCACGCTATCGGACGATCTTTGCTTACGACGGTGACCCGACGGAGTTACTCCTAAGCGGCGGCATCAGGAACGGTCAGGAGATGACAAATGCGCTCGTGTTCAATGCCATGCTGCGCCATGGCCACCTGGACGCGGGCCGCAACTAGAGTCTAGAAAGAAACAAGCACTACACTACATCCTCGCGGGCCGTTGACCCGCGGGGATTTCGGTTCGCCAGTTGCCCGAACCGGCCAGCCCGTGCAGACTAACTGACAGCCTATTTCCGAACTACAACCGGGGTTTTCAATGAGAACGTCCATATCTGCAATCGTCCTAGCATCTGTCTGCATAGCTGTCGCCGCCACTAGCGAGGTCAGCGCGCAAACAACAGACCAGAATCGGGTGTACTCCCCTGCCCTGTTCGCAGATCTGAAGTTCCGCATGATCGGGCCGACCCGCGGAGGGCGCGCGACAACCGTCACCGGCATCGCTGAAGAGCCTGGCACCTTTTACCAGGGCGCCACCGGTGGCGGAGTCTGGAAAACCACCGATTACGGCCAGAATTGGGAAAACGTCTCCGACGGATACTTCGAAACGGCTTCGATTGGCGCAATACAGGTGGCCGATTCAGACCCGAACGTCGTGTATGTGGGCACCGGCTCGGACGGAATCCGCAGCAACGTCATCGCCGGGCGTGGCGTCTACAAATCGACCGACGCCGGGCACACATGGTCTCATATAGGCCTGCGCGATGTGGGACAAATTGGTGCCGTTGAGGTACACCCACGAAATCCCGACATCGTATTCGTTGCAGCCATAGGCCATGCTTTCGGGCCCAACCCCGACAGAGGGGTCTACCGATCTCTCGACGGCGGTTCGACCTGGGAGCAGGTGTTGTTCGTGTCGGACAGCACCGGGGCCGTTGACCTGGAGTTCGCCCCGGACAATCCCGCAGAGATCTATGCATCCATGTGGCGTGCCGAACGAAAGCCATGGACGATCATCAGCGGTGGCAATGAAGGCGGCGTATACAAATCAACTGACGGCGGAAACACGTGGACTGAGCTCACGAACGGTCTGCCGCGAGGCATCCGTGGTAAGAGCGACCTCGCGGTATCGCGCTCCGATCCTGATCGACTCTATGTACTGTACGAGGCGCCTGAGGGCGAAGGAGGTATGTATCGCTCGGACGATCGCGGCGCCAGTTTCCGTTTGGTCACCACACAATACAATCTTCTAGACCGTCCGTTTTATTACCTGAACCTCGATGCGGATCCGTCAAACGCCGACGTCCTGTACGTGAATACGACCGGTTTCTTCAAGTCCACCGATGGTGGAGAAACCTGGCAACGGAGGTCGACGCCGCACGGTGACAATCACGACATATGGATCAATCCCAACGATCCGGACCTGTACGTGCAGTGCAACGACGGTGGGGCGAACGTGACGAGGGATGGCGGTGCCACCTGGTCGACGCAATCCAACCAGCCAACGGCCGAGCTCTATCAGGTGGATATCGACGACCAACACCCTTATTGGGTTTACGCCGGACAGCAGGACAACACGACGATAATGGTGCCCAGTGCCCCGCCCTACTCGGCCGAAGGTGGTCACACAGGTTACTGGAGAGCTATCGGAGGCTGCGAGACGGGACCTGCGGTACCCAAACCGGGCGACCCGGACATCGTCTACTCAAACTGCAAGGGGCGGTTCGGACGCTATAACAAGACAACCGGTCAGGAAAAACAGTTCTATGTCGGTGCGGCAAATATGTATGGGCACAACCCGCGCGACCTCGACTACCGGTTCCAGCGCGTTTCACCCATCGAGGTGTCTCCCCACGATCCGAACATCGTCTATCACGGTTCCCAGTTCCTGCACAAGACGACGGATGAGGGCGAATCCTGGGAGACGATTTCGCCAGACCTCACAGCCTTCGACCCGGCGACTCAGGTTATTTCGGGATCGCCGATCACCCGTGACATCACCGGTGAGGAGTTCCACAGCACACTCTACGCTGTAGAGGAATCCCCCGTTGAACCTGGCGTCATCTGGACCGGAGCGAACGACGGACCTGTGCACGTGACTCGGGATGGCGGCGCTACTTGGGCCAACGTCACGCCACCAGACCTTGGTCCCCACGGACGTGTTCAGACCATTGACCCCTCGCCGCATCGGGCGGGCAAGGCGTATGTCGCGATCTACCGTTACCTGCTTGACGATTTTCAGCCGTATATATATCGCACCGAAGATTACGGCCAGTCTTGGACGCGGCTGACCACCGGCACCAACGGCATTCCGGCAGATTTTCCGACACGTGTAGTTCGGGAAGATCCAGACCGCGAGGGTCTGTTGTACGCCGGTACCGAATTCGGGCTTTTCGTCTCATTTGATGACGGTGCCCACTGGCAGTCGTTCCAGCAGAATCTCCCGGTGACACCGGTAACCGACATCAAGGTCTTCAGGCAAGACCTGGTACTTTCGACGATGGGCAGATCGTTCTGGGTCATGGACGATGTAACGCCATTGCATGAGCTCGATGCGAACGTTGCCGCTGCTTCGGCTTTCCTTTTCCAACCGCGAGACGCATTCCGAGTACATTCGTCCCGGGGATTTGGCCGGCCGAGCGGTGGCCCACGATACCCCTCACCTAGTGCACAGATCGATTATTTCTTGAGTGCCTCGCCCACCGACCCGGTAACTCTAGAGATCTTGGATGCAAGCGGCACTTTGGTGCGCGCTTTTTCCAGCAGCGCACCTAGCGCTGGAGCGGAAATTCCAGCCGAACCGGGTATGGGTGGCTTCGAATTGGAACGGCTCGGCACGCCGCGTGTCGCGACAGAGCCGGGTATGCATCGCTTCACTTGGGACATGCGTCACGCAGGCCCCTGGGACGCCAACGCTGGCTCCGCCGGTAGACGCGGGCCGATGGTTGCGCCTGGACGGTATCAGGCGAGGCTTTCGGTTGGGAGCGATGTCATCAATACCGTAAACTTAAGCCTCATGATCGATCCCAGAGTGGCCGCGGATGGCGTTACTTTGGCCGACCTGGAAGCACAGACGGCGTTCAACCTCGAGGTGCGCGACTTCACAAGTGAAGCGAAGATGGTGTTGCACCGCCTCGAATCGCTGCTAGATCGAGTCCGTTCCAGCGGCGCCGGCGCGGCAGCAGTTGAGGAAAAGCTGACGGACCTGCACGCGAAGTTCGTCACCGTGGAGGGTCGCTACCAAACCCCGATGCTGATCTCACAGATTGGGTATTTGAACGCCATGACCAATCGGGCCGATCAACGGCCGGGCAACCATGCCCACTCGCGGCTGGTGCAACTCCGGGAACGCCTAGCGGAGTACGCGGCCCAGCTTCAGGCCATATTGGACAATGACGTGCCTTCGTTGAACCGGTAGATGTGGGAGAAATGGAAAATGCGGTCGGCAATGCAAAACCTTTCGTTGTTAGCTGTATATGGCCTGCTGGTAGGACTCTGTTCAACTGCATGCGCCCCCTCAGAGGAAGAGCAGATCTTAGCGGAGGTTGTGCCTCAGCTCGTCTCGGCTGATTGGCTTGCCGACCACCTAGGCGACTCGGGGTTGGTGTTGATCCATATAGGTGAACGCCCCGAGTATGATGAAGGTCATATCAGGGATGCTCGACGCCTCGATCGTGAAACGATCCTCATGACGTCAGCAAGAGGACTGCACAACGAGCTCCCACCTGTGGCACACCTGGATTCGGTGTTCGAGGGACTCGGCGTTTCAAACGAGTCACACATCGTACTTTACCATGGTGATAACGCACTCAGCATGGCGACACGCACGTTTTTCACCCTCGACTACATCGGGCTGGGTGACCGAACCTCGCTCTTGAACGGTGGCCTTGCTGCCTGGGTTGAGGCTGACAGATCGCTAACAACAGAGCCCCCGGAGATCGTACCCGGTTCCATCACTCCAAACGTGCAGCCAAATATCGTTGCCTTTCTCGACTGGCTCGGCGAGCATCTGACGAATCCGGCTCTGGCCATCTTCGATGCCAGAGGGCCGACTTCGTACTCGGGAGAACGCGCCGGCTCTTACGCGCGCCCCGGTCACATTGCTGGGACGGCCAACCTCCCCTACTCTAGCCTGCTGCTGGAGGGGACATCGACGTTTGCCGATGCCGATTCCCTGAAGCAAATCCTCGTAGCAGCGGGCGTAACAGCAGGTGATTCGGTTGTTGCGTATTGCGGAACCGGAATGGCCGGCTCTGCGCTCTACTTTGTGTCCCGCTATCTCGGCTACACGTCGAAACTGTACGACGCATCATTCGAGGAATGGAGCGCGAGGCTCGATCTGCCCGTTGAGCCGGACACCCTCCCGGGCGGTTGAACCACTGGCAGCGGAAGCCCGCGTTATAGGACTAATGATCAAACCCCGAGCCTCCGGCAACAGTGGGGCATAGACATAGTATCGAGGAATACCATGAACGTACTGGTTCTGAACTGTGGTTCGTCCAGCGTAAAGTTTCAGATCGTCGACACCGATCTGGACAAGATCAAGGACGATGCCGACCGCCGACTCGCGAGCGGCATCGTGGAGCGGGTTGGCGGCCAGGCGCTGGTGACCTTTCAGGCGGAGGGGCAGCCCAAAGAACGCCGCGCTGAGCCGCTGCGCGATCATCGCGCGGCGATTGACGCCATTCTGAGATGGATAGTCTCGCGGTCGTCGCACATAGACAACATCACCTCACTAGCCGATATCCAAGCCGTTGGGCACCGGGTCGTACACGGTGGGGAGCGGTTCAAACAGTCGGTTAGAATCGATGAGGCGGTCATTGACGGAATCGAAGACTGCATCGACCTGGCCCCGCTCCACAATCCCGCGAACCTGAAGGGAATAAGGGCGACCACGGAGCTGCTTGGTGAGGGCGTGCCTCAGGTAGCGGTGTTCGATACATCGTTCCACTCGACGATGCCTCAAACATCATATCTGTATGCGATCCCCTACCAGCTATATCGCCGACACAAGATCAGGCGTTACGGATTCCACGGGACGTCACACAGGTACCTGGCGTACCGCTACCGGAAGATCCAAGAAATCGAACCTGACCAAGTCAATATCATAACGCTCCACCTCGGGAACGGCTGTTCCGCATGCGCCATCAAAGGCGGACAATCGTTCGCGACTTCGATGGGTTTCACACCCCTCGAGGGCCTCGTGATGGGAACAAGGGCCGGAAACATCGATCCATCTTTGATCGAGTATCTCACGATAAAGGAAGGTATGAGTGTTTCCGAGGTAGACACGCTGCTCAACAAACAATCGGGTCTGCTTGGTGTGTCTGGTCTAACCAGTGATATGCGCGAACTGCTCGAGGAAGAGGAGGAAAACCAGGATCGTCGCGCAATACTGGCGATTGAGATATTCAGCCGGCGCATCAAACACTACGTGGGTGCGTATGTCGCTGAGATGGGCGGTGCCGATGCGATCGTTTTCAGCGCCGGGATGGGCGAACGGTCGCCGGAGGTCAGGGAGCGGATCTGTGTGGGCCTCGAGGCGTTGGGACTTTCGATGGATGCCGAACGAAACAACTCGATCGCGCCCGGCGAGCATGGGAAGATCACGACGGACGACAGCACACTCGATGCTTACGTGATCCCCACGAACGAGGAGCTGCTGATTGCCAGGGACACGTTCCGGGCATTGACAGACGTAGACCAGCGCTGGTCCGACTACTACCAGGCAATTCCGGAAGACTCATAGAGGAAGTCGTTTCATGAATGTGCTCGTCCTGAACTGCGACGCTTCGAGAGTCAGGTTCCAGATACTGGAAACCGATCGCGAGCTAATCGAGCAAGACTTTGACCGACGTATGGCGCGTGGGATGATCGAGAGAATTGGCGGCCAGGCGCTGATCACTTTTCAAGCTGAGGGACATCCGAAGGTCCGGAGAGCAGAGTCGATTCGGGATCACCGCGGAGCCATCGACAATATCTTGCGGTGGATCATCTCCCGAGACTCGGGCATCGACAAGGTATCCTCGCTCGGCGACATCCATGCGGTGGGCCACAGGGTCGTTCACGGAGGCGAACACTTCAGAAGGCCGGTTCGGATCACTGACGAAGTTATCGAGAAGATCGAAGACTGCATCGAACTTGCACCGTTTCACAATCCAGCGAACCTCAACGGTATCCGCGCCGCGATCGACCTGCTGGGCGGGGGCGTGCCTCAGGTAGCGGTATTCAACACCGGTTTCCACTCGACGATGCCTCAGGCTTCCTACCTGTACGCCATTCCGTACCAGCTATACAGGCGCCACAAGATTCGCCGTTACGGATTCCACGGCACCGCCCATCGATACCTGGCGTTTCGGTACCGGAAGATGATGGGCATTAAGCGCGAGCAGGTGAATATCATCACGATCTACCTCGGCGAGGGCTGCTCGGCGTGCGGAATCAAGGAGGGGAATTCGTTCGTCACATCTATGGGATTCACGCCGCTCGAAGGCTTGGTCATGGGTACCAGATCTGGTACGATCGATCCGTCACTGATTGAATACCTGACCGTGAAGGAGGGAATGACGACCTCCGAGATCGACACACTGCTGCAGAAACAATCCGGGTTGCTTGGTATCTCAGGCCTGACCGACGATATGCGGGAGCTTCTAGAAGAGGAAGCCGAGCATCAAGACCGCCGCGCAACGTTGGCGATCGACATCTTCTGTCGCCAGGCAAGACGGTACATCGGTGCGTATCTCGCCGAGATGGGCAGCGCGGACGCGGTTGTGTTCAGTGGCGGGATAGGCGAGAACTCGCCAATCATTCGGGAACGCATTTGTGAGGGGTTGGAGTGTATCGGGCTCGAGCTGGATAACGACCTCAACGACGCGGCACACGACGGACAGGCCGGTCAAATCACAAAAGGCGGTGCCCGGCTGGCCGCATTTGTGATACCTCGAAACGAAGAGTTCCTGATTGCTCGTGACACGTTCGCCCTGCTGACAGAAGGCTAGTCGAGCGGAGCCACCAAACATCAGGGCCGGTTCTCTATTCGGGAACCGGCCCTTTGGCGATACTTCGGTACCGGAGGCTGGAACACTTTTGCTGCAAAACGACTAGAAACAACAAAAGCAGCGATTTCACCGAAGATGGCGCAGGTGATTACTATTGTACGGCCGAGATTGGGCCAAACTGACACACTTTATGATTCTTCTGTAAGGAGTATTCGATGTTGGGGAAGCACGTGAACACACGAAAGACGGGCTGGCTGGTTGCGTTGTCCATGGCCCTGGTAGCATGTGGACCGTCCGAGGAAATACAGCAGCAGCTCGCACAGTTGGAGATCGTGACCGCTCAGCAAGACACACTTCTCGGCGCCGTTGCCGAGTATGCGCAGGTGATGAGTGAAATCAGTGCAGAGCTGGCCGCCGTTGAATTGGAAGGCCAGGAGTTGCGCGTAGCTGTCGAGTCACCGGTCGCAGCATCACGCGACTCCATTCTCGGCAAGATCCGGTTGCTCGACGCCCGCTTGTCGCAGTCCGAAGAACGGTTGCGACAAAATCGTTGGAGAGTCCGCCAGCTGACCCAGCTTTCTGACAGTATTCGCAACACGTTGGAAAGCACGATTGTCAACTATGAGGGCGTGTTGGCCACGCACCGCGAAAACATTGCTGCGCTCACCGACCAGGTGACGAGCCTTCAAGACGAGACCGAAAGGCTCGCATCTGAGATTGGCACACTCGAGAGCGAAATCGACGAAGCGAGCAAGGTGTACTACACGATCGCCACGAAGGAAGAGCTGCTCGAGCAAGGCATCATCGAGAAGCAAGGCGGAGCAAGAGTGTTGTTCATCTTTGGAAAGTCTGGAGAGACACTGGTGCCGGGTCGGAATCTAGATCCGAGCCAGTTCACCGCCATCGACAAGCGGCAAGTGAGTGAAATCCCGGTGCCAAACCCGGACGTCACATACACGATAGTGTCGCGTCACAATCTCGAGTTCCTCGAGAACGTGCCGGACGAAGACGGCAGGATCTACGGACCGCTTCGTATCACCTCGCCGGCTGATTTCTGGGATGCGTCACCGTTCCTGATCATCATCGAGGAGTAACGAGTTAGGCCGACTCGTCACGACCGAAACGGCCGGCGTTGCAGAACGTCGGCCGTTTTTACCTGAACCTGTCGACTCTGAAATCGCCAATGTCCATTGACGGCGATCCGTCCAGTATCATCTCAGCCATCAGCTTCCCGGTGATCGGCCCCAGAGTGAGTCCGAGCATCGCGTGTCCGGTGGCGACGAAAAGACCGTCCAGCCCGGACACTGGTCCTACTGCTGGGTAACCATCAGGCAAGCATGGTCGTAGGCCACACCATTCGGTGCCAGCCTCCACATCCTCCATACCCTTTACGTACTGCCTGGCCGAGTTCGTCAGTTGCGCCAGGCGTGCAGCGCGAATGTCGTGGTTCAACCCGGAGAACTCGAGCGTGCCGGCCAGCCTGAGGAAGCTTCCCATTGGAGTGCAGTAAACTGAGCGTTCGCCAAGCATGAATGTGATGCCGAGGTTCGGTGTGCCTTTCGTCGAAAGCTCGTGATCGGAGCTGTAGCCCTTGGCAGCTTGAAGTGGCAGCGAAATCCCCAGTTTTCGTGTCAGAGCGCTGGAATGGGCTCCTGCCGCCACAATCACGTTGTCTGCCGACACTTTCTCGCCGTCGGACAGTTGTACACCCACCACCGAGTCACCTTCCAATAGCACCTGTTCAACCGCACACCTTTCTCTAATGGCTACACTTTGCTTCTTCGTGGCTTCGGCCAGGCCGGCCACGAAACGGAACGGATCGATCGTTGCCGAATCTTTGAAGTGCACGCCACCGATGATGTCTTCGCGAATTGCGGGCTCGATTTCGCGTAAAGCCTCACCAGATACGGCCTCGGGGTGGTAACCGTGGAGCTCGGTCATCGCCGCTTCACGTTGTGCCCCGGTTAGAGCTGCTGCAGTCTTGTAGATCTGGTAGTACCCGCCGGGGGTGTAGTTGCAGTTCAGCTGTTCGTCTTGAATCAGCTGTTCGAAAAGATCTCCCGTGGGATGCCCGAGTGCGCCCAGTAGTTCCATGGCGGAACGGAGTCGTTCCTCGCCACAGTATCTTCGAAACGTCCAGAACCATCGGATCAGGGCAGGATCGATGCGGGGCGCAACGTGGAGGGGGCTGAGTGGGTCGAAGATCGACCTGACAGCCTGCTTAACCCGCCCCGGTTTGTTGAGGGGAGAGTGACCAAGGGCAATGGCGCCCGCATTTCCGTATGAGGCACCTTGACCAACCTCACCTTTGTCGTAGACAGTGACCCTCGCACCGCGCTTGCCCATGAAGTAAGCGATGCAGACACCAATCACCCCGGCGCCGATGACTATGTGATGTTTCTCGTGCGACATCGGGACCTCTTTCTGGAAGCAGTGCAAGCTGTGGTAATCACCACTCACAACTCACAGCTCACCCCGTGATCGAATACTCGTACTTTCCCCTCACCAAATCCCCTTCTGCGAACCGGTTGAACCGAAACATGTGGGTGGGAAACTCCGGGTCGCTCTCTTTCAAGATCAAATCGGCCGTCATGAGGCCGACCGCGGGAGCGAGCTTGAACCCGTGCCCGCTGAAACCAGAGCATAAGAAGTTTCCGCTTCCGGCTGGCACTTCGTCGATGATCGGATGCCAGTCTGGCGTAATGGAGTAGATGCTGGCGTACCCATCCAGGCATTCGCTAGTCTCCATGGGCGGGTACCTCTTCACGAACTGCTCGCCCATCTCAATCAAGAACTCCGTTGTGGCATGCTCCGGAAAATCGTCAGGGTCTACAACATCTTTCGCCTCGGCGGGATCGATAGACCCCACAAGCGAGATGTTCCCGGTCTCAGGCCGCAGATAGATCCCGTTGATGAAGTCCATCACCACCGGGTGAGTTGAAAATCCCCCTGGGCGACGAAATACCGCCACCTGAACTCGCGAGCAGATTATCGGTGCTGAGACTCCGGCCATTTCGGCCACTTGAGCGCCCCACGGGCCCGCGCAGTTCACCACGACTGGGGCGTCATACGCCTCGGCCGGCGTGTCTACTCCCGCCACTCTGCCGCCGGCGAACCTGATGCCGGTGACTCTGCAGTCCTGGACTATTGTCGTGCCGAGCCGCTTTGCCGCATCGGCGTAACCGAAGAGCGTGAGATGGGGATCTGCGTAGCCGCTCTCCGGCTCATGGACCACGGCACCCAGATCCTTCGTGTCCATCCCTGGGACCATCGCCTGCAGGTCCGCCGCGGTGAGCAGCTCAGTGTCTATACCGTAACTCTGAAGCAGCTGCACGTTGGCCGCCATGCCGTCGAGATCGTCAGCAGACGCAATCGTCACCCAGCCCGTCTTCCGAAAGTCACATTCACCTCCGACTCTCTCGTCGAACTCCTGGAACACTCTGAGACCGTGGAGAGCCATTCGGGCCGTCAGCTCATTGGAGTAATGCTGGCGCACGATCGCCGATGACCGCCCGGTCCCTCCCGCACCGACCGTGTTCTTTTCGAGTACCGTGACCTTCACACCCCGCTGAGACAGGTGGAACGCTGTGGCACAGCCAATGAGCCCTGCACCGACGATGATTACGTCTGAGTTTTGGGGCATGCCCCTGAGTCTCCTGGGTGTATCGCGTTAGTGGTGATCCAAGATGCTGCGACGGTCGGGGAATTCAAGGCGCGCGCATGGAAAGCTGGGGGTTGTCTGCATCTGCCCCTAGCCGCCTATCTTTACTCTTAGTCCGTAGTCTTCCACGATTGCCTTGAGCCTCTCGACCACTTCTTTCGGCTGGGTCTTGGTTTCCTGGAGCGGGTAGTCAACTGCGAGCCGCCGGTACTTCGGCTCGCCGAGTCGATGGTAGGGAAGCAAGTCGAGCCGATCGATTCTCGGCAAGTTCTGCGCAAACTCCGCGGTTCGGCGAATGTTGCCCTCGTCGTCATTGCACCCCGGGATCAAAGGCACGCGAACGACCACCTCCTTCGCCGACTCAGCGAGGCATGCCAAGTTCTCCAGGATTGGTTTGTTACAAACGCCCGTTAGCCGATGGTGTTTTTCGGAATCCATCTGTTTGACGTCATAGAGGAACAGATCGACGTGATCGAGGAATCGTGCTAGAGTGCTCCACGGTACGTTGCCGCAAGTATCAACCGTAGTATGGAGACCATATTCCGAAGTCTTGTACGCGCGTAATAGATGGTAGGCAAAATCAGGCTGGGCGAGCGGCTCTCCCCCTGAGAGCGTGAGACCTCCTCCGGATCGAGAAAAGTACACCGCGTCCTTGCGAACCTCCTCGAGAACTTCCTCCACGGTCACTCGGCGACCCGCCAATAGTGCAGCCTCACCAGGGCACTGTTCGGCACAGAGGCCGCAAACCTCGCAGCGCTCCGGGTCCACCGTTCGATCGCCAAGATCATCGAAAACAACCGCCTGGTTGGGACAGGTCTCCACACAGAGACCGCAGTGGAGGCACTTCTCTTTGTCCCAGAATACTCGAGGCGAGAACTCCTGTGATTCGGGATTGCAGCACCAGAGGCAGCGCAGCGGGCACCCCTTCAAGAAAACAGTGGTGCGAATCCCCGGGCCATCATGAAGCGCGTACTTCTTGATGTCCCAAATCCATCCCTCGATCATGGGAACACTAAAGGTTGTGCTCCGTCCGGGAGAGAATCTCCTTCTGGATGTCGGGGCCGAGCACCACGAAGTAGTCGGAGTAGCCAGCGACACGGATCAATAGGTTCCGGTGTTCTTCCGGGTGTTCCAGCGCGTCCTCCAAGACGGCTCGGTCCACGACGTTGAACTGAATATGGTGTCCGCCTTGATCGAAGTAGCCGCGGATGAGCGCAGCAACTTTGTGAAGATCCGCCAGCGACCCGAGACACTGCGGGTTGATCTTGACGTTTAGGAGGGTCCCGTTACACCTGGCATGATCTAGCTTTCCCACCGAGCGGCACGATGCCGTCGGTCCATTGCGATCGTGACCTTGTACTGGAGAGACGCCTTCCGATAGCCAGTGCTTTGCGAAACGGCCGTCTGGTGTCGCGCCGGTCACCGCACCAAGAGCGATATGTGCGGTGGTGGGCAACAGATTCACCCAGTACTTCGCTCCTTGGATGTCACGGTGCTTTTCCACCTCATCGCAGAATATCCCCTGTGTAAGCACCGCCAAGTCGTCCGCGTAGTCGTCGTCGTTGCCGTAATGTGGTGTTTTGTTGATGAGCACCTGCCTGAGCGTTTCGTGACCGGCATAATCTTCGTCCAACGCAAGCTTCATCTGGGCTGAAGTGAATGTCCCGTCTTCGAACACGTGCTTCTTGATTCCGGCCAAAGAGTCGGCCACTGTACCGACCCCGACGCCCGATATCACCGCCTGGTTGTAGCGGGCGCCACCCTTGTGCCAGTCAAGCGCATTGTCGATGCAATCGTCGATTACGGCCGACGTAAAGGGCACCGGGCAATAGGTGGCGTAGATGTCGCGCATCGTGTTGTCGTACTTGATCTTCAACTCGACGAAGTGCTTCACCTGACCTCGGAACGCACCAATAACGTCGTCGAAAGACTTGAAGCTCGTTGGGTCGCCGGTTGCGGGACCCACCTGCTCTCCCGTCAGCCGTTCTATGCCGTCATTCAGCGCCAGCTCCAAACACTTAGCGAGGTTGAAGTACCCCGACGACGCCATCCGGTCCTTGCCGTCGCAGTTCGGAGATACACATCCGTTGACGCTACCCGAGCGAGCATCCTGAAGCGACTTGCCCCGGTTGACCATGCCGAGTGTAATGGTGTCGCTATTGAACAAAGCGGGCATACCCGTACCCAGGCGCAGGACCTCACAACAACGGAGCAGGAACTTCGGTGACGTCTTACTGCTGATCTGAGCAGAAAGCTGAGGCTGCGGCAGCTTCACGTGCTCCAGAGCGGTAAGGCACATAAAGGACAGCTCGTTGGACGCATCCTTCCCGTCCGGCGCCAGGCCGCCGATGTTCAGGTTCTGGAACTCGGGATAGGAACTGCTGGTGTCTGATTCTCCTCCGTCTTTGGCAAGTGTGATTTCATCGAACTTGACCCAAAGAAGATCCAGAAGCTCCTGGGCATGTTCCTGAGTCAACTCTTCCGAATCGATGCTGTGCCGGTAGAACGGATAGAGATACTGATCGAAACGCCCCGGAGAAATAGCATGAGCATCCGTTTCGAGATTGAGCACCAGTTGGGTAAACCAAAAAGACTGCAGTGCTTCTTGAAACGTGCGGGCAGGTAAAGCGGGCACGCGCTCGCAAATCTCAGCGGTCTTTTCGAGCTCTGCCCTTCTCGCTGGATCCGATTCTAGCTGAGCCAAGCGGTGCGCCTCCACCGCATGACGGCGCGCGAAATGAACTGCGCTCTCGCATGCGATAATGACTGATTCCAGAAACTGCTTCCGGTGGATATATGAAGGATCTTCATAAGAAAGATCGGTGAGCCTTCTTTCCACGTCGGCTATGATGCCTTCCATGCCTTTGTCGAGCACCTTGG
>JBDHHK010000096.1:0-15681 GCA_039589395.1 Gemmatimonadota bacterium
CCGATACGGTTTTGCCTCAACCATCAACCGCGGACTCAACAATGAACGTTTCACCTGAGAGTACGAAAATCGGCTGGATTGGAACGGGTGTGATGGGGCTCAGCATGTGCGGCCATCTGATCGACGCCGGCTACGATATGACCATCTTCACACGCACGAAATCCAAAGCTCAAGACCTGCTCGGGCGTGGCGCGAAATGGGTGGACTCACCTCGCGACGTAGCAGCAGTTTCTGACATCACCTGCTCGATTGTGGGTTTCCCCGATGACGTTCGCGAGGTGATCCTGAGCGATTCCGGTGCTCTCGCCGGCTGTGAGAAGGGAAAAGTCCTGGTGGACTTTACGACTAGTAGGCCTGCACTTGCTGTTGAGATTGCTGCGGCTGCGGCCGCTAAGGGTGTCCAGAGCATCGATGCGCCAGTCTCAGGCGGAGACATCGGAGCCAGAGAAGCCCGTTTGTCGATCATGATCGGTGGTGACGAAGCCACGGTGAAAGACCTCGAGCCGGTGTTCAAGATCTTAGGTGCCAAATGGGTGCGGCAGGGCGGTCCCGGAGCAGGACAACACACCAAGATGGTCAATCAAACCCTGATAGCTTCGGGGATGATCGCCGTGTCGGAAGGTTTGCTATACGGCTACAAGGCGGGCCTGGATCTCGAGACGGTAATGGAATCAGTCGCGAGCGCCGCAGCAGGGAGTTGGTCGCTATCGAACCTGGGTACCCGGATGATGGCGGGGAATTTCGATCCCGGGTTTTTCGTGGAACACTTTATCAAGGACATGGGCATCGCGCTGGAAGAGGCCAAGCGCATGGGACTGGCCCTGCCCGGACTGGCGTTGGCACACCAGCTATACGTGGCTCTTTCGGCCCAGGGTCATGAGAAGAGTGGGACGCAGGCGCTTATTTTGGCGCTGGGAGGGCTTTCAGGTATCGATTGGGTTGGGAGAAGCTGAACCGGTAAGAGACGGCGGCAGAGGCGCAGGGATGGCAGAGGTGCAGTACTGCCGCTCTGCGCCTCTGCATCTCTGCGTATCTCCACGCCACTACTAGAACTCCACCGCCGGCACCTCCCTCGCCGCCTCATCCGTAACCTCGAAATACTCACGCGGTTGGGCTCGTATCATCTTCGCCGTGAGCACCTGTGGAAACCTGCGAAGGTAGGAGTTGTACGCCTGAACCGCGGCATTGTAATCCTGACGTGCCGTCGAAATGCGGTTCTCGGTTCCCTCCAGCTGTGACTGAAGGTCTCTGAAGTTCTGGTTCGATTGAATCTCCGGATTGTCTTCGGCAATGGCGATCAACCTGCCCAGCGCCGATCCCAACGTCTGGTTCGCGACGGCCATCTCTGCCAAATCGCCTCCCGATACCGCCCCTCCGAGTTGGGCACGCGCACTCGTGACGGCCTCGAAGATTTCGGTTTCATGTTCGGCGAATCCGCGAACAGTCGCCACGAGGTTGGGTACGAGGTCTGCCCGCCTCTGTAACTGCACCTCGATTTGGCTCTTGAAACTCTCCGCCTGCTCGTCCAACGCTTGTATCCTGTTGTACCCACAGCTCGATAGCGACAATGCCGCTACGGCAGTTAGAAGTAATCGTCTCATTCTTCACTCCCTTGGTCCGGCGCCGTCTCGGACGAAACGCGCGCTATTCGTTCGATTCTGTGCTCCCGTTGCCCATTTGCGTTTCGTAAGAGTCTACGAAGTGCGCCAGCAGTTCGATCTGTTCGACGTAACGATCGCCGGTCACGTCGTAAGGCTTGAGGTTGGGCTGTTTCTTCCCGGCCAGCCTACCCAATATCCAATCAAAGGCCGTGCCATCTAGATCTGCCAAATCTGCAGTCTCTTTGACCAGCTCTGCCGATTCGAGCGGAGGGGTGCGACCGACCAGCCTCAACGTCGCCCGGAAGAGAACAAAAAACGTGGTGGCCGAATCAACGAGTAGGCTGCCGAGAGCCTTCCCATCGGACGCTGTTGCGGCAAACTCCGTCCGGAGCTGAAGCAACTTCCCTCTTACTTCGCGTTCGAGTTCCCGGCGCAGATCTTCCTTTGAAGTGACGATTCCTTGCAGTGGGTCGGCCCCCCGCAAAAGGCGGTGCGCCTCACGCATGTCCTCGATCTCGATGGGGAAAACGTCGGACGATGCGCCCCATTCGCGCTCGGAAAAAATCAGCGGAGGTGGGAAACCCTTCTTTACCCAACCACCTACGTGCTCTTCGATGCAACGTAGCGCCGCGGGGGATGCATCGCTCACCACGAGCAGCGTCGTGGGGATGTTGGGACCCTCGACGCGCACCGCCGGGCCGTACAACAATAACGAGACAAGATTGTCTCCGAGTGCCGCCTCGAGACGTCCCGCGAACTCTTCGACCTTCGTATTCAGATCCTTGGCCATTAGAAACTCCCTGAAGCTCCGCCGCCGCCGAATCCTCCACCGCCCCCAAAACCACCGAACCCACCTCCCCCGAATCCGCCACCGCCCCAGCCGCCACCGCCGTGCCGCGGCCCACCACCCAGCATCATTCCAAGCAGGAACCAACCCATTCCGCCGCCGCGGCGATAATGACCGCCTCGTCCGCCTCTTCCCCGCCCGCCGAACAATGTCGAGAAGATCACGATCATAACAACGAAGCTGATGAGACGACGGAGTCCACCCCCGGGGCGCCGAGATGGGGGAGGTTGGCTGATACGCACCGGTGCAGTACCGGTGAGTTCGAACTCGAACTCCTCTGAAAAGGCCTCGGCAAGTAGCCACACACCCGCAGCCAGGCCCGATCCGTAGCTGTTGGTCTCAACCGCTGTGCGACCGATCGCGTCTCTGATTCGGCCTGAGCGGGCGTCGGTCACAAATCCCTCGGTGCCCGTCCCGGTGGCTATCGCCAGCTGGGCCCTGCCATCGCCCAGTCGTTCCCCAGGTACCAGCAGAACAACGATACCGGCATTTCGAGCACGGTCACCGGCCTGGCCGGTAGCACCCACCTGCCACTGCCTGCCGATATCCCGGGCAACCTCTATTGAGGGCCTGCCTTCGATGTCGGGGAGCGTAACCACCACGATTTCGCCGCCTGATTTCAAACGGACTTCTTCGATCACACCACCAATCAGCTGCCTGGATGGAGAATCGATAATCCCTGCAAAGTCGTTGACGTATCCCGTCGGCTCCGGGATCTGCAGCTGGAAGACCAGTGCGAGAACGATTGAGAATATCATGATGTCAAATTATAACCGGTGCCCGGCTGTTAGTTCGCCTGCTTATTCTCGCCGCAGAGGCGCCGCTGGATCAGAACTCGAAACCGAGCGCCATGTTGAGGTGGTTAGCCGTCTGCAGATCGTAGACGGCGTCTAAGTAGGTCGTCTCAAGCCTGCGGTATTCGGCTGCAACCAGAATCGGCGACGCGCGAAGGTGGCAGTGGAGCTCCCAGCTGACATTGAAGCCACGTCCGGTAGCGGGATCGAGGTCATTGTTGTTTGGGTCGTCGATGCCGTAGCCACCACCCACCTCGATGCTTTCGGCTAGGTGAACGTTCAGCTGAGCCCAGCCTCCCTTGGTTCGCACGGGCGCTCCGTCCGGACTCAGGGTCTGGTCGATACCGCCACCGCCCAACATACCCAAACCCTCGCCGAGGAACGCCTCGCCCCGGAGCTCGAACCTCGACATCACCAAGAATCGGGCTGTGACTGCGCCGGCGCGAGTAGTTCCGAGGGAACCGACGTCGTCGGTGAACCAACCGTAATGGCCACCGACAGTGATTTCTCCGCCAGTGGCGTCATCACCCCAACGGCTCAGCAACCGGCCCTGAACGAACGGACGTTTGCTCAGCTCGGCCGGGTCTGGCTCCGGCGAGTCTTCGTCCAGCAAATTATCGAATCGCGGTGCCACTGCCGCGGCTTCAATCCCGACCCTGAGCGATGTGCCCATCTCCAGTCCCAACCTTACTTGAGGCAGCCACCGTGACAGGTTGCCCGAACCTGTGAATCCTGGCACCCCGATCGCGGAAAACGACGACGGATCGAGCGAGGAAATCGGCAGCGCCTCT
The DNA here is from genome assembly GCA_039589395.1 of Gemmatimonadota bacterium. GTDB lineage: Bacteria > Gemmatimonadota > Gemmatimonadetes > Gemmatimonadales > GWC2-71-9 > JBDGYW01. The sequence continues at coordinate 4,034 of JBDHHK010000096.1, forward strand.
TGACCGAAGAGCACCCATGCATTGGGCCAGATGACGCGGGCAACGACGCGACGAATGCGCGGACTAGCTGTGGGGCGTTGGTCTTGAGCCCCGCTGCTGAAAAAATCCAGGTCCAGTTCTCCCTCGGCCCGTCCACCCAACACATCGGTAGCCCATGCAGAGAGGGTGACACGGCTTTGCCGAACCGAACTCCCCGCCGCCTCCAGCCTATCTCCGGAGATCGGGTTCCTTGGCGAGGCTAGCCAAGGATTCTCTCGGTTGTTCACCAGGTCGTCGTTGTAGTACGCGTTGAGCTGCAACACACCTGAGAAATCGACTCCCCGGTCTGGTTGCGTTTGATCGAGGTTTTGGGCGGAAATCGAAGATGTTGACCCGAACGCAAATAGAATCAGCAAGCAACGGCTTGGCCGCATGTGTCTACTCCATCCATAGTTGAGTCTGACGGCGATGGTGGCTCAGCGTACCAAGATAAGGGGTTATCCAACGCCTGCCGTGAACTCGGTGGAGTCGATAGCTTGTATCGATGTCTTCAAAGCGCAGGTTCACGACAGAGAACGAGGAGCTCACGAAGGTTGGCTCTTAAGCGGAGGCTTGCCACCCTTGTGAAAGGGGAGGCGGATCGTCGTCACTTCTTTCGTGCCACGCTCGGTCGGCTCGTGGAGGAAGTGGCGGAACGCACCGAACGCCGCGTTGTGCCGCAGCGGTATTTCCGACCGCCGGGTGCTCTGGCGGAGGTCGCGTTCATTGCCGCCTGCACGCGCTGTGGCGACTGTCTGGATGTCTGTCCCGCACACGCGATCTTCAACGCACCTCCTGGGGCGGGGCTCGCCGCCGGTACACCGGTGATCGAACCGGTAGCTCAACCGTGTATTGCGTGTTCCGAGATGAAGTGCGCAGTTGTTTGTCCTACTGATGCGCTAATACCGCCGGAGAACCTGTGGGTTGGGTATCGGATGGCCGAATTGGAGCTTATCCCCGAGCGGTGCATCGCGTTTCAGAAGGTTGAGTGCGGAGTGTGCGCTCGGCAGTGTCCAATCGGAGAAAAAGCACTCACTCTCGATGCAGAAGGCCGACCGGTAATAAGGATAGAAGGTTGTGTGGGGTGTGGAGTGTGCGTTCGGGCTTGCCCGTCGACACCTGCATCTCTCGTACTCCACATGCTCTGATACAGGAGAAAGAAATGAAGGTCGTTTTGCCAGTTGCTGGAAAGGGTACGCGGCTGCTGCCGCTCACCAAAGAGGTCCCTAAACCGCTGGTGACCGTTGCTGGCCGGCCGGTAATGGATTACGTGGTGGACAAGCTCGAGGGCCTCGATGTCGATGAGATGATCTTCATAACTGGGCATCTGAAGGAACAGGTGGAGGAATATGTGACCTCCCACTACGAATTCCCTGCGAGGTTTGTAGAACAGAAGACCCAAGACGGAACAGCCGGCGCCGTCAATTTAGCCCGCCCGTTTGTGGACGGTCCGGTGTTGATCATTTTCGTGGATACGGTGTTCGACGCCGACCTGACCATAATCGATGAAGTGGACGCTGATGGAATTATCTGGGCTAAGGAGGTCGAGGACTATCAGCGGTTTGGTGTAGTCGTAACCGACGAAGCCGGATACATGCAGCGAATCGTCGAGAAACCTTCGGAGCCGATCTCGAAACTCGCCAACATAGGCCTATACTACGTCCGCGATTCTTTAACGATGTTCGATGGCGTCACAAAGACTCTCGCCGGCCCCCAGATGAAGGGTGAATGGTTTCTCACCGATGCATTTCAGTACATGATTGACAATGGTAGGAAGCTGTTGACCGCCGAAGTTTCTGGATGGTATGACTGTGGCAAGGTGGAGACGGTCATCGCAACCAACAGACACCTCCTGCAGGCAGGAGGTGCGAGGCCACCAGCGGCAGCCGACTCAGTACGGGTGGTAGACCCGGTGTATGTCGCTGAAGGCGTGAAACTCGCGAACTGCGTGATCGGTCCAAACGTTTCAATCGAACGAGGTGCCACAGTTGATGGGTGCACTCTAGTTGACACGCTGATTGCGGAGGGCGCGCAAGTGCGCGGTTCGACATTGAACCACTGTTTGGTGGGTCCGAACGCCGAGATCCGAGATCAGGCGTTGCACAACATGGTTGCTACCCACGAGGAGATTGCGCCTGCACCCTGATGGTGAAAGGCGGTAACGTGCCAACTTCCCAGCACTCAGACCCCGGCCCCGGCTTTGATCGTCAGCGCTGGGTCCGACTCGGTTTGTGGTTACTCGTCGCCACGATGGTCTACAACGCTGTAGAAGCCATTGTCGCGCTATGGGCGGGAGCCCGAGCTGAGAGCATCGCTCTGGTTGGGTTCGGCTTCGACAGCATCATCGAGCTGGCGGCGGCATCGGTGGTTTTGTGGCGGTTCTCAGTAGAAGCCCGTGGCAGTGGTGCGGAAGCCATAGAGCACGCGGAGCGTAGGGTGCATCGATTTGTGGGGCTCACCTTCTTTGCGCTCGCCGCCTACGTTCTGCTGCAATCGGCCTGGGACCTCTGGGCGAGAGAAGCACCCTCCGAGAGCCTGATAGGCCTTGTGCTTGCCGGTGTTTCGCTTGTCGTGATGCCGCTGGTTGCCGTATGGAAACTTCGCGTTGCCGCAATCATTCAGAGTCCCGCGCTTCGGGCCGAGGCGAAGGAAACGATAGCCTGCTCATATTTATCCCTTTGCCTATTGCTCGGGTTGGCGGCGAACGCGGCTGTGGGCTGGTGGTGGGCTGATCCGACTGCCGCTCTGCTCATGGTGCCTTGGCTGATCCGCGAGGGCAAGGAGGGGTGGGAAGGCGAAGGCTGCTGCGCGCACGATTGAACGTTTTGCTTGGGAGGATGCTGTTATGAATCGGCGACTCACTCGTCGCGACTTCGTAAGGACTGGAGCTGCTGCGGCTGCCGGAGCAACTGTAGCCCCGAAACCATTGCTGGGAGAAGCGCCGGTGGTATACACGCCACAGAGCGTGAGGCCGGTTGTGATTTCCGATTCCAGTGGCATCAGGTACAAGAATGGCGGCCCCGAGTGCGCAGTCGAGAGAGCGTTCAGATTGATCACCGAAGGATCGGACGTTCTAGATGCGTTGATCGCCGGTGTCAATATCCCCGAGCTGGACCCTGAAGAGTCTGGAATTGGTTTCGGAGGTCTCCCCAATGCCGAAGGGGTTGTCCAGCTCGACTCCTGCTGCATGCACGGGCCCAAGAAATGGGCGGGTGGTGTAGCGGCCCTCGAGGGCATTAGGACACCGTCTTTGGTTGCGAAAGCCGTGATGGAGTACACGGATCACCATCTGCTCGTCGGTAAAGGCGCCCAGGAGTTTGCCCGGGCATTGGGATTCACGATCGAGGATGACCTCAACACCGAACACTCTAGGAACATGTGGTTAGAGTGGAAACGACGCGTTGACCCGCGACACTATCTCGATCCAACCAAGCGTGTTCAGGCAGCCTACGACGCGGGACTCGGAATGCTCAGGGACGGCTTAATTGAGGAGTCCCACTTCTGGGGCACCATCAACTGTGACGGCATAGGTCCGAACGGCGACATTTGTGGCGTGACCACGACCAGCGGACTTGCCTGGAAGATTCCGGGCCGAACAGGCGATTCACCAATCCTTGGTGCCGGACTCTATGTTGACGGCGACGTCGGTGCGGCAGGGTCGACCGGCAGGGGCGAAGCAAACCTCTTTAACCTCACGTCGTATCTGATTGTGGAGAATCTGCGTATCGGTAAACATCCCACCGACGCTGGCATGGCAGGCCTGCAACGCATTCGTCAGAATACCGTTGAAGAGCGACTCCTGAACAGTCGTGGAGAACCCAACTTCAACATCCGCTTCTTCGTGTTGAATGCGAAGGGCGAATACGCCGGTGTCGCGATGTACGCGTCAGGTGAGACGGAGTACGCGGTCTGTGACGAGAACGGGGCGGAGGCACGTCCGCTGGAGAATCTGCTGGACGGCGCACCGTCCGACTAGGTAGCTTTGCGCCTAGATTACACTCCATTTTACGAACCCAAGAGACTAGCGCACTAGGATCATGCAACCATCAGAACTAATCCATGACTGGAACGCTGCGGACTCCTTTGACTGGACGTCCACCAAAGTCGATTTGAACGACGAAACGTTACGTGACGGATTGCAGTCGCCGTCGGCCATCGATCCACCGATCGAGACCAAGATCAGGCTACTGCACCTGATGGCGGAAATTGGTGTCTGCGCCGCCGATATCGGCCTTCCGGGTGCGGGGCCGCAAGTTGTTGAATCGGTACGCGCGCTCGCGAAGGAAATCGCCGATGCAAAGCTGCCGATCTTTCCCAACTGCGCAGCCCGCACGGTCATTGTAGATGTTGAGCCGGTTGCCAAAATCTCGCAGGAAGTAGGCATTCCGATCGAAGTGTGCACCTTCATCGGTTCGTCTCCGATCCGACAGTATGCCGAAGATTGGACGCTCGACCGAATGTTGGAGACCAGCGAGAAGGCCGTGTGCTTTGCAGTGAAAGAGAACATCCCGGTGATGTTCGTTACGGAGGATACGACCCGAGCGAAACCGGAGACCGTAAAGGCTCTCTACGACCATGCCATCAGCTGGGGGGCGAGGCGCATATGCCTATGTGACACTGTCGGGCACGCAACGCCGGCGGGTGTGAAAAGCCTGGTGAAGTTCGCGATCGAGGAGATTGTGAAACCTTCGGGCGAGGATGTGAAGGTCGATTGGCACGGACATCGCGACCGTGGGCTCGGGCTCATCAACTGCCTGACGGCAATCGAAGCCGGTGTAGATCGCGTGCACGCCACTGGGCTCGGGTTAGGCGAGCGCGTTGGCAATGTGGAGATGGATCAGTTGATTGTGAATCTGCACCTTCTCGGAACTCTTAAGAATCCACTACCGAAGCTTCGCGAATATTGCGAGTTGGTCGCCGAGACCTGCGGTGCTTCTCTGCCGCCGAATTACCCGGTTATGGGAGTAGATGCGTTCCGGACAGGAACCGGCGTACACGCCGCCGCGGTGATCAAAGCAAAGACAAAGGGTGACGACTGGCTGGCCGACCGTGTGTATTCCGGTGTACCTGCCGGCAATTTTGGTGCACGACAAGTAATCGAGATATCTCCAATGTCCGGCTTGTCAAACGTCAAGTTCTGGCTATCGGAGCACGGATACGATCCAGCTGACGAGGCGCTGAGTGAGCGTCTGTTTGCCGCAGCAAAGGAGGGTGACCGCACCCTCACCGAAGCGGAATGTCACGCGCTCGTCGCCGAAGTGAAAGGGAAGTAGTCACTCCGAATGCCTGAGCTCTCGCGGCTGGTCGAATCATACCTCGATCTCAAATGGCAGATGGATCCGGTTGAAGCGACCGGTGCGGGATTGCCAGAATACGATCACCGGCTTGGAGATTATGACGCTGAATCGATTCGGGAATACCTGGCCGCTCTCAGGTCTATAGGCGGGGCTCTCGAAGCATGTCAGGTCGATACGCTCGACGACGAGATTGACCGAACTGCGCTGCTAAACGACTCGCGCGTCGTTGCCCACCGCTTCGAGAACGAATGCCCCCACGAACGCGATCCGGCATTTTGGGCTACGCACGCGCTAGAAGGACTCTACCTGCTGCTGGCGTTGCGCGATCGGTCGCACGAGCACCGCGCTGTCGCTGCGGCGCAACGCATTCGAGAGCTACCGCGCTTCCTCGAAACCGCGATTGAGACACTCAGTGACTGTCCGGACGTGTTTGTCGACATCGCAGTGGAAGTCTCCGACGCCGGCGCCAAACTCGTGCAGCAGGTTGCCCGTGAACTCGCGCCCGACGACGATGCCGACTTCCCGAACGACTGTGAAAAAGCAGAACGGGCCCTCAAAGCGTTTGCGAACCGATTGCAGGCTGACAGTTTCGACAGCGAACCCAGCGATTTTGCGATCGGAGAAGACGCCTTCAACTTTCGGCTGCAATACGAGCACGCCTTTCAGGGTACCGCATCGGAGCTCTGGAGGTACGGTCTCAGTCTGATTGAAGATGTCGAGAGCGAGTTGATTGAGTTGGCCGAAGAGATCGAACCGGGAGTTCCCTGGCCCGAGCAGGTAGAAAAGCTACGCGGCATCCATCCTCCGGGGCATCAGTTGGTGGGCGCCTACGCCGCAGAGATGGATCGGTCGCGACGGTTCGTGGACAGTCAGGGTATCGCAGACATACCGGAAGGAGCGCTCGAGGTTGTCGAGACACCCGACTTCCTGCGGCCAATAATCCCCATCGCGGCTTACCAGCCTCCGGGAGCGTTTTCAAAAGATCGAACCGGTTGGTTTTTCGTGACTCCGCCTGACCAAGACGCTGACCCCGCATTGGCGGAACGGATCCTCCGCGATCACTGCGTCCACGAGCTGGCATGCACAGCGCTCCACGAAGGTTATCCGGGGCACCATCTGCAATTCCTGTATGCTCATGCTCAACCACGACCTGTGCGCCAGGTCATCGGATCACCCATCACGATTGAGGGATGGGCGCTCTACTGCGAAGACATGATGGGGGAACAGGGTTTCTATACGACTCTCGAGGAGCGCTTCTTTCAGAAGCTTGCCTTGCTGTGGCGCGGCGTCCGGATCATCGCCGACGTTGGACTACACACTCGGGGCATGTCGATCGAAGAGGCAACGAAGCTGCTCGTGGATAGAGTGCACTTCGACACCGACCACGCGGCCGCGGAGGTACGACGCTACTGCGCCCAACCCGCTTATCAAGTCTGCTATGCGGTGGGGCGTAGGGATCTCAAAGCGCTTCGTGACACTTACCGTGATTCGCAGGGTGACAACTACTCTCAGTCGAGGTTTCACAAAGAGGTGCTGCGCTACGGAGGCCTTCCGGTGAGCTTCATGCGCTGGGGAATGGGCCTCGGTGGCTGACGGGGGCCGTTTGCGCTCGAAGCGATGACTCAACGTAGCTGGTGGCTCACCTTGAGACGTCGAATGCGGGCGGCCAGAGACATCTACGAAGGCGTGTACATAGCTCCGTATCGGTCCGCGATCCACAGAGATTATCTGCGCCAGCGCGACCTATTTCTCCTCCTCGGGTTCTCCGACCTTTTGGGTGTTCCTAACCCGATCGCCTTCTACACGCTCGAGTTGTATCCGGAGCTTCTCGAGCAGTTTCACGAATGGCACCTACGGATGGGCATGGAGCAGCCGCCGGAGGGTGGTTTCCGATGTTGCTGAATGCCGGGTTCCTGAACCGGTTTGTTGTGTTCTTCGGGGGCAAGGGCGGTGTGGGCAAAACCACTATGGCATCTGCTGCAGCGCTGCGTTCGGCTGATGCCGGGCAACGTACATTGTTGGTGTCTACCGATCCCGCCCATTCGACGAGTGACATTCTGGAGACGGAACTCGGGTCGGAACCGACGCCGATCGCCGAGAAGTTCTGGGCGATGGAGATCGATCCCGAGCGCGAGGCAGACCTCTACATACAGGGAGTGAAAGACCGGATTGGCGAATCAACCGCACCGCGCCTCCTGGCTGAAGTGGAACGTCAAATAGATATTGCCCGGGCCTCACCAGGCGCGGAGGAGGCGGCGCTGTTCGAGCGCTTCACCCGCCTTTTCGAAGACGCGGAATCCGAATTCGACCGCATTATCTTCGACACGGCACCTACCGGTCAGACCCTGCGTCTTCTGTCACTGCCTGAGCTGATGTCGGCCTGGATAGGCGGCCTGATCGGCCAGCGCAAGAAAGTGAACACGCTTGGCCGTATGTGGCGAAACGTGGCAGGGTCGGCTGCCGGTGACGATCTGTCTGGAAAAGACCCTGTCCTGGAGGCACTGGAGGAACGGCGTGAGAGATTCGGACGCGCGAGACGAACGCTTACCGATTCTGCTCGCGCGTCGTTTGTTTTTGTTGTCACTGCCGAACGCTTGCCGATCTGGGAGACGGAAAAGGCAGTAGGTTCTTTGACGAAGTACGGCATTCCGGTTGGAGCGGTGGTGGTGAACCGGGTGTTGCCACCCGAAACAGGTGGTGAATTTCTGGAAAGTCGGAGACAACAAGAGGCGGATTATCTGAAGCGTATAGACCGTGCGTTTGGGCCTTTCCCCATTTGCCATGTGCCGTTGATGGAAAAAGATGTAGTCGGCGTTGATGCTTTGCGTCGGCTGGCACTTTCTTATCTTGGAGCGACTGAGAGGAGGTAGCCCCTTGAGTGCGATAGTGCTGCTTGTGATTGGTGTTTCCGCATTCCTAACGGGATATCACTTCTACTCCCGCTATATAGCGCGGTGGATCTACCGACTCGATCCGGACTTCAAGACGCCGGCGCATGAATTCGAGGACGGCGTCGATTTCGTGCCCACCAACAAACATGTCTTGTTTGGTCACCACTTCACCTCTGTCGCAGGCGCGGCTCCAATCGTGGGTCCGGCGATCGCGGTGATATGGGGATGGCTACCGGCCTTCCTCTGGGTAGTACTCGGTACGGTATTCGCCGGGGCAGTGCACGACTTCGGTACCCTGTGGATCTCGACGCGACACAAGGCTCAGTCGATAGGGACTCTGGCCGAGACATTCGTCGGTAGCCGCGCGCGGGTGCTGTTCCTGCTGATAATCTTCTTCTTGCTCCTGTTGGTGAATGCCGTGTTCGCGGTGGTGATCGCCAATCTTTTGCTAGCGAACCCCGGGGCCGTGCTTCCAGTATGGGGCTCGCTGGTTGTGGCCCTCATCGTCGGGATACTCATTTACCGAACGGGGACGGGAATATTGTGGCCGTCGTTGGGTGCATTATTGATTTTGTACGTGCTCATATGGTTCGGCCAGTTTGCACCGTTCGAGCTACCAGACTTCTTCAACTTCGCGCCGACGGCAACTCAACTGTCCGCCGCTGGTGGCGATGCCGATGCTGCCGCAGGGGCGGCCCGCACCGATGGTGTCCGCGCAGGATGGGTGATTCTACTGTTGACCTACGCGTTCGTGGCTTCTGTCTTGCCAGTATGGCTGCTCCTACAGCCGCGTGACTACGTCAATAGCCACCAACTGTTCGTTGCCCTCGGCATCATATCGATCAGCATTCTCGTAACGAATCCCGAAGTTGTCGCCCCGGCGCTGAATCGCAGCCTACCGGCGGACGCCCCCAGCTGGTTCCCGCTTCTTTTCATAACGGTGGCGTGCGGTGCGATCAGTGGGTTTCACGGTCTCGTCGCATCAGGTACGTCGTCGAAGCAGCTCAATAGTGAAGCCGACGCGCGTTATGTGGGCTACGGTGGAATGCTCGGTGAGGGAATGCTGGCGCTCACATCGATTCTCGCCGTTACGGCGGGTTTTGCGGTATTCGTCGGCGTCGATGGTTGGCACGAACACTATGGCACTTGGGCCCGCGCGTCTTCCGGAGCCACCACTGCGTTCGTAACCGGTGTCGGAACGCTGGCGCAGGGTATCGGAATTCCGCAGCAGGTGGCCGTGATATTTGCCGCGGTGGTCGTCATCAGCTTTGCAGCGACTACGATGGATACGGGCGTGAGGCTGCAGCGTTACATAATCTCGGAACTGGGTGCGCAGTACCGAGTCAAGGCAATTCAGAATCGCTGGCTCGCCACCGGAGTAGCCGTGGCAAGCTGTGCGCTTCTCGCGCTCGGGATTGATCGCGGTGCCGGGGGAATGCGGCTGTGGCCTCTGTTTGGTACCACAAACCAGCTCACCGCCGGACTAAGTCTTTTGGTGATAACTCTCTTTCTGGTGCGCCTGCGTCGTCCAATATGGGTGACTGTCGTACCGATGGTTTTCCTGTTGTTCATGACGACATGGGCGATGGTGGTGAACCTCATAGCATACGTGAGCGACAGCAGGATGTTGCTGCTTGGCATAGGCGCCGCCATCTTCGTGCTCGAATTGTGGTTGGTGTTCGAGGCTGTGGTTGCACTCCGCCGGGTCCGAACGAGCCGGGCGGATCCGTAGGTGATTGCCTAAGTACCATTTTGGGCGTACGTTCGGGGTCTCAAGAGAAGGGGGTACCAACGATCTCCGACTTCGCACACGGCCCGGTGGGATTTGGCTCCGATAGCGAGGGATCGACATCGTCGACCCTCGACGAACAACCTCAAGCCGCCCGTCTGCATGTGAGGGAAATGCGGGGCAACACTGTGATCGTCACAGGGGGGGCCTCTGGGCTAGGGCGCGCGATCGGGCTCGAATTCGCACGACGCGGTGTCAATGTGGCGTTCAACTACGTGGAGCTGAGTGGCCGCGACATCTCAGCCGAGGCGATCCTCACCGAGACGGCGCTGAGGGCACATGGCGTCCAAGTCCACTGCGAGCGCTGTGACGTGCGTGATCGGCAAGCGGTGGTGAACTTCGTCTCGAATGCGAAAGACTTCCTCGGCGGTCTCCACTATCTGGTGAACAACGCCGGCATCCATCATGACGGCGCAATGTGGCGCATGTCCGACTCGGCCTGGCAGAACGTGTTGGACACGAATGTGACAGGAGCGTTCAACTGTCTTCGGGCCGTTGCCGGAGTTTTCCGCGAACAGAGGTACGGCAAAGTCGTGAACATAGCGTCACACCAATTCATGCGACCGGGGTTTGGTGTTTCCAACTATGTGGCGAGTAAGGCCGCTTTGGTTGGGCTGACAAAATCCGCAGCGGTTGAATTGGGGCCTTACAACGTCAATGTAAATGCAGTAGCACCCGGCTTTCTTCGCTCCGAACTCGTCGACGCCCTGCCCTCACACGTTATGGAAGAAGCGGAGCGTCGGTCCGCTCTCTGCAGGTTAGGCGATCCAGAGGACGTCGCGCCCCTCGTCGTTTTCCTATCTTCTGACGATGCACGCCACATCACCGGTCAAGTTATCTTGGTTGACGGGGGCGAAACACTCGCATAGCATGTAGCGCTGCGGATCGCGATTCCACACACGACAACGCGAGAAACAAGATGCCGGAGGGATACCAACGCCGTGCCCGAATGTTCGAGAGGGTTCGAATGAAAACGCGATATCTGCCGATTCTCGCGCTCTTCGCATGTAGTGCCGGTCAGCCAGATAGCGCCATCGAGCCCGATACGGCGCCCCTGCCGACAGCGGGAATAGCTGGCCAGGAAGTGTGCGTGTACCCACTGACGCTCGTTGTATCAGAAGAGTCTCTCGGCTGGGCGGAATTGCTGCAGCCCCGCAGAGATGCCTTGGACCGTGCCGACAGCTTGATTGGTGCCTTCCTGACCGAACGTGCACCCGAAGTCGCCTGGGTGTTGCCGACGGAGCTGCGCAGGGCTGCGGGCAGAGCGCCCGGTATGCTCGCCAACCCCGATCAGATGGGAACAGCGCTGCTGAGAAGTCGGATGGAGCGGGTGCCGGATCCCTTGCGCAGCCAGCTGCGAACTCTTACGGGCATGGCTGGCGGAAGACATGCGCTCATACCTGCGAGTCTGATATTCTTGAGCGATTCGGCGGGCGTGGGACGGGCCGATCTGACCCTTGTTATCGTTGATGTGAGAACGGCGATCGTCCAGTGGCGTACGGTCGCAAGTGGCAAGGGCGACGAGCCGTGGGCTGCGACCTGGAATGCGCTCAAATCGTTGGTGCCAGGATTGCCGTGAAGAACTTGTCGCCACTGTTGGGGACCGCCGTCGGCCACGAATGCCCACGCTGCCACAAAGCGATAGACATACCG
>JBDHHK010000097.1:0-15677 GCA_039589395.1 Gemmatimonadota bacterium
CGGGTCTCGCCATCCAAATCACGAATCTGCGTACCGATCGACGACTCATTCGGCTATTGGCGAAAAACGCCAACCTTCTCTGTGTAGCTAGATGTGCAAGAGCCCGGGGGGAGCGTGTGTGGATTAGGTGGCCGCGTCCTCTGAGAGGTGCGCTAGGCGTACTGGCTCGAGCCCGAATCGCACCCTCGTCTTCTCCTTGAGCATTCCGATGATTGTGTCGAGTACCTGCTTGCGCTTGGTGCCCGCGCCGAGACCTTCATAGAGCACTGATACGCGCCATCGATCCTCGGGTTCGAGATCAACAAAGGCAAAAGGATTCCCGTACCGGACGTTTGGGATCGTTGCGTCGGGGTCCAACATGTCTCTGAAGAAGTAATATCGATTGCCAAGTCGTTCGAACATCTGGCCCTTCTTTGACGAGTCACCTTCAAATCGCTCCGAAATGCCGGTCACCTCTTTGAGCGCGTCGAGAACACACTCCTCGAGTTCCTGCTCATCCTCGGCGTCGAGGTTGGCGGTTCCGAGCCACACCCGGAATATCCCCGGGAAACTCTCAGTCCAAATAGGTATTGGTCGTTCAGTCTTCAACGCGATTTCCTCCCGCGTTTATTATCGCCGGGGGGACCACGCAGTGTCCAGAGGCTCAGAGCCTCTGCTCGCTCTCTCGCAACGACAGGGGTCCTATTGTTGCCAGACGTTTTCTATCCAGGGGACAGCGGTACGGAGAGGGCCAATAAACTGGCCGGTGTCGTAGTGGTTGCTCCCTTGCGTCACGACGAACTCAACTGCGACACCGCGATTGTTGAGTTGTTCAATTGCGGCTTCGGTCGTTTCAATCGGCAGAACAGCGTCATTTTCGCTGTGAATTACGTAGAGAGGCACTGTCCATTCAACGTCTGCCAACCAGTCTGGTGGCAAACCGGCAATTACGATCGCGGCTCTGAAACGGTCGGGATGGCGGCCCGCCAGATGCCAGGTGCCGATGCCGCCCATACTGTAGCCAGCAACTAGCGTCTTCTGGGGATCGATGTTGAAACTGGATACGACGTGTTCGAGCACCGCGATCACGTCCTCCTCACTCTGCGGATCGGTCCAATCGGCACCGGTGCAATCGGGCGCAACGATGATAGCCTCGAGTTCCCTGAGGGCGGGTTCCACCAACCCAGCCAATACTCCGTAACCGAAAAAGGGTGCACCATGACCGCCATAATGCAGGGCAAGCACCAGGGGTACGGAGTTTTCCCCCGTGTACGATGCAGGGATAGCGATTGTGTAAAGGCGCCCGGGCTCCAACTCCTCCTGTTGGATGGTCGGATGCTGAAGATCGGTCGAATCTCCCGGTCCCGTCGAAACACAGGCGACGGTCATAATAGTCGCAGCCGACTGGAGTAAGACTCGGCCGATTGATAAAACCAGGAACGCCTTGTGGATTGGCGGTTTCATGCCGGATTTCCTCTCACAGCGTCTCGCGGTGCTGGGCTCAATCACTGATTACACCGTCAATGACCAACGGTTCACATGCGCAGGCCCGGTCTGAGAGGCGTTGAAGTGCGAGAGGAATGTCGTCGCTTCTCTTATACAGGCAGCGTGTCGAGAAACCGCCTGGCTATCTCTTTGCCCGCACCCGAGTCCAGCACGGGTCCTGCGAGGGCAGCACGCAATTGCTGCTCTGAATCAGGCCATTCTTCGAGGCCCTTGGACAAGAACTCTCTCCCAACTTCCGGGCCTATCTCAGGGTGTGGCTGAATGCCCCACACAAGGCGGTCTCCCCAACGTGCGGCCTGGACTGCACAGTTCATACCTGTCGCCAGCACGCGCATCTCGGGATGGCATTCGGGGACCACCTCGTCGAAGTGAGAGGTGAACGTCTCGAGTATTGAGTCCGGTAAGAGGCCACCGTCGTCGGTTATCTGAATTCCCAGCCACCCGAACTCTGGAGTTCGTGCGCGCCTAACCGCGTCTGGCCCGGCGAGAGCCACGGCGATCAGCTGATGACCCCAGCACGATCCCAGGACCGCAGCACCCGCGTCAATCGCATCTCGCAGCCAAATTGCCTCTTCCAAAGCCCAACTCGGCATCTCGTTGATGCTTCCTTCGCAGCCAGTGAGGATGATGTGGCTGTATTGGTCCGAGTCGGGCAGTCGCTCGCCGCTCGGGAGATGAACCGAGTCTGGAGAGAAACCAACCATTTCGGTCCAGTGGTCCACAGGCTGGTAAAGGTCATGATCCAATGCGTTGTCTACCACGAGCAGGCTCACGTCAGCCATATCCAGTTGCCTCCACAGGTCTAGATCGTTCCTAAGAGTAATCAGTTGACCTTCCCGTACCAGAACCCTTTCTTGGTGGCTAGCTTCCTCAGTGGCCCTGGAGCAATATTCCCAGGAACCGCAGTCAGTGGCCGAAGCGAATGTTTCAACGGGTTGATCACGCAGAGGATCGGGGGAGTTTCTGGCGAATACCACCAAGTCACACGACCCGGGCCCTGGAGACCAGGTCGCCGCCATTTGCTATAGAAAGGGCTCCTCCGGGGTCGAATTCTGTTTTGTCAAGTCGAGTTCAGGTAGGCGAATCTTTCCGAAAGGGAAGGTCGAGCAAGGTGAAAAGCCGTGGGACTCGGCTGCTCGAGAGGCAAAGGAAGAAGCCGGAGTATTGGGCAACGTTTGCCAGGATGCGCTCACATCGTTCTGGTTTGAGCGTCCCAAACGTGGCACACGTGAATTGGTGACCGTTTACCTGCTCGAGGCCGTGGTCGACAAAGTTTTGCGTGAGGGTGGGCGCAAACCTAAGTGGTGGACATTCGAGCGTGCACTCGAGAAGTTGTCAAAGAAAAAACACGCCGACAACGCCGAAGAGTTGAAGCGAGTGTTGCACGAGGCCCACGCCGCGATAGGTGGTGAGGGCTAGGCCTGTTTCAGAACAAACAAAACCTGTCCGAGTTTGACCTCGCTACCGTCCTCCACCGGAATCGCTACTACCTCACAACGATCTGGAGCCGCGTCTTCCAACAAGCGAATCTGGTTGAAGCATTTCATGACTTCCACCAATCCGAGTTGAGCTCCCGACGTTATGACGTCACCTACGGCCACATAAGGCGGTGATTCGGGATCAGGCTGTCGATAGAAGATCCCGTCTGTGGGAGATCTTACGGTCAACTGACCGGTTCCATCTTCCATTGCGCCGTCAGGATCTCCGATATCGCCTTCGACTGCCTGCATATGCTCTGCTGAAGCGACACCGATGCGCAGCAGCGGTGTCCGGTACTGAACCTTGTTCACTCCGTCAGCGATGAACTGCTCGAGCACGGCACCTTGCGCTCCTTTTGGCACCACCAAGTCGGAGAACTGCTGCAGTTGGTTGAACGTGCCGATCTTCAGGTCAGGCGTTACATACGCACCCTTGGGAAGGTGCGGTCGGAAGAGACCGACTGCAGGTGATAGGAGGAGCTTTTGCTCCGGATTATCGGAGTCAGGTTCGATCAGTGCTTTTTTTGTATTCTCGAACATGACTCAAATCCTCCGGAACATTGCGGCCATGTCGTGAAGCGACCAGATCCTTGGTGTCTTCACACGTCGATACCCGATGCTTTGGTAACTCATTTCAACAATCGTCTTGAGGTAATCTCTGAGCTCACCCATGAGGACAATCTCATCGGTGTCCCTTTGACGCGCGGACCGGAACGGATCCATGTCTTCTGTAATCCGCGCTTCCACCGCGGCCATGCCACCTTCTACCTTGGCTCTCTCCTCGGGTTCATCCGTGATGATGTTGAAGTTGTGATCCAACTTCGTACGGTAGGTGCCGATCGCAAGCGTTCGCCCTTCCATTACAGCCAGCCGAGTGATCGGCGTCGAAAGCTGGAGAACTGGATCGTATGGGTGCCCCGACATGGCGTAGTAGCCGGCGCCCGATGCCTTCCTCAGCAGAATCGTTATCATCGGTGTCGTGTTGGTCGAGTTGGTATAAAGTAGGTCCGAGCCGTACCCGAGCAAGCCGTGCTTTTCCGCCTCGGTGCCGATGTCGAAACCCGAAATGTCCTGGAGCCACACGATTGGAATCCCATCGGCGTTGCAGGCCCTCGAGAAAGCTGAGATTTTGGCGATCCCCTGCTGGTATAGCAGGCTTCCGGGTCGTGACTTGTGCGGGTCCTCTGGGTGCTCAGTGAGGAACTGGTTGTTTGCGATGAAACCGGTATACAATCCCGACACCCGACCCACACCGATAATCATCTCCTGCCCTACGTTGGGGAGAAGCTCCCAGAAGAGCGAGGCATCAATCATACGTGAGATGATCTGTCGCATGTCGTACGCCATGCGGTAATCAACGGGCATGAGGCCGGCGATCTCAGATGTCCCAAAACGCGGTTCCACCGGACTCAAGTTGAAGCGGTAATATTCGATCGCAGATGTGGGTAGTGCCTCGATCTCACGACGGATCATCTCCAGGGCAGTAGGATCATCGGGAGCGCGCATGTCTGCGCAATTCGAGAGATGGACGTGTATGTCCGGACCTCCGATGTCGAGCGACGTAATAGTCTGCGACTTCCCGCCCTTCACGAGTGCTGCGCCGGCAATGACCATGTACGCATTCTCGGTCATCACTACCTTGTCGCTGATGATGGGCATGTAGCCGCCACCTGCAATACAGTCACCGAACACACCCGCCACTTGCGGTACCTGCTCCGCGGAGAGCAGCGAGTTCATTTTGAAGATCTTGCCGGCACCGTACTTACCGGGGAAGGTGTTGGCCTGCTCCGGGAGGTTGAGTCCGGAGCAGTCGATCAGGTAGATCACCGGCACCTTGAGGCGCAGTGCAATCTCCTGAGCGCGGATGATCTTCTCCGGCGTCTGCGGCCACCATGAGCCCGACGCGACGGTGTTGTCGTTCGCGATCACGACGGTGTGCTTGCCGCAGACTTTGACGAACGCAGTAACGACGCCGGCACCAGGTGAAGTGCGCGGCGGATCGCCGAACTCAATTCCGTAGTTCACGAAGGTACCAACTGGGAAGACCTTCGTGCCTGGGTCCTTCAAGAGATCGATGCGCTCCCACGTAGTCAGCTTTCCTTTCTTGTGGACGCGCTCTACGTATTTGGGCCCCCAACCCGCGGCAACCTCCTCGCGCCGTTCGACGATCGTCTTCTCCAACTTCCGCATGGCCTGGAGATTCTTGTCGTATTCCGACTGACTCAGAAGCTTCTCGACCGGGACGCCGATGTCCTCGAGGATGACCTTAGCCATTAGTCTTTCCCTTCCTCGTGCAGGGCAGAAAGGACACGGGGCACAGTACCAGTGTCGTATTTACCGGACCGAAACTCTTTGGAATCCAACAATGCCAGGTGGGCTGGAATGGTCGTGTTCACGCCCTCAATCGTGAAATCCTTCAAGGCAGCGAGTTGAAGGTCGATGGCCGTCTCGCGGTCCTTTCCGTGCGCTATCAATTTGCAGATCATCGAGTCGTAGAACGGTGGAATCGCCGCTCCCTCTCGGATATGTGTGTCAACGCGAATCTTTTCGTCCGATGCCGCCGGAGGATCGAACCGCGTGATTTTCCCTGGCGAACCCTTGAAGTCTTCGAACGGGTTTTCGGCGTTGACGCGGCACTCGATGGCGTGCCCCTTGAAGACGATGTTTTCTTGTTGCAGCGCCAGCGGTTGATTGGCAGCGATACGAAACTGGTGTTCCATGATGTCGATACCGGTGATTTCCTCGGTGACCGGATGTTCGACCTGAAGACGGGTGTTCATCTCCATGAAGTAGAGGTTTCCTTCATCGTCCATCAGGAATTCGACGGTTCCCGCATTCACGTACCCGGCGTGTGCAGCAGCTCGCGCGACCTTTTCACCCATCTGCTGGCGCAACTGGTCGGGTAGGGCGGGGGATGGTGCCTCTTCAATCAACTTCTGGTGATTGCGTTGGACGGAGCATTCGCGCTCACCAAGGTGTACGGCATTTCCAAAGCGATCGGCCAGCACCTGGAATTCGATATGGCGTCCCTTCTCCAGGAACTTCTCTATGTACAGACCTCGGTCGCCGAAACCCTTTTCTGCCTCAATGGATGCCTCTTCGTACATCTCCGGCAAATGCTCTTCATCTCTGCACACGCGCATTCCTTTGCCACCACCGCCCGATCGAGCCTTTAACAGGATCGGGTACCCGATGCGGTCACCCACCTCGCGGGCCTGGTCGACACCTGCTACAACGCCGTCCGAACCGGGGATGAGTGGAAGCCCTGCTGCCTTCATCGTCTCTTTGGCCCGAGCCTTATCTCCCATGAGTGCGATGACGCCGGCGGGCGGACCGATGAAGGTCGTTTTCTGTTGCTCACACAGGCGGGCGAACAGAGCATTCTCCGCCAAGAAACCCCACCCCGGATGAACAGCCTGGCAGTCGTATTGCAGAGCCGCCTGCAGGATCGCGCGAATGTTGAGGTAACTGTCCTTGCTCTGAGCACCCCCTATTTGCACTCGGACGTCGGCATCCTCCAGGTGAGGAGACTCGTCGTCCGCGGCCGAGTACACGGCAACCGTCTCAACACCGAGCTTATTTGCCGCCTTGATGATCCTGGCGGCCACCTCGCCCCTATTTGCGATCAATACGCGCTGGAACATGTAATCCTCATGAGTCCGACCGTTGAACGAATCGAGAACTGGAGAAAAGTAATCAGGCGGCATAGGCGGCATAGGTGGCATAAGCGGCGGGAGGAGCGGGAGGAGCGGGAGAAGCGGAAGCGAACGAGTCGGGTTTGTGGTTTGTCTCGGCCTAGCCGGTCAGGACATGTGGCTATCTAAGTGATAGCTCGGCGAACGCTACCGGCCGGCTGAGGGAAACACCACTACGCTCTCGTGCCCGTCTGCGGAAACGGCTGATACTCCAAAGAAGCAATTGTCGATAATCAGCCCATCGAACCTGAACTCGGCTTTTCGCCTACCCACCGGGAGTAATCCCAAGTTGATGAATCGGTTAGGCGCCAATGGACGTGGTAGCCCTCAGAACTCAAAACCCATCGCGAGGTTTATGTGGTTCGCATTGAGGGTGCCGATGTCTGTGTCTCCAAACTCCGTACTGATTCTCTTGAATTCGATCCCGAACAGCACTGGGTGAGGTCGCCAAATTAGATGTGCCTCCCAAGACAGGTTGGAGCGAATCACACCGGAGCCGAAATCGTAGGTGGAGCTTCCGCCGCCGTAGGGGTCGTAGCCACCTCCTGGGGTTGTCCCTGAGCTGATGTCGGCGTCGTTGGGATCGTCGATTCCGATTCCACCACCAAACTCCCATTCCGGCGCAGGCAGCAGATTAACCTGGCCCCATCCTCCTTTCGATCGGACTGGCTGTCCAGTGGGTCCGAAATTCTGTCCGACTCCTCCACCCCCGAGCGTACCAAGCACCTGCCCGGTGAAACCCTCCGCCCTGACCTCGACGTACTGGGTCACGAGGAATCGGGCGCCGAGAGCAAGGGCCTTCGAGATCGTCTCAGTATTCGCGCCAGTCGCAATCCAACCGTAATGGCCCCCGATACTCACCTCGCCACCATCCAATCCCACATCACCCCACCTGGTTATTACGCGTCCCTGAAGGAACGGCTTACCGGATCGTTCAGCGTCATTTGGCTGAGTCACAATTGACTGCGGCTGACTTGGGGCTGCCATCGGAGCGACAACCGCTACTTCGAGCCCCAGCCTCACAGAACCGTTGGTCTCAGCTCCGACAGCTACCTGGGGCATCCAGTACCAGAGGTTACCGGATTGCGTAAACCCGGGCAGTTCCATTGCCGCGAGGCTCGAGGGATCAACGTCGGAGATTGGAGGCGACTCCTGTCCAAACATCAACCAGACGTTGGTCCAGCGAAGCTCGCCCCGGAGCCGACGTATCGATAGCAAAGGCAGGAATCGGCCGTTAGCCAGATGTCCGCCAAAGAAGCTGATTTCGATATCTCCGTTGAATTCACCGTTCAAGACGCCCGGTGCGCTAATAGAGAGACCTATACGCGATTGTCGGGCGGCAGCGCCGAGAGCGCGGGCTGGCAGCACATTCGCGGTGTCGGGTGGCCTGACCACTGTCGGTATGTCTGTGTTGTTCACTCTGGCATTCGTGTGAAAGCCGTTCACGACAATGAGTCCCGAAAGATCCACCTTGAAACCGGACCGCGGTTCGACCTTCGATTCCGTTGCGTCGGCGATTTGCACGCGAAGCATCTCGAGCATTCGCTCAGCTCTTTGCAGCCTGATCCGCAGAGAATCGTTAGGGTCTTGAGCGAACACGCTTCCTGGGATCAGCATGACAAGTAAGACGAGCGAGAGCACGTACGGCCGCATGGGTCACCTCGACATTCTGTTATTTGACATTTCGGTACCAGTTTCGTAATATATATCGTGATCCTTTCCATAGCCAAGTCCGTGTCACGCTACCTACTGCCGGTGGTTTCCTTGAGTGCGTTGCTTATCTGCACTGCAGCGGCGCAGACTGGGCGGCGTATGAGCGCCGGAACCATTACGGGGCGTGTGACCGTCATCGACAAGGGTGAAAAGGTCGCCGAGGATGTGAGTCAGGCTACCGTGTGGATTACGACCAACGCTCCAGTTCCAATGCCGGCCGAGACCGTGACTGTAAATACGGCCAAGAAG
The DNA here is from genome assembly GCA_039589395.1 of Gemmatimonadota bacterium. GTDB lineage: Bacteria > Gemmatimonadota > Gemmatimonadetes > Gemmatimonadales > GWC2-71-9 > JBDGYW01. The sequence goes on from JBDHHK010000097.1 coordinate 8,621, forward strand.
GAGTTTCAGCCGCATGTGGTGTTTGTACCTGTTGGCTCTTACGTAGAGTTTCCCAACTCGGACCCATTTGATCACAATGTGTTTTCCCTGTCGGACAATGCGCTGTTCGATTTGGGGTCTTTCGGAAGGGGAGAATCTCGGGGGACGACACTCAACGAGCCGGGCATCATCCGGATCTTCTGCAACGTGCACGCGAATATGAGTGGTACGATCATCGTGCGCGACAACCCGTTTTTCGCGCAGCCGCTTGCAGACGGTTCGTTCACGATAGTTGGGGTCCCTGCCGGCACCTACACGATGCACGTGTGGCACGAGCGTGCAAGCGAGACCGTTTCACTCGAGGTCCGTGTTACCGATGATGGGCTCAGTGGGCTTTCCATCGAGTTGGACGCGCGGGGTTACGTGTTCGTGCAGCATCTGAACAAGTTCGGACGACCTTACTCGACCGCCCGCAGAGGCCGACGCTACTAGGAGTGATGTTGTGACCGGACTTGCTCCGAGAATCTTTCTCTCAACTGCGTTGGTCATAGTTGTGGTGCTCGGTGGTGCGCTTGCTCTCACCAAGTACAGGGCAGACAAAACGGCCGATCAATCGATCGAGAAAGCACTCACGGCTACTCAATCCGCGATCGAGGATGTACTCACCGCTCGCAGCCAAGGTCTGCTACAGGTTACCGCCGGGCTTGCCCAAGTTCCCGACTATGTTGCCCGCATCGCTTCCGCGCTCGAGACCGAGAGTCGATCGAACCTACTCGACCAGGTCGATGAGTACGCAACACAGACTGGGGCGGCGTGGGCGCTGCTCACCGATGCGCACGGTGTTCTCCAGGCGTGGACATATGAGCGAAGCTACTTCGGGGACGATCTCTCCGAGAGCTCACTAGTCGGGCTGGCATTGGCAGGCGATACCACTAAGGGTGTGTGGATCGAGCCCTCGTCAGAGGGAGACATCATCTTTCAGGCTGTTGCCGTTCCTGTGTTCGACCCGTCCAGATCAGCCATTCACGGAATCCTAGTCACCGCGTACCAGATAAACCACGAGCTTGCGGAGGAGATCAAGCGGCATACCAACTCGGACGTGGTGTTCTTCGCGCTCGACAGCATCGGCCTGGCGCAGGTGGTGGTCTCTACACTAGATGCGGAATCGCTGAGCGGGACGCTGCGCGGTTTGGACCTCGAGTCCGCCGTGGATTCGGACTCCGTGGGCACACGATTGCATTTAAATGTTGCCGGCGAAGTCCTCATGGGCACAGCAGGCCCACTGACCACGGCATCTGGGTATGCGGTGGGAGGGTACTTGGGCCTCAGGTCTCGAAGTGTGGAGCTAGCCGCATTTACGCAGCTCGGACGCACAATCCTATGGGTATTCGCAGGTGGGTTGGCATTGGCGCTGCTCTCGACATTCTTGGTGGCTCGGAAGATCACTCGTCCCTTAACGCAGCTGGTAGGCGCTACGCAGCAGGTAGGTGAAGGTCAGTATAGCGGCACCATCGAGGTGCGCTCTCGCGATGAGATCGGTGCGCTCGCAGACGCTTTTCGAGACATGATGCGTGAGCTGAAGGCTAAGGAGGAGCTGGTTGCCTACCTTAGCACGCAGGAGCAGGAGACGCTTGTGATGCCGGCCACGCCAGTTCCTTCGACTGGTGAAAAGCCGACTTCGCCATTCGCCTCGCAACACTCCACACGGATATCGATCGGCACGAACTTGCTCGGTAGGTACGAGATATCTGAGGTCCTCGGAAGAGGCGGAATGGGGGTCGTATACAGAGCGTTCGACCGTGAGCTCGAGGAAGAGGTCGCGATCAAGACGATTAGGCCCGAAGCTGTCGTAGCGGACGCGTCTTTGCGCGAGAGATTCAAGCAGGAGATTCGCCTTGCGAGGAAGATCTCTCACAAGAATGTCGTGCGTACTCACGACCTCGGCGAGGTCGACGGCACCTACTATGTCACCATGGAATACGTGGATGGCAAGAACCTAAAAGAACTGATACACCAGCGCGGTACGCTTCCGGCGAGTGTGACTCTGACAGTGGGGAAGCAACTCTGCCGTGCGTTGGAAGTCGCTCACGAGGAAGGTGTCATTCATCGGGACATCAAACCGCACAACATGGTTCTGGACGCACGCGGTTTCCTGAAGGTGATGGATTTCGGGATTGCCTGCCTGGCTGAGGTGCCAGATGCTCCGGAGCGAAGAGAGCGCTTGACCGAGGTGGGAGCCGCAGTCGGGACGCCGGAGTATATGGCCCCCGAACAGCTACTCGGGCAGCCGATTGACGCCAGAGCCGACATCTACGCGGCCGGTGCCGTACTCTTCGAGTGTCTGACCGGCAGGGTAGTCTTCGATGCGCCAACGCTGCCGGCACTCATGGCCAAACACATCGAAGAGGATGCGGATGATCCCCGCACGCTAAACCCCGATGTTCCAGAAGAGTTGGCTGAACTGGTGCTGAAGGCACTCGCGAAGGAAGCGGACGATCGGTTCGCCTCGGCCTCTGAGCTCTACCAGGCTTTGGATGCAATTCGCTTGAACTGAGCACGATCGCGGCCTAGAACAACACAGTCACCCTTGTACCGGCTCGCCTGCCGTGAGTGGATTACATCTTGCTACGGGAACCGATTAGCAGCCCCCCTTGCGCCAGGCACCACGATTCCGGGCGCTCCGGCGTCGGACAGCATCTGATTGAACCTGGCCAGATCTTCATCTAGCACTTGCGACAGCACAGCCACTTGGGCGGCAAGCTGCCCTTCCAATTCCTCTAGCCTCCCGTAAGCAGCTTGAGTGGGCTTGCCGTAGGCGCTCACCACGTACCTGTACAAATACCCCAGCTGGTTGTCCAACAGCGGCGGGAAGTTGATCGGGTCCTGATTCGATTCGATCTTCGTGTTGATCAACACTGTCTCCACTGCTGTGAGCTTGTCGCTGATGGAGTCACCCACCTGCCCGAGTTCTTCTCCATAGCCCGCTTCCTGAGCTATCTCCGCTACCGAGACCACTTGTTCACGTACTGTCCGAATCGTGTTCATTGCGTCGTACGCTTCAGCCAGTCGCGATCGGACACGAACGCTCAGTTCAAATTGCTCCGCGAGGTCGGCATCGGTGACGTCTTGGTTCCGCGGATCTTTGAGCAACTCAAACTGTTGTGTCTGACTCCAATCACCTACGGTTAGACGTACTTGGTAATCTCCCGGAACGGCCGTCGCTCCACCCGAATAGCCGAGGTATACCACTGCACCTTCGGGACGCACTAAACCCTTGTGGCGAAAATCCCAGACGAAGCGGTTCATTCCCGCGGATGCCGCGAGTGTTGGTTCTCCTCTGTGTTTCGTCGGGTCATTGGAGAACGAGCGGATCACGTCGCCGCCGGCATCGACGATGTCCAACGTCACCTCAGACTCGAGCGAGTCAGCGAAGTAGTACTGAATCACTGTGCCTGTCGGAGGCGACTCGGGCGATCTGGAACCACCACCGCGACCTCCTCTCCTGACGAGGTGAGGGTCGCGAGGATCAAAGAGAAACATGCTGGCATCTGCGACAGTTTCAGTTAGCTGATGGAGTGGTGTGAGATCGTCCAGTATCCAATACGACCTTCCCTGAGTGGCAACAACGAGGTCTTGTCTGTACACCTTGAGGTCTGTGATCGGTGTTACTGGGAGGTTCTGCTGGAACGACTGCCAATGATCCCCCTCGTCGAACGAGACGAACATTCCGAACTCGGTGCCAGCGTATAGAAGTCCACGTTGATCTGGGTCCTCCCGGACCACTCGGACGGGAAAGTCGGCCGGGATTCCGTTTTCGCCGTCCGTGAGCAGTTCCCACGACTCTCCGTAGTCGTTTGTGAGATAGACGTATGGCGTGTAGTCATCCATCCGATAGCGCTGCACTGCGAGGAGTACCCTACCGGCCTGATGCGGTGAGATCTCGAGCGTGTTCACCGTTCCGTCCACCGGAAGGTCAGTCGGAGTCACGTCCGACCACGATCCGCCATTGTCCCGGGAGACGTGAACCAAACCATCGTCACTACCAGACCATAGGGTGCCAGGAGTGTGGGGAGATTCCACGAAGGCGAATATCGTCCCGTACACCTCCACCGAGGTGTGATCATGCTGTAGGGGCTCACCTGGGAAGTCCTGTTTGTCCTTATCGTTGCGGGTGAGGTCTGGGCTAATCGTTTCCCAGGTCATCCCACCATCATTGGTTCGGTGCACATGGTTGGATGTATGGTAGAGGACATCTGGATCGTGCGGCGAGAAAACGATCGGTGCGTTCCACTGGAACCGGTAGGTGAGATCCATCGGTGCGACTCCATCCACCAGAACTGGATATAGCATCACGTTCCTATAGTCGCCGATACCCAGGTTCACGCGCGTGATCTCACCGATATAGCACCCCGCATATACGATGTCCGGATCGGTCGCGTGAACGGCGACGTGGCCACTCTCGCAGCCACCAACTGAGAACCAATCCTCGGTTGGCGTGAGGCCTCCACTCGTCCAACTTGACACACTAATGGTGCTGTTGTCTTGCTGGCCTCCGTAAAGTCGGTATGGGAATTGGTTGTCGACCGAAACCCTATACATCTCAGCTGTAGGTTGATTGTGCATGGTCGACCAGCTTGCGCCACCGGTCAGGCTCACTTGGGCTCCGCCGTCGTTTGCGAGCACCATCAGGTTCGGATCGTTCGGGTTTACCCAGAGGTCATGCACGTCGCCGTGCTGCACCGAGATCCGCTGAAAAGTCCTGCCGGCGTCTATTGACCGATAGAAGCTGGTGTTCATCGCGTAAACGGTGTTCTCGTCCTGCGGATCGGCGTAAATGTGCGAATAGTACCAGTGGCGCTGCCGCAGCTTGCGGTTCCTGTTCACACGCTGCCAGGTAGCCCCCGCGTCGTCAGAGCGATATATACCGCCCTCGGGATCATGAGCATTTACTTGCGCCCATACACGATCCGGGTTTGCCGGTGACACGGTCACACCGATGCGGCCCGTCAGACCCTGTGGTAGTCCGTCCGACAATTTGCTCCAGGTGTCACCACCGTCGGTGGTCTTATAGACTCCGCCCTCTGCCGCAGCGTCGTACAGAGTCCACGGTTTTCTCTCCGCTCTCCACATCCCAGCGTAGATCTCTCTCGGGTTGTGAGGGTTCATGGACAGATCCACCGCACCGACACTGTCACTCAGAAAGAGAACTCTGTCCCAACTATCGCCTCCGTCCCGTGATCGAAATACTCCTCGCTCTTCGTTCTTACCAAACGGGTGCCCTAGCGCTGCTACAAACACGACATCGGGATCGCGCGGATCAGCCGCTATTCTGCCTATCAGGCCGGTTTCGCGGAGTCCGATGAAATCCCAGCTTCGTCCTCCATCCTTCGACTTGTACACTCCGCGTCCAGTCGACACGTTGCCGCGAATGCCTGCCGAGCCGGTACCCACGTAGATCACGTTCGGGTCGGATTCTGCAACCTCAACGGCACCTATCGAGGAGACAGCCAAGAAGCCGTCAGTGATGTTGATCCAGGTTTCGCCGGCGTCCTCTGTCTTCCAGACGCCGCCGCCAGTAGTGCCCATGAAAAAAGTGAAGGGCCTGTCACCAATCCCGGTCACTGCCGTGGATCGCCCTCCTCTGTGAGGTCCCACCAGTCGGTAGTCCATTGAGCTGAAGAGGGCAGGGTCGAACAGTTGATTTTCGGGATTGCCTTGACCTTGCGCGTCGACAGGCACCAATAGCTTCAACGTGACAAAGAGGAAGAGGATTGTCGGAAGGCGATACGGGTCAGATAAGTCTCTTGAGGGCATCTCACTCTCCCTGAGAAACGGAGGATATCTTCTGCGCGGCGAACGAGTATCAGAACTGAAGCAGTTTCTCGACTTTGGCCCTTCGCGCACTTCCAGCCGCCGTCAGCACGTCCATCATCGCCTCGAGTGGAAACGGTCGCTCGAGGTTGAGGTACCAGAGAAGGCCGTAAACGGCGGCGTCACGTGTGCCGACTCTGGCACTCATGGGTACTCGGATTACATCTGCGCTCGTGGTAAGCGCTTCCAGGCTCTCGTCCAATATCAACGAGCCGCCGGCCATCTTATCTGCGAATGGCCTCGCATAGCTGGCTCCGTCCTGCGACGTGACGATGAGCACGTCGGGCTCGGGCGAGCCCGTGTATAGTATCGGCTCCGGCGACACGTTGATCTGAGCCGCCGAAAACCCAACGCCAACCGTGACCGGGTAGGCTCCGCGTAGTGTCACATCCAGACCGGACATGATGGCGGCCTTCGCAAACCACTCCGCGGCCGATTGCACTCCCCCCCCAGCCGATCCCGCAACCATGACGCTGATTCGGCGTCGTAGTGAGTGAGGGTAGACCGGGTGCATTTCCATCGAATCCTGCAGGAGGCCTTGTGGTACGCTGGGGCGAATGGAAGGAGACGCCTCTTCGCCCTCGGATACGAAAAGCCCTACTTCCAGACCCGATTCCTCGACGACCTGCTTGAGTTTCATTCCAGGGTTCGACTTGACTCCGTGGCTCGGGCAGATCTCCATGACCTCCACGAGCGAAAACCCATTTGTCGAGATCGCCTCCGCGATGGCATCTGAGAAATCTCCTACACCGATCACTCTCTCCACTCGCGCCGCTCCCGCCGCGGTAATCTGCTTGCAGATGTCGTAGCCCGGTCGGCTAATTCCCTCCGGCACCGTCGGAGTCTTGAAGCCACAAGGTGTGAAGTCGGACGGCTGTCCCCCGGTCATGCCATAGAGCATGTTGTTGTGAACGACGACCGTTAAGTCGATCCCACGGTGCGCCGCCCCCACCAGGTGCTGCATGCCAATGGTTGCGCCTCCGTCTCCGATGAAGACGACGACCTTCTTTTTCGGATTCTCCAGCCCAGCTGATAAACCACCCGCGAGGGCAACAGCTCGCCCGTGGAGACCATGGACGGTATGCGTTAGAAAACTCTTGTCCACGATTCCGTGACACCCTATGTCAGTCACGAGAACCACGTCGAGTGGATCGATCCCGAGTCTCGTGAGAGCTTTTTCAGTGTTCCTGGCGACGTGTGAGTGCCC
>JBDHHK010000098.1:0-15594 GCA_039589395.1 Gemmatimonadota bacterium
GGGGCTGGTCCATATCAGCGAAATGAGCTGGACGCGCAACGTGCGGCACCCGTCGAAGATAGTATCAATCGGTGAGACCATAGAGGCTGTCGTGCTCAAGGTGGATCCTTCTGAAGAGAAGATCTCGCTGGGCATGAAGCAGACCGAGCAGGACCCTTGGCTCGTGCTCCCTCTGAAGTTCCCCCTGGGTACGCGCATCACCGGCAAGGTTCGCAATCTGACATCGTTCGGAGCATTTGTTGAGATCGAGCCAGGAATCGACGGCTTGATCCATATCTCCGACATGTCGTGGACCAAACGAGTTCAGCATCCCGCTGAAGTGGTCAAGAAGAACGACACGGTTGACGTTGTGATATTGAGCATCGATTCCGACAACAAGAGAATCTCGCTCGGACTCAAGCAGGCTCAGGAAGATCCTTGGCTCAAGATCGGTGAAGATTACCCGGTTGGCTCCGAACACGAAGGACATGTGGCAAGGTTCCAAGATGGCGGAGCGGTGGTAGACATGGGGAACGATCTCGAGGGCTTTGTGCCAGAGTCCCAGCTCCCGATCCCCGAAGGCAAGTCACCGGAGAGCGTGATCAAACCGGGCCAAGAAGCATCGCTCAAGGTCATGGAGGTGGATCCTATCCATCACAGGATCATTATCGCGATCACCGAGCTAGGCGAAGTACCACCGGAGGAGGAGATCAAGCCCGAGTTGGAGACGGATATCGAGGCTGAAGAAGGTGGTGAAGAGGCGGACGCGGCTGAAAGTTTGGTGGCGGACGCAGAGCCAACCGACGCTGCCGATGTTTCTGTAGCTGATCAGGAGGTCGAACCGGCAGAGGACTCAGTACAGCAGGCTGAAGCCGAGTCGTCCGCAGAGGAAGAGGAGCCGTCCGCAGAGGAAGCGGAGAAGACAGAGCCGACGGACGAGCCAGCGAATGAGGTAAAGGTAGACGAGGCCCCGTCAGCGGAGGCAGAGGCTGAGGATACGCCGACTGCTGAGGATGAGCCTGCCGAGAAGAAATCCGAAACTTCCTCAGAGTAACGTGACCACCAGAGAGAAGTACGAGGACTTCGAACGACTCCGTTCTCAGACAGAGCAGGGCGGTGGTTCTGCCCGGATTGAGCAACAACACAAGAAAGGCAAACTCACCGCCCGAGAACGGCTCGATTTGTTGCTCGACCCGGGATCGTTCGTAGAGTTGGACCGGTTCGTAACTCACCGCAGCACCGATTTTGGGCTGGCTGACAACAAACCGTTGGGTGACGGAGTAGTCACCGGCTATGGCCGCGTCGATGGTCGTCAGGTCTATGTATTTGCGCAAGACTTCACTGTTTTCGGAGGGTCTCTCGCTGAGGCTCACGCTGAGAAGATCTGTAAGGTCATGGACCTTGCGGTGCGCAACGGATTCCCGCTGATCGGCCTCAACGACTCCGGCGGTGCGCGTATTCAAGAAGGAGTAGTCTCGCTCGGCGGTTACGCCGACATATTCCTCAGGAACACGATGGTGTCGGGAGTGATCCCGCAGATAAGCGCCATCCTCGGTCCCTGCGCGGGCGGTGCGGTATACAGTCCGGCAATCACGGATTTTGTCTTCATGGTCAGGGGAATCTCGTACATGTTCGTTACGGGACCCAACGTGGTGAAGACGGTGACGCACGAAGACGTGACTACAGAGGAACTGGGTGGTGCCGACATTCATGCTTCGGTGTCCGGTGTAGCACAGTTCGCACACGACTCCGAGGCCGAGTGTCTTCAGGAGATACGACGCCTACTGAGTTTCGTTCCCAGCAACAACGTTGACAGCCCACCAGTGAGAGAGACGAGCGATCCCGTCGACAGACGTGACGAAGATCTGCTGGACATCATCCCTGACAATCCGAACAAGCCGTACGATATGCTCGAAGTGATTGGGCGGGTTGTTGACGACGGTGATTTCCTCGAGGTGCACATGGATTTCGGGGGAAACATACTGGTAGGGTTTGCGCGCTTGGGCGGACATCCTGTGGGTGTCATTGCGAACCAGCCGGCAGTTCTCGCAGGCGTCCTCGATATCAAGTCATCGATGAAGGGCGCACGTTTTATTCGGTTCTGCGATGCGTTCAATATCCCGCTCGTGACGTTCGAGGACGTTCCAGGGTTCTTGCCTGGAGTGGATCAGGAGCACGGTGGGATCATCAAGGAAGGCGCAAAGCTTCTGTACGCTTATTCAGAGGCAACTGTGCCAAAAGTGACGGTGATTACGCGCAAGGCGTATGGCGGCGCCTACGACGTCATGAACTCCAAACACGTGCGCGGCGACTACAACGTCGGATGGCCTACTGCGGAGATCGCTGTCATGGGGCCGAAGGGTGCAGCGGAGATTCTCTTCAAGCGTGAGATTGCCGAAGCCGAGGATCCTGACGCCAAACTGGACCAGGTGGTTGAGGAGTACACTGAAAAGTTCGCCGATCCCTACCATGCCGCGTCCCGGGGCTACCTCGACGACGTCATCGATCCGCGTGATACACGTCCTCGACTCATCTCGGTGCTACAATCGCTGCTTACGAAACGAGACAGTAATCCTCCAAAGAAGCATGGGAATATTCCGCTGTAGTAGGGCGGACGGGCGGACGGGCGGACGGGCGGTCGGCAGTTCCGTCGTTCGTCCGACCGTTCGACCGTTCGACCGTTCGACCGGTGGGGGTGGGATATGAGTGGCGTAAAGCGTGTCCTCGTCGCGAACCGGGGGGAAATTGCCCTCAGGATCATCCGCGGCTGTCACGAAGAAGGCATTGAAGCGGTGGCCGTCTATTCCGATGTTGACCGAACCAGCCCGCATGTGACCGAGGCTGATGCTGCGGTCAACATTGGTCCGGCACAGGCAAGCCAATCCTATCTGGATATCGGCAAGCTGTTGGCGGCGGCGAAAGATTCTGGTGCGGATTCAATTCATCCCGGCTACGGGTTTCTAGCGGAACGAGCAGAGTTTTCGGAAGCCGTAGAACAGGCAAATCTCGTGTTCATTGGCCCGCCGGCAAGCGCCATTGCGGCGATGGGCGACAAAACCGAGGCTCGGCGGCGCATGACAGCAGCGGGAGTGCCGGTAATACCGGGCACGGTGGAACGCGCCGCCACACCTGAAGATGCGGTGGCCGCCGCACGGGAGGTTGGATTTCCAGTGCTTCTCAAGGCAGCCGCGGGCGGGGGTGGCAAGGGAATGAGACGCTGCGACAGCGAGGACGAGGCGGCCAAACTCTTCGAGCAGGCGTCATCGGAGGCGCAGTCTGCGTTTGGCGATGGATCGGTGTATGTCGAGAAGTGCATCGAACGCCCTAGGCACGTGGAGATCCAGGTTCTGGCCGACTCGCACGGAAACGTCGTTCATGTGGGCGAACGTGAGTGCTCGGTGCAACGGCGTCATCAGAAATTGATCGAGGAATCACCCTCGCCTGCGGTCGAAAACGAGTTGCGCAAATCGATGGGCGAAGCGGCAGTGCAGGCTGCCAGGACCGTGGGGTATCGCGGTGCGGGAACAGTCGAGTTCTTGTTGGTGCCGGACGGCAGCTTCTACTTCCTGGAGATGAACACCAGGCTTCAGGTTGAACATCCCATCACAGAGATGGTATACGGTGTGGATCTAGTTCGGGAGCAGCTGCGCATTGCATCCGGTGAACCAGTTTCCCTTTCGGATCGAATGTTGATGCCGCGCGGCCACTCCATTGAATGTCGGATCACGGCCGAAGATGTTTTTGCCGGTTTCCTACCTGCAACCGGGCGCGTCCAGTATTTCAAGGCTCCTTCAGGTCCAGGAGTCAGGTGGGATGGTGGAATAGAGGCCGGAATCGAGATTGGTCTTTTCTACGACTCGTTGCTTGGCAAACTGATCGTGTGGGGTGAGACGCGGGAAAGAGCGATCCGAAGGATGTCTCGGGCGTTGGATGAGCTGGTGATTGTCGGCGTACCGACGGCTGTGCCCTTCCACCGCAGAGTGATGGTGGAATCCGGATTCGTTTCCGGAGACTACGATATCGAGTACATCGACCGGATCGGCGGCGAGCTGCTAGAGCCCGAATCGGACAACGCTGAACTCGAGCGGCGAGCCGTCGCGGCGGCCATGGCAGAGCACGAGAGGCGAGAGGCTGCGTATGTCGTGCAGCAATCGCGGAGCATGCCATCGGAGAGTGCCTGGCTCGTGGCAGCGCGCCGCGCTGGCTTGCGGTGACTTCCACGGTAACGATCGAGGAGATTGCGGCGGGTGGAGACGGGGTGGGACGCCTGGACGAGGGACTTGTGGTGTTCGTTCCCCGTTCGGCACCAGGTGACGAGTTGGAGATCGAAATCACGCAGCGTAAGCAACGGTATGCACGCGGTCGCGTATCGGCCGTACTGCTGCCCGGTCCCGATCGTGTCGAACCAAGCTGCACCCACTACGATTCTGATGAGTGCGGCGGGTGTCAGCTACAACATATGAGCGCAGACGCCCAGCGCGCGGCCAAAAAAAAGATTGTGGGTGACGCACTGCGCAGGATCGGTAAGCTCAATGTTCCCGATCCTGAAGTTGTTTCGTCGCCAAAGCAGTGGCGATATCGAAGCAAGGTGACGCTCGCTGCGAAACAAAACCGTATCGGTTTTCGCAGCTATGGGCGCCCCGAAAGTGTTTTCGACCTCGGCGATTGCCTGCTAGCGAGTGACCGAATCATGGAGCTGTGGAAATCGGTGAGTGCGAATCGAGCACAACTGCCGTCAGCCCTGAAGTCGCTTGTGCTGAGAGAGGACAGGTGTAAGGGCTTACACATCGTGGCGGTTGGGGGAGAAGAGATTTGGGACGCTGCACCTTTGGCGGCAGCGTTGGGTGTGGAACAGCTGTCGTATTGGTGGCAGCCCGAGGGAGGAGCGGCGCGCGTGGTTGCGGGACCCAGAACCGGGTATCCCGCAGTGGCGTTCGAGCAGATGAACGCCGAGCTGGCAGAGACAATCCGTCAGACAGCGGTGGCGAGTCTGGGAAACCTGGACGGGAAAGTCGTGTGGGACCTCTACGGGGGAGCTGGGGACACCGCAGAGATGCTCGCATCGATGGGCGCAATAGTATGGAGCGTCGATTCGGACCGGAGCGCTGTTGAATGGGGATCGGCGCGTGCGGCAGATGCCGGGGTTACGGGATCAAGAGTGAACAGAGTGAACGATCGGGTCGAAGCGGTCGTGACCAGGCTGCCGCGGCCGGATCTGGTTGTCGTGAACCCTCCCCGCGCGGGTTTGGGCTCGGCGCTAGTAAGATGGTTGCAGAGATGGGGTGATTCGGCTGGCGGTGCTCGCGTAGCTTACGTCTCGTGCGATCCGGCGACGCTAGCCAGGGATCTGGCAAGTTTGCCTGCGTTTGGAGTAGAGTTGTTGATGGCGTACGATTTGTTTCCACAGACCGGGCATGTCGAGACACTCACAGTTCTGGAGGCGGCGTGAAGTACGTGGTAACGGTTGCAGGCAAGTCGTTCGAAGTAGTGCTGAACGGCGCTGACATTTCCGTTGATGGACGAACAGTGTCTGCTGAGCTCACGAAGGTGCCGGAAACTCCGCTCAGAGAACTGGTTTTCGAAGGTACGTCCCGCACCTACGCAATGACTCCTGAAGAAGATGGCTGGTCGGTAATGGCCGGGGGGGAACCGCACCATCTGAAAGTGGACGACGAGCGGACGATTCGACTGGGCAAGTTGACTGGGGCCGGGGACCGAGGAGGGGCCGGTGGAAAGGTGAAGGCACCGATGCCGGGCCTCGTACTTCGGGTAGAGGTCGAGGAGGGGGATACGGTGGCTGCGGGTGCTGGCCTGGTGGTGCTCGAGGCCATGAAGATGGAGAACGAAATCAAGGCGCCTGTGGCTGGCACGGTGACGGCGGTTCATGTGGACGGCGGTCAGGCGGTTGAGAAGGGGATGGTGATGGTGGAGGTCAGCGCTGAGGGTTGACCATCGATCAAAGCACCAATTAGCTTAAATGTCTATATCTATTTGCGATACAACGCCCAAAAGGTCCGTTTTCTGCGGTGTTTGGGCAACCTAGAGCAGGACGAATGAAGACTTATAGCCAGAAGAAAAGTGAGTTGGATCATTGCTGGCATCTGGTGGATGCCGAGGGGCAGGTGCTTGGTCGCCTTGCCAGCATGATAGCGCAACTCATTCGAGGAAAGCATAAACCGACCTTCACACCCCATATGGACGGCGGTGATTTTGTAGTCGTCATCAATGCCGAGAAAGTAAGGCTCACGGGCAAGAAGCTCGAGCAGAAGCAGTACTTCAGGCACACCGGTTACATGGGGCACGAACGGTTTACAGACGTCTCCGACCTACTCGAGAAACATCCGGAACGTGTCATTGAGAAGGCAGTCTTTGGAATGCTTCCCAAAACGACGCTTGGCCGACAGACTCTGCGAAAGAAGTTGAAGGTCTACGCGGGTACGGAGCACCCGCACCAAGGGCAGAGCCCGATCCCCGTTGACTTGAGTTGAGGTAAGTGATGACGACTGTTGCACAGCCGGAACTGAGATGGCATGCCGTAGGGCGGCGTAAGACGAGCGTTGCTCGTATCTACCTTACACCTGGATCGGGAAAGTGGCACGTCAACGGCCGCACGCTGGGTGACTACTTCCCGAGACGGTCTTTGATACAGCACATTCAACAACCGTTCGTTGTGACAGACACGTTGGGCTCGTTTGACGTGATGGCGCGTGTGAACGGTGGCGGTATGACGGGGCAAGCTGGTGCGATCCGGTTGGGTATCGCACGTGCTCTTGTCGCAGCTGACGAAACACATCGCCGCAAGCTACGCGAGCACGGTCTTATGACACGTGACCCACGGGCGGTTGAGCGTAAGAAACCCGGCCAGCCCGGTGCACGCAAACGGTTCCAGTTCTCCAAACGTTAGGGACGGACTAGTACAGACACACACCGCCTGATTCGATTCTGGGTGTCCCCACTTCGTTGGCGGATCGGAGTCGGAGATGATGGCGGTGGACGGTTAACCCAAGGAAGAGAAGTATGACATTGCCAGCAATGCAGGACCTACTCCAGGCCGGAGTCCATTTTGGACATCAGACTCGGCGCTGGAATCCCAAGATGCGCCCGTTCATATTCGCGGAGCGGTCAGGGATCTACCTAATCGACCTTCAGAAGACACTTCGTCAGATCAAAAACGCGCAGGATACCATGCGCGAAGTCGTGATGAAGGGTGAAAACGTTCTTTTTGTATGCACCAAGCGACAGCTCAGTGCAATCGTGAAGTCTGAAGCCGACCGGTGTGGCGCGTATTATGTGACCGAACGTTGGCTCGGTGGTACGTTGACCAACTTCCACACGATCAAGCGGCAGATTCATAGATTGCGCGAACTCGAGCAAGGCCAGGAAGAAGGTGCCTTCGAGTTCTTCACCAAGAAGGAGCAGCTCCAGCTCGAGCGTGAGCGGATGAAGCTGAATCGCAATCTCGAGGGCATCAAGAATATGGGCCGGCTCCCAGGCGCGCTGTTCGTGGTCGACTCGAGGAAGGAACGGATCGCTATTGCCGAGGCCAACAAGCTAGGCATTCCGGTGATAGCGATCGTCGATACGAATTCGGATCCGGATTTGATCACTGTGCCGATTCCGGGTAACGATGACGCCATTCGGTCAGTGTCAGTTGTCACCAGCGCAATCGTTGACGTGATCGCTGAAGCTCGTGCTCAGGTACCGGTGAGGGAAACATCGATCGACACTGATTCGTTTACGACCTACAGCACCGATGCAGGAGAAGCTGAGTCGGATGACGCACGTACTCGCAGGCGCCCCAGGCGCAAGCGGCGCCCGAGGCCGGAGGTGATTGCTGCTCGTCTCAAGCCGGAGACCGGTTCCGAAAGCAAGGAAGACGAGTCAAAAGCCGCGGCGGAAACGCCAAAGGACGGCGGCTCGGACGAGGAGAAAGTACCTGAGGCCAAAGCGGCAGAGGCCAGCCCCGCCGAGGCTCCCAAGGAGACCCCTGCGGAGGTCGCGAGTTCCGATTCGAGTGAGGACGCAAAGAGCTAATATTTTCGCTCGTTCGGGGCAACGAATCTACGCCGCCGCCGATCGGGTTCCAACGGATCTCGAGGCGGCGGTTCTCACATGATTTGACAACCCATAGTTGAACAGGACATAAAAGATGGCTAATCAGGTTACTGCAAAGGATGTGAGTTCGCTCCGCGTCAAGACTGGCGCCGGAATGATGGACTGCAAGAAAGCATTGACGGAAACCGATGGTGATGTTGAGAAGGCCGTAGACCTGTTGCGCAAGAAGGGAATCGCAAAGGCTGAAAAGCGTGCCGGACGTACCGCGAGCCAAGGTCTCATTTATTGCTACCAGCATTTCACAGGCAAGGTGGGTGTGCTCGTCGAGATCAATTGTGAAACCGACTTTGTAGCTCGCACCGACGATTTTCAGGAACTGGCGAAGGATATTGCGCTGCAGGTGGCGTCGGCATCGCCCGTGGCAGTAACCGCTGATGAAGTACCAGAAGAACTCCTGCAGCGCGAGAAAGCGATCATTGAAGCGCAGGTTGCCGAGTCGGGCAAGCCCGAAGCCGTGCAGGAGAAGATGGTAGAGGGCAAGATAAAGAAGTACCTGAAGGAGAGGGTGTTGCTCGATCAGCCGTTCGTCAAAGACGACAAACGAAGTGTTGGCCAGTTAGTGACCGACATCTCGGCGAAAGTGGGCGAAAACATCGTCGTTCGCCGGTTCCAGCGCTTCGAGCTCGGGGAAGAGTAGTGCCGGAGCTCGCGTACCGCCGCGTACTTCTGAAGTTGTCGGGAGAAGCTCTCGCCGGCGACAAGGAATTTGGGTGGGATTTCGAAGTAATTGACAGGCTCGCAGAAGAGATCCGAGCCGTTCATGAGATGGGGACCGCGCTCGGATTGGTGATAGGAGGTGGCAACATCGTTCGTGGCGCTGTTGCCAGTCAGGGTGGGATGGATCGCGTATCGGCTGACTATATGGGCATGTTGTCGACCGTTGTGAATGCTCTAGCCGTGCAGGATGTTTTGGAGCGGAAGGGCGTGGAAACAAGGGTTATGACGGCTATTCGAATGGACGAAGTTGCCGAGCCGTATATTCGCCGGCGCGCCCAGCGACATCTCGCCAAGGACTTGGTGGTCATTTTTGCGGGCGGAACTGGCAATCCTTATTTTTCGACGGACACTGCGGCCGTGCTCCGCGCGCTCGAGATCGAAGCGGAGTTGATCATCAAGGCCACCAATGTCAAAGGTGTGTATTCGGCCGATCCCAAAAAGGATCCCGACGCCGAGTTTTTACCGGAGTTGACGTTTCAGGACGCAATTGTCCGTGGGCTGAAGGTCATGGATACGAACGCGTTTGCATTGTGTAAGGACAACGCCTTGCCAATCAACGTGACGAACGTGAACGAACCCGGCGTTATCGCTCGGATATTGCAGGGCGAACGCGTCGGCACAATGGTCCAATGAACACTCTTCCAGAAGTCACCAAAGACGCGAAGCAGCAAATGCACAAGGCGGTGGAGAACACGCAGCGTGAACTCGCCACAATCCGTAGCGGCAAGGCCACGACTAGCCTGCTTGACACTGTGAAGGTAGATGCGTACGGTCAACAGATGCCCCTCAATCAGGTTGCTTCTGTGAGTGCGCCTGAGGCTCAGTTACTGATAGTCCAGCCTTGGGACAAATCACTCATGGGTGCTGTCGAGAAGAGCATCATGACTGCCGATCTCGGGCTGAACCCGTCCAACGATGGGAATCTCATTCGTGTTCCCCTGCCTCCTCTAACTGAGGAGAGACGCAAGGAACTCGTGAAGATCGTGCGTAAACTCGCTGAGGAAGGAAAGATCGCCGTACGGCATGCTCGGTCCGAAGCCATGTCGAACGTGAAAAAGGTCGAGCATGTTTCGGATGACGACAAGCATCGTTCCGACGGTGACATCCAGAAGCTGCACGACGAGGCCATCAAAGACATAAACGACCTCGTGGCAGCCAAAGAAGAAGAGATCATGGAGGTCTGACGACTCAGAGCCTCCTACGGATCTCTTTGTCATAATCTCCATGTCCTCAAATCTCACGAGTCGAATCTTGGTTGCGGCGGTGGCTATTCCCGCCGCTCTTGTTGTGGTGTACATAGGTGCTTGGGCGCTTTCCGTTGCTCTGGCCGTGCTCTGCGTCGCCGGGTCTCGTGAGATGTATAGGCTTTCAGAGGCGGGCGGTACGAAGCCCCTTGCTTCGGTCGGTTATGTTGGGGCTGCCGCAGCGCCATTTGCGGTCTTCGTGACGTCCCCGGGCGGGCTAGAGTACGATCCAATTCACTTGTTGCTTGGCGGTTCCGTTTGGCTGATGCTCGTGATGTTGACCGCGGCACGGACTAGATCGAGAGAAGAACGCCCGTTGGCGTGCGCTTCCGCTACGGTGTATGGTGCGCTGTATGCGGGGGGTATGCTCTCGCTCATCGTGCTACTGCGGCATCCGACAATGCCCCTCACATCCTGGGCAGCTACCTGGCTGGTCTTTTTGCCTCTCGTAGTCGTGTGGATCTGCGACACTTTGGCGATGGCTGCTGGATCCTTGTTTGGAGGACCGAAACTCACTCCTGTGTTGAGCCCGAAAAAGACGTGGGCAGGTGCAGTTTGCGGGACGTTAGGTGGGACAGCAGTTGCCCCTGTTTACGGAGCACTTCTGCTACGGCCCAACGGTGTGTCGATTCCGGTTTGGCAGTTACTCGTCTTCGGTTTTCTCATCTCAGTCGTTGGACAATCTGGTGATATTGCAGAGTCACAGATCAAACGCGAGGTGGGTGCCAAGGATTCCGGTACGTTTTTCGGAGGTCATGGCGGTGTGTTGGATCGCCTCGATTCACTGTATTGGGCGATACCGACGTCGGTAATATTGCTCGTGCTATTCGGTGTTGCATGACTGTCGGAATCGCTATCCTGGGTTCGACCGGATCGATTGGTACCTCGACGCTCCGGGTCATTGAGCGCCAGAAGGACCTCTTCAAGGTCGTGGCCCTTACCGCACACGGCTCGGAGGATTTGCTGCACCAACAGGCAGCCGCAGTCGGAGCCGATTATGTCGGATTGGTGAACGGAAACGAGGGAAACGAAAACTCGAACGGATTCAACAATCATGCTGTTGGCCCGAGTTGCCTAGTGGAGGCCGCAACTCACCCCGATGTTGATATCGTAGTCAATGCTGTGGTTGGCGCCGCCGGGCTCGAAGCCACCATTGCAGCACTCAAGGCAAGCAAACGGGTTGCACTTGCCAACAAGGAAACGATGGTCATGGCCGGCGACCTCGTTCTCGAAGTGGCCCGTAGGTACGGCGGGCAGGTGATACCGATAGATTCGGAACACAGCGCAGTGCTGCAATGTGTCTCAGGGCGGCCAAAGACGGAATTCTGCCGACTCATTCTCACTGCTTCGGGCGGACCGTTCCGCGAGTGGTCGGAAGACCGCATCGCGAAAGCCACCGTCAAGGATGCCCTCAATCATCCGACATGGGCGATGGGTCGCAAGATCACGGTGGACAGTGCCACCCTGGCCAATAAAGCGCTCGAGGTGATCGAGGCGCACTATTTCTTCGGCCTGGATTATGACTCCATCGAGGTCGTTGTGCATCCGCAGTCAATCGTGCATGCGTTCGCTGAGTTCGTCGACGGATCTGTGCTCGCACAGGTCGGGTTTCCGACGATGGAGTTGCCGATTCTCTACGCGCTCACCTATCCGGATCGTGTGAAGGACGTCGCGGTACCTCGTTTTGATCCCGTTGGTGCGGGGGCGTTGACGTTTGAGCCGGTTCGAAAGGACGCGTTCAGGACGTTTGCGCTAGGTGTTGAGGCCGGCCGAAACGGCGGAACGACACCTGCGGTGTTCAATGCCGCCAATGAGATTGCCGTCGAAGCATTTCTAGCCGGCCGGATCCTTTTTGGCGAGATACCCGTAGTGATTGACAGAGTGTTACAACAACACGAGACTGAGGCTGCCGGCGATATCGAGACGGTAATAGCAAAAGATCGCTGGGCTAGAAAGGAAACGGAGGCTGCGTGCTCCTGACAGTTGGGGCATTTATACTTGTCCTGGGTGTATTGATCTTCGTCCACGAGCTTGGGCACTTCATTGCTGCCAAAGCGGTCGGCATTGCGGTTCCACGGTTTTCGATTGGCATGGGACCGGCAACGCCTCTTTCGTTTACGTGGGGAGAGACAGAATACCGGATCGCCTGGCTGCCGTTCGGAGGCTATGTGAAGATGGCCTCCAAGGAAGAACAGGAAGTCATGGGTGCGGTCGAAGGTGGTGCGTTGGAAGAGGAGTACCCTCCCGAGCGGATGTTCGAGCACAAGCCTCTGAGCGCCCGCATTCTCGTGATCTCCGCTGGCGTGGTAATGAACGCCGTCTTCGCATGCGTAGCCTACGCGGGCCTCGCCCTCGTATACGGCCGATATGTTGATCCCACAACAACTCTGGCCGGTGTGGACCTCGAGGTTCTTCCAGATGCAGCGAATGAGCTCGCTGCGGTTCCGTTCGAATCTCAAATCGTGCGGGTCAACGGTGATTCGGTCGAACACTGGCAAGATATCCTCGAGGCAGTTCTCGATCCCACGTCCGACCGACTTCGATTTGATTTCGCTGACGGTGTAGATCCAGCCATAGTCGACATTCCTGGAATAGATGTCGATGGCCGGATTGCCGTGGCCAGCGCGATCCGCCCTCATCTCGAGCCACGTGTAACTTCGGTGGTCCCGGGCCAGCCAGCCGAGATCGCAGGCGTGCAGGGAGGCGACGTCTTTTTGTGGGTGGACGGCGACTCAGTCAGAACTTGGGGCGAGTTGGTGCGTATCGTTGAGGCGAACGCAGGCGATACTGTGCCGATTACGGTGCTTCGAGGTGACACCACAGTCGACCTCGCGGTGGTACCGGTCGCTCAAAGCACTCAAGATCGGGAAACCGGAGAGATTCAGAAGCGGGGCCGTATCGGCGCTGACCGTGCGCGGCTTCGCGTTCGCTACGGACTTGGAAACGCAATCGTATGGGGCGTTCAAGAATCTTGGAACAAGGCCTCCTTGGTCCTGTTTACGCTCAAGGGCATCGTGGTTCGCGATATCTCGCCACGAGAGATAGGTGGGCCCATTTTGATCGGTCAGATCTCCGGTCAGTTTGCGCGCCTTGGGTTTGACGCGCTCATCAGTTTCATGGCGTTCTTATCGGTGAATCTCGCTATCCTAAACTTGCTGCCGATACCGGTGTTGGATGGCGGTCATCTCGTGTTGCTATTTTTGGAGGGGATTCGCGGCAAGCCACTTTCTCTCGCGCTGCGCATTCGTCTGACTCAGGTGGGACTTTTTGTGTTACTCGGCATCATGGTGTGGGCGGTTGCGAACGATATTCTCCGCGTGTTTGGGATCTGATATCGGCTACCTTCCCAGTACAACCACGGCGGCTGCCACAATACCGACTAATACCAAGGCCGCCAAAACCTTGAGCCAGACATAGCGTCGTTCTTTCCGCACCATCGTTTGCAGCTCCGCTGTTGCAGTCGGGGCGACTCCAAACTCTTTCGTTTTACGCCTTGAATCGGCGATGTTACGTAGCTCATCGAGTAGCACCTCAGATGAGGCGTACCGATCGTCTGGGTGTTTCGCCAGGCACCGAAGGACGATTCGTTCAAAGCGTTCGGAGAGATCCGGGCGTTTCTTACGCGGACCCCTGGGTGGTTCCTCCACATGCATGCGGGCGAGCTCGAACCAGTCGGTCGAGCGGAACGGGGTCTCTCCGGTCGCGGCCTTGTAAAGCGTGACTCCCAAGGAGTAGAGATCGCTGCGCCCGTCGAGTTTTCTACCCTGCGCCTGCTCCGGGGAAATGTATTGTGGTGTACCGATCGTCATGTTGACGCCGGTCGCGGTCACGTACCCCGAAACCGCTTTGGCTATTCCGAAGTCCGAGATAACTGCGGTGCCATCGGCCTTGATGAGAATGTTGTCGGGTTTGATGTCGCGATGTACGATCCCTCTCTCGTGTGCAAAAGCGAGTCCGGCTGTCACGTGCGTAGCAATCTCGATCAGCTTTTCCTCAGCAATACGGATCTCTTTTTCGATCAGGAAAGCCACAGAACCGGGATAGAGATCCATGGAGAAGTACGTCAAGTTGGAGGCTTTGCCCACGTCCAGGATTTGCACTACATTCGGATGTAGTAGCTCAGATGCCAGGGTATACTCGTTCCGAAACCTCGCTTCGAATTCCTTGTCGCCTGCATATCGAGGTTTGAGTACTTTCAAAGCCGCTAGAGAATTGTTTTCGCTGCGGTGGGCGGCGAACACCCAGGCGAAACCACCTTCGCCTATGAGTTCGTCGATCACGTATGGTCCTACTGTGTAGCCAATCAGTTCTTCTGAGTTTACGGGCATTCGGAGCCTTTACATCACAAATTGCCTTCGGTACATTTCCAAGCTAAGGAAAATCACGGAATAAAGAATAATACATCCGTGCCTGCGCCCTGTGAGGATACATCTTTCATGAGCTTTGACAAGCAATCAGTGGTCCAGAAGTACCAGCAGCACGCGACTGACACGGGATCGACCCGAGTTCAGATCGCAGTCCTAAGTGAACGAATCAATGTACTGACGGATCATTTCCGCACACACAAGAAGGATTACCACGGGCGGCGTGGTCTGCTGACAATGGTCAGCAAGCGTCGCCGCCTGTTGGATTACCTCAAGCGGACCGACCTGGAAGGTTATCGTCAGCTCATAGCGGAGCTTGGACTCCGCCACTAGCGGCTGGGCGTGGGCATGAGGCGTCTGAGATGAGCACTTTGGGCGCTTCTTTTCATTTCTGGGTGCTCACGCAGGGAACATCATGTTAAAAAACGTGGAACGGCTGTTTGCCGGGCGCGAATTCCGTATGGAGACGGGGCGCATGGGCCGGCAAGCGGCGGGGTGCGCTGTCGTGCAGCATGGCGACACGACGGTACTCGCTGCTGTCTTGATCGATGACAAGGAAACACACCTGGATTTCTTCCCGATGATTGTCGAATACCGAGACAAAGCGTATGCGGCAGGAAGGATTCCCGGAGGGTTTTTCAAACGTGAAGGTCGTCCGGCTCAAGACGAAATCCTCGCTGGGCGGCTGATCGATCGATCGCTACGTCCACTCTTCCCCAAGGGCTTCAAGTATGAAGTCCAAATCTTCGTATACGTTCTCTCGGCGGACCAAGAAAACGACGCCGACGTATTAGGTCTCACCGCAGCTTCGCTTGCCTTGGGACTGTCAAAGGCTCCCTGGGGCGGCCCGGTAGCAGGCGTGCGTGTGGGCCGCGTGGAAGGCGAATGGGTTATGAACCCTACCTTCCAGCAGCTCGAGGCGAGCGATGTCGACTTTGTGGTAGCGGGCACAGCTGATTCGATCATGATGGTCGAAGGCGGAGCTCTAGAGATTCCTGACAACGATGTTGCGTCTGCTCTGGAATATGCCCAAACAGGGATAAGCGAACTGGTAGAGATGCAGGACGAAGTGATCAAGGATACCGGTGTCGCCGAGATGGAATGGACCAAACATGAAATCTCGGAAGAAATCGTCGCGCGTGTAAAAGAATTGGCTGAAGATCGGGTGAAAGACG
>JBDHHK010000099.1:0-15521 GCA_039589395.1 Gemmatimonadota bacterium
CGCCAGTGCCTGGAGAATTCGGGGCGTGCCCATGTAGTTCAGGTTTTGGTAGGCCAACAACATGATTACTGCCGCAACCAGTACGACGGTTGACGCGAGCGGGGAGACGACCATCTCCAGGGCGCCGGCCAATGCCAGTTCGTTGCCGGCCAGGCTGGTCAACGGCACCTTCCAGGCCAACGCCGCAACGAGGAATCCATAGAGCAAGATTACGAACGCCGTGCCCTTGATACAGGAGCGCGCGACAGCGCCGCCGCCACCCTTGATTTCGCCACCGAAGTAGGCAGCGTAGTACCAACCGTCGTACGTGTAAATGATGGATGCGATCACCAGGCTCCAGGCACCGAATCCGTTGGACGTATGGGGGACCAGAGTCGCATTGCCACTCATTGCAGATTCGGCGAATACCAGCGCCAGTGTAAAGCCGACAACGATAAGTGCCAAGGCGGCGGCAGCGATCTGCTGGATTGTCGCGCCCAGAGCAACGCCCCGTAATTGCAGAGCGGCGAAAACCGAGGACACGAGAATTGCCAGTGGTGTTTGCCATTGACCCACTGCTGGAATCAACAGTGCGGCGAATTCAGTGACCACGACTGACTTGAAGGCTATGTCAGCGACGAAGGTCAACCAGTCGACCCAGCCAATGACAAAACCGGGGAACGGCCCGTAGGCGCGTCGCACCAGGACGTAGGTTCCCCCGGATCGCGGCGTCATACCCACGAGTTCGGCCACAACCACCGCGCTCGCAAGTACAAACAGGCCGCCCAACACCCAGAGGGACACAAACATCAACGGATCGGGAACAAGCGCTGCCACTTCCCCGGGCGTGCGCAAGATACCCAGGCCAATGATGCCGCCGATGACGACAGCCAACGTGAAACCGCTGCCTAGCACGCGCCGCGGGTGGTGCTCTGCGTCACCGGTGCTCAATAGGCCTCCCTGCTAGCGGACGGATCCGATCATTCCGAGTATCGATCTGCTCGTTGTTGAATCTTGTCGAGCTCCGATTCGACCTCATCGCGATTACACCCGCACTCCCGAATTCGGTCGCCGGTCGGGGCATTCAGCTTGCCGGCGCCAACACCTCCCCGACCCTCCTGACTACTATGTCGACCTCGTCGTCCTTCAACATCGCCGTCCCTATCTCGAGGTGCCCGTCGGCCAGGCCGAGATAACACGTTCGGATAGAAGGATCGCCCTGTTCCAAAGAGTCCTGAGCCTGCTCCACAGAAAGCGGGACGTTCGACCTGTCCCAAAGGATTCGGAGGTGCGGACGTCCGCCTTCGGTCACCGGATAGGTTACTTCGGTCTGAATTCCCGGATAGGCAGTGAACTTCTCCGCGAGAAGGTTTACCATTCCCGTCTCCCTCACGTGCTCGACAGAGTAGTCGTATGTGAGGCTCACTTCGACTGCGGCCAGCATCCCCAGCATCTCTTCTTTGCTGACCTTCATGCCTCGACCAACAGTGTCGGAATTTGGAGAGTTGTTCAAATGGGCAGCCTCTATGAGGTCGCTGCGCCCGAGCAGCATGCCGGCACTGTAGGGACCGCGGAGGCCTTTGCCGCCGGAAAAAGCAGCGAGGTCGAACCCACCCTCCAGGTAACTCGACAGGCCCTCAACCGGCGGCACCGTGTTCGACCCATCGATCAACGACGGAATGCCAAGCTCCCTGCCCTTTGCGGCGAACTCTGCCAGGGAATTGGGACTATTTTCTTCCATGATCTTGCAGAAGAACAACATGGCGGTTCTATCGTTTACCACCCTGTCGACATCCTCGAGCGTATCAACTTCCACGAAGCGAATTCCGGCGCTCCGGACTCCGTGATCGTAGGAGTAGCGGTGCGATCGTAAGACGATGACTTCGTTCTTCATCCCACACAGGTCGGGAACGCGGCTAATCAGATCCGTGTCTGTACCCGTGATGCACGCTGCCGTCCCCAAAGTCATGGCCGACGTAGCGCCCGATGTGACCATTGCCGATTCACACCCGATCAGTTCAGCCAACCGCCTTCCCACTGCATGTTGCAGCTCTTCCATGATGACGTTGCGCGTTCGGGCATATTCCATCGCGTCAACGACTTCCGGCCACATGTTCCGTCCGCCCAGAGCCGAATAGGCAGCGGCTGCGTTGATGAAGGGTTTCACTCCGATCTCTTCGAACCAGTCGCGCTCAGCGTGTGACGCCGAGGGTGGAGCGCAGCCTTCCACTGTCGAAAGAAGTGCCGTGCCCGGCACCAGCGTCGCAGCATTCTTCAGAAACGACCTTCGATGTCACGGAAACTCCCTCAACTGGTCTTTAGCATTTCCAGGCAATTGTGTCAGATCCAATACACAACGATGCGCAAGGCTGTCGAGGACGCTTCCCTGTCCCGGGTCGTCTTCGAGGTTCACAAACGTTTCGTTCCAACCGTCGGGTAGGGTCGCTACAGGCGATCGCGCGCCGTGTGCGGATAGTAGTCGACCACCTCGCCGCCCGTATCGATCACGTGGACACCAGGGTGAAGGATAGTCGTGGGGCAGATGTGACCTGGCACGGCCAACAAATACTCGCCCACACGAGGCAGTTCACCAGGCATGAAGAAAACTCCGTGCTCTTCACTCTGGTGTACGAACCGCGCATTATCCCGGCCAATCAAGCAGGTCCTTTCCTCGAGCGGAAGATCTGCACTGACCGCTTTTGATCCCAGTTCCGTCGTGACCGTACCTTCATCCTGACACGAGTCCACCACCTGGGTCAGGATCAGCGCGGCCCATCGAAACGGCCTGTCGGGCATCACCGTGCTGTAGCCCCAGTCCCAGTAAATGAATGTCCCCGGGGACCCGTGCATGCCTTCCGTGCGCGCATAATAAGCGAACGAGAAACTACCACCTCCAACCACATACGGAACCGGCATCCCCGCCGACTCGATTTGACGTCGAAATCGTTGCAGAGCCTCCACGTGCCGCTGCGCCGCCGCCGCCCGTTCAATTGGGTCGAAAAACTCGTCTTGCCCGTCATACCAGTGAAAACCCGCAGCTTCGAGGAACTCGTTCGCGTCAATCTCTCGGTATAGACTCTCGGCTTCCGTTCCGATTTCGATTCCCGTACGGTGCAAACCGGCATCCAGATCCAGCATCGCACTCAACGACTGCCGTCGGCGGGCAGCCACGCTCGCCAATATCTCTACGTGGTACGGTTTACTCACGATGGTGGCGATCCAGGCGTCTGGGTAAGACGTGGACAGGTCGCATAGCCTTTCTATCTTGCGCTCCTGGCCCTGCGGAAACGAGAGAATCGCCTTGCGTGCACCGACCTGAAGCACCATCTCCAGTTCCTTCAGCGTGGCGCACTTGAACCCTTCAACTCCGGCCGCAACCTGTTTCCGTGCGACCGCCTCTGACTTGTGCGTCTTGACGTGGACCAACAGGTTCTGGCCTCCGCCAACCAGCTCGCAGACACTGCGAATATTATGGTGCATCATGTCCTGGAAGAGCAGCATGGCCGGAGTTTCCAGTGCGTCCGGGTCGGCTACACGATAGTCTCCAAAGGTGATCATCGAGACGTTCCTCAGAAATCGATGTATTGGACTTGATCCATTTGCTGAGCTGCTTTGAGGATCGCGCCCGCCACAGCCAAATCTTGTATGGCGATACCGGAGCTATCGAAGACCGTTATTTCGGCATCGGATACTCTGCCGGGTGTTTCTCCGAACGTGACGGACCCCAACGCTTTGATTTCTTCTACCGACCCAATTTGTCCATCATGAAAGGCGTGCTGGAACTCACCGATTACGACGGACTGTTTTGGGTAGTCCGCAAACAGGCTCGCGCGATTCAGAATAGCGGTATCGAGTTCGCACTTGCCTTTGTCATCGGCGCCCATCGCCGAGATATGAGTTCCTTCGTCGACCCATTCGTCCGGGACAAGCGGTGACTCCGATGGCGTTACTGTGGTGACGATATCCGAGTCACGGACGGCATCTTCCGCGCTCGTGAATTGGATTTCGATGTCCACGTCTTTCAGACGATCTGCTATCCAGTTTGCTCGCGTCTCGGATCGAGTGGAGATCTTGATCAAAGAAAGCCCACGAACCTCGGCCACCGCCCGAATCTCCTGCTCGGCCTGGTGGCCGGCGCCGATCACGCCCAACACCGCCGCATCCGAACGAGCCAAGTAGGAAACTGCAATCGCATTCGCAGCAGCTGTCCTAAATCCATTTGAGTAGTGGGCACTCACCAGTGCCTGCGGAAATCCGGTCTCGGGGTCGAGCAGCAAGATCGTTGATCCATGGGCAGGTATACCCTTTTCGAAGTTGCCGGCCCAGTATGTGCCGCACTTGAGGCCCACTAGTTCGTTGTCGTGATCGATACCGGATTTGATAGCAAACGCTTCACCATCGTGCAGGCCGGTACCGATGGCGACGTCAAACACCTGCGCGCGATTTGTTGCAACGGCCTCGAACGCTTCCTTAACGGCATCGAAAGCAAGTTGGCGGGTCACGATCTTCTGGACTGCTTCATCAGAAACTACGGCTAGCTTGCTCATCGCCTGACTCCTTAGAAAACCTTCGAGGGGTCACCAACCTGAACTAGGGTTGTGCCGGTCCCGAAACCAACACTGCTTCTCTTGCCAGTAACGCAACGGCTGCCCTAGTAACGTTCGTCGCAAACGCATAATCGTAGGTCACCCCTGTTGGGCTGCCCGCGTCGTTTGCGAGTCGGTCCGAGGCGTCCTCGAATGTGTGGTAATAGCTGTTTGCATCCCAGAAATCGGGCAGCGAGTTCTCGATGACCAGAAACGCCGGATACCCCTCGTTTAGGAACGAGTCGTTGTCGCTCCCGGACTCGGTTTCGATGATGGTGTCGTTGACGATGAGGGAAGGGACGTAGTCCGCTGCCGCTCGTTGGAAGGCCTGGGCCCATGCCACTGATGCCGGGTGTTTAGACTGGGCCTCCAACTCGGCGTCGATGAGGTTGCCTGGTTCGACGTCCGAGCCCGGTCGCAGGATCATGTCCATGTTGATCACGCCCAGGAGGTTCTCGGCGGCCGGGATTACATGATTTTCAACATAGTCCTTGCTGCCTGCGAGTCCGTCCTCTTCGAAGTTGAAGCCAATGAAACGGATGGTCGACTCGAACTGGTACTGGCTCAAGACGCGGGCGGCCTCGAGCACACCTGCCGTACCCGATGCGTTGTCATCGCCGCCCGGCCGGTCGTCTTCCTCGGGCCCGTCGCCGCCGAGGTGGTCGTAATGGGCGCCGACGATGTAGATGTTCTCAGGAGTCGTCGTGCCGGTTAGCTCACCGACCACGTTCAGGTAGTCTCCTTGCACCGAGACGTTCAGGCCCATTTCCCTGAACGTGTCCTGGAGGTATAGACGGGCTTCCTGATTGCCGGGGGAGCCGAGGCCTTCAAAACTGTCGCGGTTGCGATAGCCCATGTCGTAGTTAGCCCCACCGTACAGCCCGAGCCCCATGTTCTCGATTGCCAACTGGTACGTCTGGTAGTGCGTTTGAGAAACGCGGTCGACCGCGTCTTCTACAGATGGAGCTTCGACCTCCTGGGCGCATCCTGCCACCGTGAGAGTGAGTAGAGCCACAGTAACCGGTGCCACCCAGACCTTCGAACGATTCGACACGGCATCTCCTTTCGTCGGCCGTCGGGCCAACACATTCAGTGCGGAGAAGCTAGCTCTAGGCGATACCGAGAAGCCCTTTGGCCTGGTTAACGGCTTCGCCCGCATCTTCCGCGAAGGCATCTGCTCCAATTCTCTTGGCCCAGCGTTGCGTCACAGGCGCTCCGCCTACCATGGTTCTGAATCGGTCCTTAAGGTCTGCCTTCTTCAGTTCCTCTTCCAACTGCTTCTGAGCCGGCATGGTGGTTGTGAGCAACGCACTCGTGCCGATGATGTTTGCGTTGAACTTGTCCGCCTCTTCGATGAACGCCGACATTGCCACGTCCCGACCGAGATCCAGTACCTCAAACCCGTTGGCCTTGAGGAGGGAGACAACTATTGTTTTGCCGATATCGTGTACGTCCCCTTCTACCGTCCCGATGACCACGCGGCCCTGCGTCTGTTCCTGACCGCTGGGAATGTGCTTATTGATCAACTCGGTCACCCGCTCCATGGCGGTGGCCGAAAGTATGAGCTCGGGTAGAAAGAGCCTGCCAGAGCCGAACAAGTCCCCAACCTTTTTGATGCCTGGAATAAACCCGTTATTGATCAGCTCGATTGGGTCGATTCCCTCACCCAGTCCTCTCTCCGCAACCTCCAGGGCGTCCTCCGCGTTCCCCTTGACGATGACATCTATAGCGCTCTCAAAAACTTCAGCTGACATGATCTGCATATCCGATCTGGGACTTGAAGAGTTCTACCGAATTGATCCGAATATCTAGCAGCTCCGCAATCTTCATCTTGGCTCGGATCCCCTTGGGACTTCCCGACACCGAGGTTACGAGTCCAAGGCCCAGGTCCTCCCTGAGCTGGCGCATCACTTCCTCATTGGTCAGGTCGATGATCTCGATCCCAAGCCTACCGGCCACGTATTCTTTCGCATCATTGATCTTCATTCTTCGAGTCATCTGCATCCAGGCCACCAGGTCTCCAGCAGTCCTCAGACCACCCATTCCTGAAGTCATGATATGCGAAAGGTGCATACCCAGAGGGTCGCCAACGCCTACCTACAAGCCGTCGGCTTTCCCGAGCTGAACGAGTGTTTTTGACACCCTGGACACGCTGTCGATTGGAGGCTGCTCCATCATGGGAACTCCCGCCACTCCCATACCCACGTTCACGTGCACGGGAATTTCGGATGCCTCGGTTGCGGCTTTCACGAAGGTAGCCGAGCGAGCGAGGTTCCATGCAACCGACTTGTTGGTATTGGTGTTCACCGCAACGCCAACGATATCGGCGCCGGCGGATTCGGCTACCTTGACCTGCTCGTGAGGGTACAAACCGGCCAGGCGCTTGCCGTCAAACTCGACGGACCCATGCATGCCGAGCACGAATTCTCCCGAAGCGCCGAGGATTACGGGCATGTGGGGGAGATCCTTCTTCAGGTCTCGCACCGCTTGCAGAGCCGCCATGTAGTCGGCATCCCCGGCGGACCCCGAAGTGTCAAAGTTGATCCCCTCACATCCAACGGCGTCGAGCTTTCGCACCACGAATCCCAGATCGCGCCGAAGGTGTTCAGCCGCTTCTTCCTGCGTTTTCTTGGCGCCCTCGATATCCCCTTCCGCAAGGAGTTCCGCGGGATTTACACAGGGACCGTCGGGCTGGTAGTACAGGCCCAGGTTCGGCTGAGCTCCGTAAAAGAACGGGGCCGTCGTCATCAAAGACGCGGTATAGTACTCGTTTGTCTCGAAGTTGATGATCGGTTTGACTGGTTTATAGCTGTAGTCGCTGTGACCCATGGAAGTTGTGTCCGCGCCACACGCTCTCTCGTAAGTCAAGATCGCCTGAAGCCTACTCATCGGTACACCCACACCACCGCCGTCCTGACCGGAGTAGAAGGTCATGGTACCACCGTCGTCGGTGACGATGACTTCCTCGCCCGGCTCCACGCTGACCATTCGTGAAGGGTCCGCCAAGATCTCGTACAACTTGTCGAGCTCGTCGGCTGTCAGCTGCGGGATACGTCCCTTCTCCGCAGCATCCTCGGTGCCGGCCAGAATCTCCTCCTTGAGTTCGGAGGTGGGCATGGTGATTCTCTCACCGTCTCCCATTCTCGTCAAAACCTCGTCGTTTCTCATTCACCAAACTCCTGTTCGCGGCACCGTTGTGCTCCGTTGCAGCTCACCCACCACCCGATGTGACGCCGTATCCGCGACAATATGAGGGAACCTTCCACTACTATCGGGGGGGATGTGTAAAGTCAAGAATCCGTTAGAGCAAAATCCCTTGACGCACCGATTCTGGAGGATCAACTTGGTCCCTGCAGTGGGATCTAGAATTCGAGAACAGGCCGAGACTTCCACCGGAAGGATTTTTTGTCGTGGGGAGTGGATCGCTACATGATCGTGTGGGCTCTAAACCCACATAGCTCGGTGTGACTCCGGGGCTCCCCACCATCTCCTCCTCCCCTGCCGCCTTGGCAGCGCAAGTCGAGAGAAGGCAACCAGTGTGCTGACGGATACCCGATAGTGATAACCTGGTCGGAAACACAAACGAACAGACTCAAAGCGCTCGATGCCGATTTGACCCAACTGTCCGAGCGATTCGAGGATCAGGAACAACGAGACCGCGCATTTCAAACACTCGAGGGAGCCCTCGTTAAGCAGCGAAGGAGTGACCTCGAAGAGATGAGGTCGGTCCACGGCCGACCGGAGCTATGTCGTCTGGAGACCAGGCTCGTGGACGCCCTCGTACGATCCGGTTTCGTGCAGGTAGTCACGCCCACCATCTTGTCACGAGGACTCTTGGCCAAGATGGGAGTTACTGAAACCCACGATCTATTCAGCCAGGTCTTCTGGCTGGACAGAGATCGTTGCCTCAGGCCCATGC
Source organism: Gemmatimonadota bacterium (assembly GCA_039589395.1). GTDB lineage: Bacteria > Gemmatimonadota > Gemmatimonadetes > Gemmatimonadales > GWC2-71-9 > JBDGYW01. Next base: position 8,485 of record JBDHHK010000099.1, read on the forward strand.
TCGCGCCGCATCTCTATTATGTGATCAAAGACCTGTTGCGACTCTGGGAAAAACCGGTGGGCATTTTCGAGATTGGCTCTTGTTTCCGGAAAGAGTCTCAGGGAGCGCGACACTCCAACGAATTCACGATGCTCAACCTCTGCGAGTTCGGTCTCCCGGACGAAGACCGAGGCCGGCGGATCCGTGAGATGGCTGATCTCGTAACCCAGACCGCGGGGATCGACGAATATCGACTCGACAAAGCAGAATCGACCGTGTACGGAGAAACTATGGACGTGGTAAGCCGGCACGGACTCGAGCTGGGGTCTGGCGCGATTGGTCCCCACCCCCTCGATCATGCGTGGCGAATCACCGATACCTGGGTCGGTATCGGGTTTGGACTCGAGCGGCTCCTGATGACGGTGAGAGGTGGCAACAGTATTGGAAGGATGGGCAGAAGTCTGGCGTACCTCGACGGCATTAACCTCAACATCTAGACGACTTCGAACACCAAGATGGATTCAGTGAAGAATGAAACTAGCCGGGCATCGATCTTGGAAGTGGGACGCTACGAGGATTGAAAAAACGGAGGCCGTTACCGGATGTTAGTTGCGATCGCGGGAGGCGCCCTCCAGGGCCTGGAGGTGACGTACCTGGCCAAAACGGCCGGTTACGAGACGATTCTCTTGGACAGAAACCACGGTGCACCCGCGACCGGTCTATGCGATAGATACGTTTCTATCGATCTAACAGACAGTGAGGCTCTGACCAAAGCTGTTAGCGGGGTGGATCTGGTTCTCCCGGCCACGGAAAACATCGGCGCCCTCGAGAGCCTCGTCGACTTTTGCAACGCCAGCGGGACGCCCCTGGCATTCGATCCAGCTGCCTACGCCATCTCGTCCTCGAAAAGCACGTCTGACGCACTCTTCCATAGACTCGGCATCTTCGCTCCCGCACCGTGGCCGAACTGCACGTTTCCCGTACTAGCGAAACCGGACGGAGAAAGCGGCAGCAAGGATGTTGAGGTGTTCCAGAACATGGGAGCCCTGGAGGAGCGGTTTGACGTTCTTCCACCACTGGGTCGCGTGATCCAGGAGTACGTGACCGGACCTTCCTATTCCATCGAAGTTGTGGGACGTCCGGGACACCACACTCCGCTCCAGGTCACCGATCTCGAGATGGACAGCGACTATGACTGCAAGAGGGTATTGGCCCCTGCTTCGCTCTCTTCCGATCTGTCAATCTTGTTCGAAGGATTCGCTACGACTCTCGCAGAAGCAGTCAATCTCACGGGGATCATGGACGTGGAAGCCGTACTCCACGACGGTCGCCTCCTCGTCCTTGAGATAGACGCGAGGTTTCCAAGCCAAACTCCGATCGCAGTGTACCATTCCACAGGCATCAACATGGTCGAGCGTCTGGCAGCGATCTTCACCGGCCTGACCGAGGGAGATACCGAGTCGACTCCGAACCGACAACCGCAAGGATCGGTTCTCGAACACATTCGCGTCCACGACGGGCAACTCTCCGTTTGCGGTGAGCACATCATGACCGAAGACGGACCCCTCCGTCTCGGGAAGGACTTTTGCGGCGCCGACGAGACGCTCACAAGCTACGCGCCGGGCAAGCACGATTGGGTAGCTACCCTCATAATTACAGGAGCAGATCTCACCGATGCTCGGCAGCGAAGGGAAAGCGTTATTGCAGACATTCGTAGCCGGTTCGACATCTCTAGCTACCGCGACGACTACCCACCTGCACTGTTCGGGCAAGCGTGATGACTCGTCTCGAGAAAGGCGACATCGACCATATCGCTCGGCACCTCGACGAGTACGATGCCCACTTGAAACGTGTTACGAGCGCCTCCCTCAAGCAGATCGCATGTGCAGCAGCGGGCGTCGAGGAGCACAAGATCGTAGATATTCAGGACCGCATACGCATGGCAGCGGTGCCCATCAGTAGCGGGCTCGGCGTGATCGACGGTTTCTGCGACGCGGTCGCAGCGATTGTCTCGTTTATCGGCTTCGATACTTTCGTGACCGAAGAGAACGACGTGGCCGGAATCGCGTGCGGAATCGAGAATGGGGCAGATACCCTCCTACTCGCCGACGACGATAGATTTGTCGCGATCGCGCCCGAGAGAAAACTGGTGGTGGACAACTCGCGAGCGACCGCTTTGGGTTTTGTAGCCGCTCTCGAGCTGATGAAGGGCGGGTTGGCTGGAGAACCGGTTCTGGTACTGGGCTGCGGCTCCGTGGGGGTGGCCGCGGCGAAGGCCCTCATAGACCTCGGCGCCAACGTTGCCCTCTGCGATATTCAGCAAGACCGCGCCATTGCGGCGTTCAGGGAACTCGAACAATTCGCGTCGGACAGCGTGCGGATGGAGGACACACCGCAAAATGCCATCGCGCGTTACGAGACCATTTTTGACGCCTCGAACACGGGGAGTTTCATCGAGCGGGAACACCTTACTCAGCGGACCATCGTAGCCGCACCAGGCATGCCCTGCGCGCTCACCCCCGATGCGATGGAGAAACACCGGAACCGGTTAATCCATGACGCTTTGGAGATCGGAACAGCGACCATGGCCGTGCAAGCAGCCGCAAGCTTCCCCAAGGGCGCAGGGACCAAAAAGGCAGCTGAACAATGAGCGAAAAAAACAAGGCGGCGAAAAAGCGGTACTACAGAAAGAGAGTGGAACTCTTCAGGCTCATCGACAAGATAAAGTTGTGGCCTTCCCGCACTGGACTTCTCCACGGAATCCAAACATTCGAGAAAACGGGCGACACGGCATTGATCACCACCCACTGCAACAAGACGTTCACGGTCAACAACTCACGTAACAGCAGGGCCGCCCGGTGGTTGAGGAACAAGTGGTTCGCTGAAGCCTGCCCCGCCTGCCAAGTACCTGAATGGAAGCTGGCCAAGTACTCATCCACCCAATTCAAGCGCCACCACGGGTCCGATCTACTGAAAGGTGGTACTGCCGACTAACCCTGTCAGTCGGCCAAGCCGGCCTCCTCCACCAGCCTGGGAATAATGGCCTCCCAGTGAACCGCCATTATGTGGACCCCATTGATGCCTTGGGTAGTCTTGAGTTTTTCCAATAGCTCGAGCGCGATCTCCACACCCGTCTCTTCCTGAGCTTCCTTGTCACTAGCCTCGGTCATCCGTTGCACATAGGCTTCCGGGATACTCACTCCTGCTACGTCTGCCGCCATGAACTGGGCAGCACGAGCACTTTTGAGTGGGATCAGCCCCGGGAGTATGCAGACCTTCCCAAGAAGATCCCGCTTGTCCAGCGCCTCGAGCCACTCGAGGAACCGATCGTGATCGAACACCGGCTGAGTCTGTATGAACTGGGCCCCGGCATTGATCTTCTTTTCCGCACGGATCGCTTCAAATTTGGATTTCGCCCCAAACGGAGAAGCAGCGGCCCCAAGGAAGAAGCGCGGAGGAGGCTTGATCGCTCGCCCGTCCAGGTACCGTCCCTCATCTCGCATTCTGCGCAACATCCACAGAAGCTGGATTGCATCCATATCGAATTGATCTGGCTTCGCAACGGGTCCGGGTCCGGACCTCTGGTGATCGCCGCTGAGGCAAAGGATGTTACGGATACCCAACCCGGCGGCGCCAATTGCGTCGGACTCCAGAGCGACCCGGCTCCGATCTCTCACCTGAAGCTGCATCACTGGTTCGAATCCGGCTTCCAGGCAAATCTTGCTCGAGGCTAGACTACTCATGCGCGCCGACGCCGAGGCATTGTCTGTGAAGTTGGCGGCAACCACGCTCTCCCGGAGCCAGCCGACCTTTTTCTCAATCACTGCTGGAGAAGGCCCCAGGGGAGGTGCTATCTCCCCGGTAACGACGAAGCCCCCTTCTCGCAATTTCTCTTCGAGTGTCGATACCGGTTTTTCGTATGCGGGCGGATGATACTTACCATCACCTTGCCACCACTCCGGTTGGCGAACCTCCAAGAACAGTGAATCCCAGGCTTGTCGAAACCGCTCTCGATTTAGTAGCGCGTCGAGAATCCATGGGCCCTCTCCCCTCGATTTCCGATACCGAAGTAGGTCGAGCCAGGTTTCACGTCCCACCCGACTACCGTCGAGTGGCGCGTTGATCTCTAGCAGGCGGTCGAGGCGTCCGAGTTTTTCGGCGCGCTCGTAAATCCGATGCCACGTGCACGGCCTGGAAGGATCCACCTCGCAAGATTCCGGAGACGAACCACCACATAACCCGTTGCGGAGCCCTTTGGGACAGGTCAAAGGACAGATGAACGCCGTCTGCCCAAGTATGCAGTTACCGCACATCCTGCATCCGAAAAGTGCCCCTTTGATGAACCTCTCGATGGATGTCAGAGCACGCGTGGTCAGCCCATCCTCCTTGCGACGGCAGGGCCGAAACGGGGCCTGGTAACGAGGTGGAGAGAACAGGGACATCGTTAGGCTCCGGACTCCGCCTTCCGGTGATTGGTGAGCCAGTTCATGCAATGCTCGTCATTCCCGACAAGGAGATCTCCCGCGAGAACTCCTGTCAGGCTCTCCTTGTCCAACGGGTTCGCAATCACGGACGTAATCCCAGCGCCCACTGTCATGGACAGGAACGCAGAGTTGATCCGCGGTCGGTTCGGCAGACCAAATGACACATTGCTGGCACCGCAAACCATGTTCACGCCCAACTCACTTCGAACCATTCGAATTGTATCGAGAGCGATTCTGCCAGAATTCGGTGTGGCACCCACCGGTAAGACCAGAGGATCGATAACCACATCCTCAACCGAGACGCCGTGATCCTGGGCTCTCTGCAGAATGCTCTTGGCCACTTCGAGCCGCTTTTCAGCCGAATCGGGGATTCCGTCATCGTTCATCGTCAGGCCGATCACCGCTGCACCAAACTTCTTTATCAGCGGGAACACCGCTTCCATCCGTTCTTCTTCACCGGTCACCGAATTCACCAGGGCTTTCCCTCGGTAGCTCTCCAGCCCCCGGGCGAGAGCGTCGGAGACACTCGAATCGATGGATAGCGGAACGTCTGTCAGAGATTGCACCAGTTGCACGACCTCAGCCAGAAGTGCCGGTTCGTCCACCATTGGGACTCCAGCGTTCACATCCAAGAGGGCAGCGCCTGCGGCGACCTGCGCCAGGGCATCTTTGCTGACTCTCTCAAGGTTCCCCTCAGCCATCTCTGCGGCGAGAGCTTTTCTTCCGGTTGGGTTGATTCGTTCGCCGATGATACGCACGGGACGATCCGGACCGATAACAACCTCTTTCGTCTCTGAACTGAGAGCGGTTTCCAAGGTTTACCTCCATTTGATGAACCCTTGTTCTACGCCTGGCAACATAGTACAGTGTTTCACATGATGGAAGCTAGTTTCAAAACCGACGAACCGCCGGCAATTCCCGGTACGCAGGCGGTTCAACGCGTCCTTTCCATTCTCGGTGCTTTTTCTGAAGAGCGTCCGAGACTAACCCTGACAGAGATCTCGGCTGCCGCCGGCCTCAACAAGGCCACCGCCCACAGAATGCTGGCCGTGCTCGAGCGGGAGAATTTCGTTTATCGGTCCCCTGAGTCCGGGGAGTTCCAACTCGGGTCCGAGATGATCGTGCTCGGTGCCAGAGCCCTCAAAGCCGTTGACGTACGAGCCGCGGCCCGCCCGGAACTGCAGGCTCTGGCCACTGCCACGGGCGAGGACGCGACGTTGGAAATTTTGGCCAATGCGGAAGTTTTGATCCTAGATGAAGTGCGTGGTCGAGGACTCCTGGTACTCGGCACTGAATTGGGAACCAGATGGCCTGCACACGCAACCGCAACGGGGAAGGTCCTGCTGGCGTACGCTGAGATGGGCCTTCCTGAAACGACCGAGGGCCTCGCACCAATTACTGAAAACACCATAGTCTCATGGGACACATGGAAAGCGACCCTCTCCGAGGTAACCGAAAAGGGGTACGCGACCAACATCGAAGAATTGGAGTACGGTTATATCTCGGTGGCGGCACCGGTGCGGGACCGGGAAGGGAAAGCGACCGCGGCGATCAGTGTTGGCGGATCGTCCGAACGGGTTACCGTGGACCGGATCCCTGCACTGGCAGGGATTGTTTTGGATGCTGCTTCCCGCATCTCGGAACGACTTGGATACAGACAGGCCGGTCAGAAATGAGGATTTTCATCGGCCAACCATCATTGACCTGAGGATTTCGCGAATGAGACCTTCCATCCGCTTCCTGGATGAACAGTTGATCACCCGCATCCTGGATGAGGCGCGGGAGCTACTGCGTACACTGGGTGTGACAATCCATAATCCTGAGGTCTTGACTATCCTTGGCGACCATGGGGCCGAAGTAGACATGGCCGCGGAGCACGCAAAGTTCACGGACGAACTCATCGATAAAGCGTTGAAGACTTCTCCGTCCTCATTCCGACTCTACGATGTTCTAGGCAACCAGACCCACGATTTTTCGGGTAAAAACGTCCATTACACACCTGGCTCGGCAGCAATCAATGTTCTGGACCAATCGACGGGCGAGGCACGTAGGCCTGTCACCGCGGATTACATCAGATACGCAAAGCTCGTCGGGGGGCTGAAACACATTGCCGCGCAAAGCACCGCGTTCGTGCCCGGCGATGTGGCAGAGCCAATTTCAGACAGCTACAGGCTCTTCTTGAGCCTGCTCTCCTGCGAGAAGCCGGTCGTCACTGGCGCCTTCACTAAGAATTTCGACGTCATTAGCGACCTGCAGCTCATCGTTCGGGGAAACGCGGAGGAGTTGAAGCAGAAACCGCTGACGGTGATTTCCGTCTGTCCTACCGCCCCACTCAAATGGACCGCGGCCGCCAGCCAGAACCTCCTGGATTGTGCCCGACACTCCATTCCGGTGGAGTACATTTCCATGCCACTGCCCGGGTTCATGGCCCCGGTCACCATCGTGGGGTCGGTAATCCAGCACACCGCCGAGACGCTCAGCGGCATAACGATTAGCCAACTTGCGAACCCAGGCACTCCCATGCTGTACGGAGGGGCCCCTGGGATCTTCGACATGCGTTTTGAGACTACTCCG
>JBDHHK010000100.1:0-17365 GCA_039589395.1 Gemmatimonadota bacterium
CTGCTCGTACCGGGTTGAGCTTCGATCGGCCGTCACGGACAACGAACCACTCACCTGCATTGACGCATCGTGTCCCATGAAAACCATGCCGCGGTTGCGGCCGTTTGCGAGCGTTGAGCTATACACAAAAGTGAGATCCCGATCGGGATACTCGTACACGGCCTGAAATACGTCGGGGACATCTCGGCCGTCCTTGAAGAAGTATATGCCTCCTGAAGCCACAGCCGAATGAGGAATGCCAGCGCCCAGGATCTGATTGACTCCGTCATACTCGTGTGACAGCAAATCTCCCGACAGACCAGTACCGTAGTCCCACCAACACCGCCAGCGGAAGAATCGCTCTAGACTGAACGGCACCTTGTGAACGGCACCTTGTTGGGTGCCGGTCCCTCGAACTGCTCCCAGTCGATCGTATTCGGGTTTCCGTCCTCGTGGATCTCCCACACCCAGGCGCCCCACGGATCGTTGCGGTTGGTAGTGGTTTCGACAAGGGTGATCGCGCCCAAGATGTCGGCAGCGATGATTTCCTTCGCCTTCATGTGGCTTTCCGATTGTCGGTTCTGATGGCCCAGCTGGAAAACGATGTCGGAGGCCTTAACTGCGTCATACAGGGCGTGAGCTTCCGCCTCTGTCCTTGTCATCGCCTTTTCACAGTAGACGTGCTTTCCAGCGCTAGCAGCGTCGACCACCATCTGCGAGTGCCAGTGGTCCGGAGTGGCTATCAGAACAGCGTCCACATCGTCGGATTCGAGCATCTCGGTGTAACGCCTGTATCTGCGGGCGGCAGTCTGCTGCATTGGAGTCCCGCTGGGGCGGTCCGTTACCTGTGATGCTGCAATCCCCCTGTCTGCACGCACGTCGAAAACGTCGCATACGGCCGTCAGCTCGACATTGAGATCCACCTGTCCGAGGTAGGTCTCGAGCGCTTTGTTACGCGGGTTCTCTCGGTTCGCCTCGCGAGCATTCTCAATCCAGTCGGGATGAGCGAAACCCGATTCGCGCACGAGAGCTTCACCTTCGCCGCCATTGCCTATGATACCGAGTCTCACGCGGTCACCTGGTGGCCGCGATATGGCCTCTGGGATCACGGCGGGCCCACCTTCGGACACACCGAGCTCGGCCAGAATCTCGCGTTTCCGCATATCATCGGCGGCCTTCTTCTTCAAGAAGTTCAGGACAAAGACACCGAGTACGGGAATCGAAACGAGGGTCTTGAGAAGCCCGCGACGGCCTATTGCCGTCTCACTCAGCGGTGCCGACTGATCAGAATCGTTCTTCACGTTTTCGTCGCTCATTGTAAGGCTCCCTCCGGCTCGGCTTTACGCTCCGCACTCCCCTTCCACGGTATCAGCCTGTCCAGACCGAACAGCCTGTGAGTGGGGAATGCGAACAGTACGCCCATGGCCATGAATTCGATCAGAACTTTGTTGACTACCAAGTAACTGCCCTCAGCCGGCATGGCATAAGAATAGGCCGGAAAGGGAGGTGCGGCGATGTAATAGAGAAGGAGGAGGACCATACCGGCGATCAATGCCGGACGCGTCAGCAGACCCAAGAAGAGTGCGATGCCGATGAGCGTGAGTCCCCACATATTCAGGAAGTCGATCACGGAGACGGCCGAAGGGTTGGCGGCCAGGTCGCGAAAGAACCCGCCGAGCCACCATTCCGCTTCACCGAGGTAGCTTGCCGAGGACCAGTACGGATTGAGCAGTTTCGCGAGTCCCTCATAGAAGAAATGCCATCCTATGAGTATCTGAAGTGTCACTAGTGCCCAGATCTGGCACTTGTTGTATCCAGAACTATCGATTCCCGAAGTAGTCTGCATCATGACTCCGCCTTTTCTCCGCTGTTGGGAACAGCACTTCTCCACCCGGTCGATTTCAAGATTCGACCATACCTGTCTACGATCAAACATTCGCAGCCCTTGAGTGTCTCGACAAACCTGACACCCGTGTGCGGCTGCATTACAAACACGCCCGTGGCGAGTGCGTCGGCCACCATCGCGGACGGAGCGACGACCGATACGCTGAGATTTACCTGGGGCGACATTCCTGTCTCGGAATTGATGATGTGGTGAAATTTCTGCGAGTTGTCGAAGCTCTTCTCATAGCTTCCGGCTGTTGCCACTGAAGCATTCACAAGGTGGATGAAGTCGGGATAGAACTCGCTCTTGGCTGGATCCTGCACCGCGACAGTCCACTGTTTTCCCTCTTCCTTAATGCCTGCGGACCGTACATCACCACCCGCGTCAATCAGGTAGTCTTCGATGCCGTTCTGCTCCAAGATCCTTGCAATAGCGTCAACAATGTAGCCTTTGGCGATCCCGTTCAATGAGATCGACATTCCCGACCGTTTGAATCCGACTCCATCGGACGTCAGCTCGATATGTTGGGAGCCGACGAGTTCCAAGACCTCGTCAATCTCGGCCCGTGAAGGTCCGACGGGTTTCTCAGAGGCGAGTCGTTTTCGAAACAGCTCTACTATAGGCTCCACAGATATGTCGAAGGCGCCACCACTTAGCTCGTTGAACTGCAATGCTCTCGACAAGAGCCGAGAGAATTCCGGGTGCAGGCCGGTCAGGCGACCTTGTTCGTTGAGCGAGCATACCGCCGAGGCATCATCATACCGACTCAGCAAGCCGATCAGTCTATCCATTTCTTCGTAAGCGAGCGCCAGCGCGTTCTCAACCTGGTCCTTGGAGCGCCCAATCGCTGTAATCGAAACCAGGGTGGCCATGGCAGCCCGACTGCACCTGATCTTGTGGGTATTGTCGTCGAGAATCGTTGATTCGATTGATGGGGCGGGAACGTCGACCCGCTCGAGGCCCATGCCCTCGAGCGCAGCAAGTTTGCGTGCAATTTCGGATTCGTCTTGCATGCGCTAGCTGATACCCAGTTTGGTGCTAAAAGAAAACCAATATATCAGACACAGCTGAGACCGCGCCGGTAACAAGGTGGCAGGCCTCTACGTGTAATTCTGCTCCAGTGCGGCGCGAGTTCTCTCTAGCAGCGCTTTGGTCGCACGTATTCCTTCCATTTCGGGCAGCTCCGAACCTTCATACTCAATACCCACATAACCGCGATAGCCCGCGTCGAGCACTATTCTCAGAACGCGCTCGTAGTCTGTGTTGCGCTCGTTTCCGTGCTGATCGAACTCATTCGATTTCGCACTCACGGCTTTCGCGTGGGGCATGAGCTCTGTCATTCCCTGGTAACGATCGTACCAAACTCCCTCCTCGATCCGGAAGTTTCCAAAATCAGGCAGAGTCCCGCAGCCGGAATGGCCCACTGCACTGATCACACTGGCCAGCCACTCGCCGTTTGACGAAATGCCGCCATGATTTTCGACTATCACGTTGATACCGAACGGGGCCGCGAATTCGGTTAGCCTACTCAGTCCATCCACTGCAAGGTCTCGCTGTTCATCCGGAGTTCCATCGGATTGAGCGTTGACACGAATGGAGTGGCATCCCAAGAACTGGGCTGCTTCGACCCACCTATGATGGTTTTCGACTGCAAACGTCCGGGCAGCATCATCGGGGTCACCCAAGGCACCTTCTCCATCGCACATGATGAGCAGGCTCTTCACACCGTTATCATCCGCACGCGTTTTGAGGTCGGACAGATAGGCTGTATCCCGGGCCTTGTCCTTGAAGAACTGGTTCACGTACTCGACGGCGTCGATCTCGAACTCGTTGTGAGCTAGAGCGGGAAAATCGAGGTTGTCCAGCTCGCCTGCGTTCAGGGTGCGGTGAAGGGACCATTCCGCAAGGGAGATCTTGAATAGCGGTTCCTGCATTCTACAAGCTTGGAGGCCCGAAAGGAGAACGGACGTGCGCGCTAACGCAGCGACTGGCACCGTAGCCGCAACACCTTCCAAGAACCCGCGACGACTCAGGCTTCTGGCCATTTATCCTATACCCGGAATGAGGAATCAGCATCGAGTACGTCACTCGCTGCTCGGATCACTCCGATGATGCTTCCGCGTACAGGCCGGCGCAAGTCCCCTTTTACTTACCCCTTCTTAGGAGTCCCGCGCTTGCTGTGAACGTGCGCAGGCTGAAGCTTATTGGTTTCGCAAAACGTCGGCGGCTCGTAGGACCAGCCTCGTCGCAGCCTGCGAGCTTCTCTCCGCAACTTGATCCACATTAGCCTACCGCCCACTGGCGCCGCCAGGCGAGCGCTCAGACCGAACTCCTTGCGAAAATCCTTCAACAACATCGAGATCTTCTTCCTCAGAGCCGGATCCTTGCGGAACCATCTCCTTGCCGCCCACAGCGCGCTTGTCCACCCAATGCGGAGTTCCCGGGCCTCCCATCGAAATCGCTCTCGGATGCGGAGATCGGTGTGATTTTTGTATCGTTTCCATCCCTGCAACATCGTGCGAGCGATCCTTACCATACTCGGCCCGTTCACCTTGAAATCGCGCGTAAACGCCCTAATCAACGCCGCCGTCTCCTGACCCTTCTTCAGGTAGGGATGAATGTGGCGAAACCTGTATTGGCCATGAGTGTCCGCCTCTGGCACCTCATCAGAACTCAAAAGCGTGTCACGCAGCTCGTGCTCCTCGTACAGCGGCGTGCCCGCAACAGGTGTGTACAGCATGAACTGATGAAAGTCTGCGTCGTGCTCCACAGCATACTGTATTGCATCTTCGATATTCTGCGGCGTGTGATCCTCGAGCCCGATGATCGTCGAGCCCAGCACGCGGATGCCGTGCGACTGCAGTTCACGAACCAGCTCTCGCGTATCGGTGCCCTTCAATTTCGAATAGTTCGCTTCGTCTCCTTCCAACCCCATCCAAACCCACGAAATTCCAAGCGCTACCAACTGTTCAATGGAGTATTTGCGAAGTGCATTCGCCGAGCTGAAGATGTAGAAAGACCAAGCCTTGTTGTGCTGTTCCATCAGCTCCAGCAGCCGCAGAACCCTCTCGCGGTACAGCAAGAAGTTTTCATCCATTACGAAGAACGACCGCACCTTCATGGCCGTTTCGAGTTCGCACATCACCTCGAAAAGTTCGTCACCGGTCTCGAAGAAATGGACGCAGTTGCCCTTGCCGCCGAACATTGCCGAGGTCGCACAGAAGTTGCACCCCATCGGACAGCCAACTGAGGGAATCAGGGTCGCAGCCGTCGAACCCGGCTTTTCAGAAAGGCGGATCCCCATCGTCCGAGCACCAAATCCGGACGTGATATGGGGATGGCGAATGCGTCGATCCGCTTCCTCACCCAAGAACTGCCGCATCCACCGCACTCCCTCACCCTTGACTATGTGGTCGGCATCAATGCGCTCACTGAGATCGGGGATGTTGGCGACGTGTCCTCCAACGACGATCGTAGCCTCGGGGAGAAAGTCGCGAATCAGCTCGCACATCTTCTGAACCTTCAGCACGTTCGGTTGGATGGCGCCAATTCCAACCACGTCGTAGTGATTCGTTCTGATCTCCTCGACGAAACGATCAAGCGTTGGAAAATCGAGCAGTGTGCATGGAGCCTCGATGTTCTCCTTGATCAGCATCAAACCCCAGGATCTATGGAACATGCGCAAGGAAAAGGCACCTTGAACACGCGTGACCTGATTGTGATATAGCTCCATTGGGTTGATCGCCCTGCTTCCATACTCGTCATCTTGGGCGTACGGACCGAATACGCTACTGAGTAACACCCGTGCGTTCGGGCCGCGTGGATGTTTCGGAAAGTCAGTTGTGGGTGCCGAAAGCACTGATGTTGTCATTGATGCTGTTGTTACCTAACTGGTAGGATGGTTCCAATTGGCGGATAAACTCTGACGGCGTTGCAGCCTTGGAGAGAATCTGCGGTTATGTGTTAGTAATGTAACACTCTGAGTGAAAGCGTCCATGTTGGGTGCGGAGTGTAACGTCGTGCGGGAAGACAATCAGAGCGGTTCAGCCACTCGTTCCTTGCCAACACCTCTTTCCAACATCTTGATAAGCAGCATCGCCCACCCAAACGCTATCGGAACCGTCATGAGCCCAGCGGTCGCCATTCCGATCCAAACACCTCGCAGCCCCATATCTAGTTGAATTCCAAAAAACCATGCGAGAGGCACGTTCAGCACGAGCGTTCTGAGCAGAGTCGTCATCAAAGCGTATAGGCCCTTACCAACCCCTTGAAACATCGCTGCCGAAAGCATGCCGAATGCGGCAGCTGGTAGAAGGACCCAGAGTATCCGAAGGCATACGATGAGATCGTTCACTATTCGTTCGGAGTCACTTGACCAGGTGAAGATCCAGGTTATCTGGCTCGCGAACAGGACCATCAGCAAGGCAAATACGCCTTCTACTGCAACGCAGACCTTTAGAGCGTACGAGTACGCAATCTCTATCTTCTCGAATTCGCGCGCCCCATATGCCGCACCAGACACCGATGTAACCGCGGTCGCTACACCGAGTACTGGCAATGCAGCGAGGGCTATGATGCGCCATCCGGTCGTGTACACCGCGACCCCGTCCGGCCCGCCCACGGTCGCAACGATGGTTGTTACCGCGAAAGCCATAATTGCCATCGACATCTGCGATACGGACGCAGGGAAACCAACCCTAGTGATATCCCATACGTGAGCCCCGTGGAACCTGAATCCCTTGAACCGGAACGAGACGTAGGTCTTCCTCTCCATGAACAACCAATATCCGGTCAACGCCGAGACGAGGAACATCGAGAGGATCGTGGCCCAAGCCGCACCTGCGACACCTAACCCGAGCGCGTAGATGAAGATCGGGTCGAGTGCCATGTTGAGGACTGCACCACCAACCATCGCATACATCGCCCGCTTCACATCGCCTTCACTTCTAAGAATCGAGATCGCTGACTGCTGGAAGAAGACGAAGCCGATACCTGCGAACAGAATGTGAGCGTAACTCACGGCGAGCTCAAGTGCTTTCCCTGCACCCATCAGGCGGAGCGCTGGCTCTGCGAAGGTGAGCATTGCCCATGTCAGAAGCACAACGTGAATCAGCATCAGCACAATCGTGTGCACCGCAATGCTGTCAGCGCCGTCTTTGTCTCTTGCCCCGATCTTCCGAGAGATAGCCGCGCCCCCACCTATACCGACACCGCTAGCAATGGCCATGGCAAAAAAGAAGAACGGGAAGATGAAGCCGACCGCAGCAAGCGACTCCGGCCCCAACCCGGCAACCCATATCGCGTCCGTAACGTTGTAGATCGTATGAGCCGAGACGGCCACTACCATCGGAATGGAGAGTTTGATGATCGCCTTCTTGGGATCGCCGAGGAGAGTCTGCACCCCCGCGGTAGGGCGAGTCGAGCTAGAGCCGGTCATGGGTTGTCTGTTTTGAGTTCTCCAATGTCTGTTCGCCGTCCTATCTTTCAGATCGACTGCCCGGTCAAATGGCCAACGGCCGCGATTCGAATCTACAGCTATGGCCCGAAAGGAGACGAATGACCGTCCTGCTGCTGTCTGTGGCCGGCCTTGTGCTCTACCTGCTATATGAGCGGGTGAGGATCGACCGTTGGAGACAGCAAGTCCCGCAGGTGATAACGGTAACGGGGACAAGAGGCAAGTCGAGTGTGACACGCATGCTAGCTTCGGTTCTCAGGGCAGACGGACGAAAGGTACTCGCCAAAACCACCGGTTCATCTCCAAAGATGCTTTGGCCCGACGGCCACGAAACCGAGATCAGGCGACGCGGTCCAGCATCAATCCTCGAGCAAAAGACTCTTCTCAGACATGCGGCCACACAGGAAGTAGACTGTCTCGTCGCAGAGGTCATGAGCATCCATCCTGAGAATCACTTCGTAGAATCTCAGCAAGTCCTGAAGCCAGACATAGTGGTGATTACCAACACGTGGTCGGACCACATCGGTGCGCAGGGAACGACCGAGAAAGAAGTCACCGCCACATTGTGTCTCGACATCCCGAGTACGGCCACCGTCGTCCTACCGGACGCGAGCAAGTCGTTCGTTGTCGAATCGGCAGCCGATTTCGTGGACGGTGAGTTAGTTGTTGTCGAAGATGGTCTGTCTGCATCGATCCGACACCGAGTAACCGAGTTGGACAGTGCAGAATTCTCCGAAAACGTCGACCTCGTGTGTGGCGTCGCAAAGCACCTGGGGATCGCGGACGACACCGTGAGAGACGGGTTGGCGACGGTGAGACGTGACGTCGGAGCGATGTCGATTCGAGAATTACGAGCAGGCGATCCAGAGAAACGGCTGATTCTCGTCAACGCATTTGCCGCCAACGATCCGACCTCGACACTGCGCGTCCTGTCTAAGGCGAAAGAGACTCTGCCAGAATCATCGGATGTGGTGGGCTTGATGTGCCTGCGCTCGGACCGAGCGGATCGAACTGTTCACTGGCTCGAGTGGATCGGAGAAAGTGCATCAAATCCGTTCGCTCGGATTTACGTAACGGGTGGGCACTCCAGTATCGTTGCACGAAAGCTCTCCTTCGCGCGGAAACTCGAGGGTGGCCCCGCGCAAATCATCATGAACTCGATCGCCGACGAAGTGGACGACGGTACCATCGTGTTTGGTATCGGCAATTTCATTGGCACCGGAAGCCTGCTGGCAGAGTATTGGAGCACGGAGGGAGTGGCCTATGGGCTATGAGATTGCCTTTTTAGGTCTGCTGCTCTCGCTGTTGTTCACTGGCATCACCGGGATCTATCCCGGTGGTTTGATCGTGCCCAGCTATCTGGTGCTGTTTCTGAATCAACCCGAGCGAATTGCTGGGACACTGATCGCGGCTGTGCTGACGCTGATCGTGTATAGGCTCACCTCCCATTATCTGATTCTGTTCGGAAGGAGACGGTTCGTATTCCTGATCCTGATCGGTGGGGTTTGGGCGCTGCTCTGGCTTGCTGTATTTCCATCGCTTTTCCCCATCTCACTGGAATTCGGGGTGATCGGCTGGGTGATTCCGGGTCTCATCGCGAGCCATTTCGACCGCCAGGGCATCGCCGTCACGCTTGGGGCGTTGGCCACCGTCACCGTCTCCCTCCATATCATCGGTCGGATGTTCGGACTGTGATACGGACGGCATTGCTCCGGAGAAGAATCCCGGACGCCGACAGGCGGAAACGCGTCGAGATCGTCGTTGCCGGCGTGGTGAGTGTAGGGGCCTACATCCTACTGCAACTGCTGGCGGACGACAGACCTCTTACCTACAGCGACGAAATGTTAGAGGCGTCGCGGCTCATGCAGCGCGCGACCGCCGCCGCCCGAGATTTCTGCGACTCGACTGGTATCGAGATAGATGAGGTGACAGACCCAAACCGCACCTGTCTCATCGGTCCGGAACTCACTCCGCTCATGACCACGCTGGGCCACATCGACGCCAAGCGCACCACCACGGACCCGGCGATGGCAAGCGTTTTAGTACATCTGCTGAACGATGCAGGTGTAACCGCGGGGGACACGATAGCGGTCGGAAGCTCGGCATCATTCCCTGCCCTGCTTTTCGCGACCGTTGCCGCGGCTGAGGCGATGGGTGTCCACCCGAAAATCATTCTGTCGTTGGGAGCGTCAACCTACGGTGCAACCGACCCTGAATTCAACCTCTTGGACATGTACACCGTTTTGCTGACGGCGGGAGTTTTTACGACACCACCAGCCGCTATCTCGCTCGGCGGTGACGAAGACGTCGGGGATGGTTTCGATGCCGAGCTGAAGGCTGACCTGCTGTCCCAGATCGCAGCAAGCGGCGTTCGGTTCATCTCTAATCCGGATCTACGCTTTAATGTCGCAACGAGGATGGAGATTTACGGCCGAGTCGCTGCGTTCGTGAACACGGGAGGCAGCTATGCAAACCTCGGCACCAGCGCACTCGCGCTTCAGCTCCAGCCGGGACTCAACCGCGATGTCGCACTACCACCCATCGAAGAACGCGGAGTGCTGTTCGATATGGCGGCCCTAAACGTACCGGTGATTCACCTGTTGTTCATCCGAGGACTCGCAGCGCGCTACGGAGTCTCGTGGGATCCGATCCCTCTGAGAGAACCTGGAGAGATGGAGCTGCGCGCCGATCGCCCGCCCAATACGAGGGTTCTGTGGTTGATTGGAATTCCGTACCTAATCGTTATCGCCGTCCTTATTGCGCTTCATTTTCGATCTAATAGTCGGCACACGCACTCGGGAGCAGAACGCACATTCTAACCCGGCCACTGGACACGCCCGTTGATCCCGGCGCGCAGCGTGCTGGAGGTCCCGGAGCGCGCCGCAGTAAGCGCCAACTCGGCGCGAAACGCGCCGGTGGCGCGCATGTAGGCAAGCGAAGGGACCCTCCAGCATGCGGAGCACTCAACAGCCGCAGTGGCGCGTAGGTTGATCGCCCCGTACACATCCGATATCATACCCGGCGTCCTCCCCGACCCACTGTTTCTCATGTGCAGGAGAGCCACATGAAAAGTCTTTACAGGATCGCGCTTGCGGCAGCGCTGACTCTTTCTCTGTTTTCGGCAGCAATAACACCGATATCGGCGCAAACCACAGCAGAACTTCCGGTTTTGATCACGTCGATCGGCCAAAGCCCGGGCCCTGTCTATTTCCGAGTTTTCATGAACCGACTCGGCTATGACTTTGTGTTCAACAGCTTGGCCACAGTAGAAGACATGGCGGCCGGCCACGAAGACGCGGGATCCTTCAGGTCGATCATCATCGTCACGGGCGCTAGCGGAAAAGGCATGGGTGCTGCAGGGATATCCATCGAGGACGAACTCGCCAGGGCTGATCGGCTGATAGCACAAGCCCGTAGCCTGGGGTTGAAGATAATTGGCGCACACATCGAAGGCATGGAACGCCGCGCCCAAGGCGCCGCTCCCGGTGACAACACCGACGAGCTCTCCATCGATGCTGTCTGCCCGAACGCCGACATGCTGCTCGTGATGGAGGAGGGCAACGAGGACGGTCGATTCAGCAACATCGCGACTGACGCAGGAATCCCAATAGTCCTGTTCGAGAAGTTGACCAGCCTGAGCGATGTGCTGCCCACCATCTTCGGCAACTAGGGGAATTCAAGCTTGAGTATGTTCGCTTCCGCCGGGCTCGTGCTCGGCGTGATGGTGATCGTCTACATCATCACCAAAGCGTTCAAGCTTTCCACCGAGTTGGCCATGCTAGCCGCGGCAGTGGCTGGCGGACTCGCGGGTGGTTTCGGCCTACCGGCTCGGCATTACGCTGAAGGCGCAATAACCTATCTGGACATCAACTTGATTTTTATCACCGCGACGCTCTTCATGAACGTCATGAAGGAATCGGGCGGCGTGGCGTTCGTGGTCAGGGGTATTCTCAAGAAGTTTCACCGAAACAGAGCACTGTTGCTCGTCTTGCTGACTATCCTGCTGCTACTTCCCGGGGCTCTCACCGGCGCAGGTAGCGTCACGGTACTCATCACCGGCGGCATGGTTGCCGTCGTGCTGTATTACATGGGAATCTCGAAGCTGCGAACCACCGTTATCGTATTCGTCATCGCCGGCCTCAGCGCCGCCGCACCCCCTGTGAGCTTGTGGGCGATGATGACGGCGGCTGGCGTCAACATGGCATACGTTGGGTTCTTCTGGCCGCTTCTGGTGCCATGTGTTGTGGCGGCACTGCTTACGATCTTTTTAGTGGGTTGGCGAGGCGGAGAGACCAATATCGAGAAAGCGCTCGAGGAGCTGCCCGAACCCCCCGAAGAAATGAACTGGCTGCGTGTATTGGTTCCGTTCGCTGTGTTTGGGTTACTCGTGATCGTGGGCAGACAGTGGCCGCACTCCACTCCGATTCTGGGACTGCCGCTCATGTTTCTGTTTGCGGCCGCGGCTTCGTTGCTCCTATCGCCGGTCAAGCTCAACATCCTGAAGATTTCAGAGGAGACGATCGAGCGCCTCTTGCCGCTGATTGCCACGCTCACCTGCGTGGGCATCCTGGTTCAGATCATGACACTCACCGGCGCTCGAGGCCTGTTGGCCGTGACAGCTGTGACCCTCCCTGCGGTGGTGGTTTTCGCTAGCCTCTTCTGGCTGATGCCGATCTCGGAAGCGGTGCTGATGTATGGCGCGGCACCGGTAATCGGCGTGCCGCTCGTGCTGCTGTTCAACAGCATGGGGCTCGATCCGATCGTGGCTCTCGCGGGAATGAGTGTCATCTGGCCCCTCGGAGATGCGCTGCCTCCGACCGCTATCATCGGACGTCTGACTGTAAGCGTCGTCGGCTACGATGATTCCTACGCCAAGTTCCTAAAGGCGTGCGCCGTGCCCGCTGTTCTCATCATGATTATCGGAACCCTGATGGTCGTGTTTTCCAAGGAACTCGGCTTTCTGACCGGGCTATAGGAGGAGATAAATGGTTTTGCTCGGCGGAATTGTGACGATCATCTACTATCTACTTGTTGCGTTCATTGTTTTCATTTTGATCCGCAACCTGATTCGCACTAGGCGTTGGGAGACGGAGCTACTGTACGCCGTGGTCTTGATACCCTTTCTCCTGCGGCTTTTGAGGTTGAAGTGAGGAAGTCGAGATGAGTACAGAATCGAACGCATATGTGCGTAAGCTGATTCTCGCTGCCATAGGCCTGGTCTGGCTCGTTTCTTCTGGCACCAGCTTCTACCGCAGTCGCCGCCTCGAGGAACCTGTCGTACTCAGCGAAGGTGTTACTGAGGTCAAGAAACTGAGCGAATACTACGACGGCGTCGAAGGCACCGCGAACGACTGCAACATCTACATACTCGAGGGTGAAGAAGAGGGCGGTACCATCTTCATAATGGGCGGTTCCCATCCGGAGGAACCTGCCGGACGGTTGGCGGCGTGGCTGTTTGCAGAAAACGCAGTCATGGAACGTGGACGCTTGATAATCGCGCTCAGCTCGAATCGTAGCGCCAGTACGGTCACGCGGATTGGTGGTGCGTATCCTCCCGACTTCACGATTCCAACCGATTGGGGTGAGCGCAAATTCAGGTTGGGCGACCGCTGGTCCAACCCGCTCGATCAATGGCCCGACCCTGAGGTTTACATCCACTACCCGAGCAAGCAGAATTTGGCCTTCGTGGACATTCGCAACCTCAATAGGTGTTGGCCCGGACGCCCAAACGGCACCCTAACCGAACGCACCTGCTTCGCATTCATGGAGTTGATCAGGCAGGAAGAAGTTGACATCTACATAGACCTGCACGAAGCAGAGCTTCAATACCCCGTGATCAGCACGATCGTCGCACACGATCGAGGTGAGGATCTCGCGGCATTCGTGTCGATGATGCTCACCGACATGGAAGGGTTCGGAATGGGGATGGAATACTCCCCGAAAAGCCTGCACGGTTTGTCGCACCGCGAGGTGGGCGATTTTTCAAACGCCGTCTCACTGCTCTTCGAAGCACCCGAGCCGTTCTTGGATGCGACGCGAGGCCGAACTACTCGCGAACAACTCCTAACCGGCAAGGATGAGTTTGTCGTCAAGGCCGGCGAGCATGGCCTACTCTTCGAGGAGATCGACGAGAACGGGTGGCCGATCGAAAAGCGAGTCGGGCGTCACACATCCGCGGTCCTGCAGACTATGGAAAGCTGGACCGACTTGAATCCCGACAAGCCGTTGGCTTGCAGAAGCGTTCCGCGATATGCGGAGGTCGTTGCGAACGGAGTCGGCCATTACCTACACAACCCAACGAACCCTGGCGGCCGGAGAGTCGTGATTGATTAGTACGCAAACGGTATATTGCTTGATGCAACGAGCGCGATTGAAGCAGACGGTTTGAGATTGGTTCTGTAGTCGGCCGGGCCCTCCTACCCGCCGACGACAAGTAACACATACACTCAAGTGATAGGCACACTGTCTCTGACCGGTGACCATTTAACGAGGCACCCCAAGAAGGAGTAGTACCGTGAGAACAAGACACGTCGGCAAAGCAACGATTGAACTCTTGTTGCTGGTAGTATTGATGTTGGCAACGGGGTTGGCGACAGCAACGGCACAAACGTCGATCAAAGTGCCGGACGCGATGCCCGAAGACACGTGTGTGACGTGTAGTGACGGCCCCACCGGTGGGTGTACCAGCATAATGGTCGGCCGCGAGGCGACGACCGACGGCTCGGTAATCACCGCCCACACATGCGATGGCAACTACCGCACCTGGCTCGACATCGTCCCGTCAGAGGAGCACAGTGCCGGGGCAACTAGGCCTGTCTACTGGGGCAAATTGCACAACGAAACACCGTGGGACATGAGGGGCCTCCGCCTGAAGGGAGAAATCCCGCAGGCGGACTCAACATTTGCCTTTTTCAACGTGGCGTACCCGGCGATGAATGAGAAAGGTCTCTCCATCGGGGAAACGACCATCGGTGGCCGCGACGAGCTCAGGAACCCCGAAGGATTGTTCCTGATCGAAAACCTCCAGGCAATCGCACTCGAACGAACCACCAACGCCAGAGACGCGATTAGTCTGATTGGTGAGCTGGTCGCTGAATACGGATATGGCGACTGGGGTGAGTGCCTCACCTTCGCCGATGCCGCCGAAGTCTGGCACTTCGAGATTCAAGGGGCCGGCCCGTTTGAGATTGGCGCAGTCTGGGCGGCGGTTCGGATTCCGGACGACCACGTTGGGGTATCCGCAAATATCCCTCGGATTTCCACGCTGGACCTGGACAACCCCGACTATTACATGGCGTCTGAAAACGTGCACTCTCTCGCCGAAGAGATGGGCTGGTGGGATCCAAATAGCGGCGAGGAGTTCAAGTTCTGGAAAGCCTACAGTGGTAGGACACCTTTCTCGATACGGGAGTTCTTTATTCTGAGCAATATGGCTCCGTCTCTGAATTTGCTCAGAGGCCAGGACGAGCTTCCGTTCTCCGTCAAACCAGACGAGCAGGTGTCAGTACGGGAAGTCATGCGGTACTACCGTGAGACTTACGAGGGCACCGAGTACGACATGACGAAGAACCTTATGGTGCAGCCGCAGCGTGGCCGCGGCGAGCCCGCCCCGGATGAAGAGGTGGGTTTGGTCAAGAGCCCGATGGTGAACAACTGGAGCATCGGTGGCGAGATGGCGAACCTGCTGAACACCCTGAAGCCCGGCACCGTCGAGCCGCAGCGGGCCATCGCAATAGCGAGGTGTTCTTACTCGCAGATCATTCAGAACCGCGGCTGGCTGCCACCGGAGATCGGCACCCTAGCTTGGTTCTCGTTTGACAACCCCGGCCAGAGCCCACGGATGCCTATCTTCGCCGGCACACTATCGCTGCCCAACAGCTTCCAGGTCTGCGGCCAGCACCGCTACCGCGAAGATTCTGCGGTGTGGTGGTTCAGGAGAACCAATCGCCTAGCAATGATCAAGTGGGGTGATGTGAGAGACATTATCGAGGGTGCGTCGATGGAATTCGAAGACAGGGCGTTTGCGGAGCTCCCGTCAATCGAAAACATCGCGATGGAATACTACAACAACGGTCGGTATGACCAATTCAGGCAGTACATCACCAAATACAGCAACGACTTCGCACACGCCACGATGACAAAGTGGTGGGAACTCGGCAACGACCTGTGGACGAGGTACGCACGCGGGTTCTAGAGCGACACGCCTCTATTACAACGACAGCCCTCTCTGGGAACTCTCCCCGAGAGGGCTTTTGGATTGTCGAGACAACTCCCGGTTTAGCCTACTGGGCGTCGTTAGGTTGCCGCGGAGGAACGCTGAAAAACGCGGATTCTTTTGTTGGGTTGGGTTGGGAAACACAGCTCCACGCGGCGTTCGTCCGCGTACTTCCGCGTCTATCAGCGGCAAACAGCAAAATCCGTGGGTAGTCCTTCTTTGACGTGCCCCCTTAAGGATCTAGGCACAGAACGAGCTTCACGGGTCCGTGTGGAACCACTCTGTGTTCTCTGCCGGCCTGTACCACACAGAACTCGCCTGCATGAAGAGTCACGGAGCTGTCCTTTTCGTGGACGTCCAGGGTGCCTTCTACGACCCAGAAGAGCTCGTCCTCGTTGTCGTGGGTGTGCCAGGGTACTTTGTCTCCCTCCAGCTTCGCCAACTTGACGTGCTGGCCATTCAGTTCGCCCACGATCTTAGGTGAAAAAAGGTCGGAGAATCTGTCGAAGCACTCGTCTATCTTGACTGCCTTTAGCGGCATCCTTCACCCCTTTCACTGAGAAGAGCCAATCGTCGCGTCGGCCCGGTGCTACTTGCCCATCAGAGCCCCAGTTGTATCCCCAAGCCGCAGAGGAAGACTGTCGCGCCCGCGAGTGCATGTCCGTACCGAGCAATGCGCTCGGTAGACACAAAGCTCATGCCTAAACAGGACAGGTAAACGAGACCCAACATGGTGGCGATCGTGACTAGCGCAAATACTCCGGCGACCAGAACGACGGCTCCCGCGTTCAACGCAGCAGCGGGGTACATCAGGAGCGGGATCAATGGCTCACAAGGGCCAAACACGAAGATCGTAAACAGAATCCACGGCGTGATGTTTCTGCTGCCCTCGCCGTGCGGGTGAGCGTGTTCTTTGTGGTGGGAATGGGTATGCGAGTGACAGGTGCCGTTCGCGTGAGCGTGCACGTGTGTATGCGGTTTGTTGCGGATTGCTTGCCTCAGCCCCCAAGCCCCGTACAAAAGTCCGAAGCCAACTAACAGCCAAGCCGCTATCTCGCCACGTTGTGACTCGAATAGCTCCAAGCTCCTCACGGTGATGCCGGCTCCGATACCGATCAGCCCCAAAACAACCGATCCGGCGACGTGCCCAGCACCACACACCGCCGTGATCCAGAGCGTCTTCCTTCGCGACCACTGCCGAGCCTTCGACAGTGCTACGAAAGGCAAATAGTGATCCGGACCAATGACAGTATGAACAGACGCGATTAGAGCGGCTGATCCAACGAGAACGGTTAGCTCGTGCTGCATGCCTCGCCAGGGTTGAGTTGTCTAACGCAGGATCGCAGGTCCTTGGCGTGGGCGCAAGTGGGAGGAGAAGCGGGAGTGGCGGGAGGAGCGGGAGAGGCGGGAGCAACGGGAGGGGCGGCATCGGCGGCATGGGCGTCATACTACGCCTACTCGGAAACCGCGCGGCGTGCAACACATTCCGCTCACGCGGTATATCCCGCCTGGGATTACATTGAATCGCAACTCACCGACGGCAGCCACGTATGCCCTGGCGTCGTCTTCCCGGCGCGGCCGAGTTCGGAAGAACGAATGAAGCTGATTGAGGAGATGTTTCTGAAGGAAGGTGTCCCGGTTGTGTGAGAGGAAAAGACGGTGGAGGAAAGGCGGCACAGATGACCCACCCAATCACAGCATCGATGCTCTACAACCTCATGCAATGTCCTAACCGCGTCGCCCTCGACTTGTTCGAAGACCCGGCCAAGCAGGACGAGGTGAGCAAGTTCGTGGAGTTGTTATGGGAGCGCGGTGCGGCGTTCGAAGATGA
>JBDHHK010000101.1:0-20319 GCA_039589395.1 Gemmatimonadota bacterium
GTTGGCAGAGACTCGTCGACAATGACAAATGATCCGTCGCTCTCGAGGACGACGCTGTCCGTTTCCAGTCGTGCCACCACCCGCCATCTGTACGGTGTGTTCAGGTCCAGATCCAGCGGCGGAACAAAGGTGGTCTCGGTGAGATCGGAGGCCTCGACCGTCGCAACCCCGTTATCTACCCGCACAATCGCAATGTCATAAACGAACGGCCCTGGTGGAGTAGCAACGTCGGGAGATGACCATTGCAGAGTAGGTCGCCGTAAGCGAATCGTAGTCCCGGCTGGCGCACTCAATGTTGTGAGAGTCACCCACTCGGGCACGAGAAACATTTCGCTCGGTCTGTACACTAGAACTGCCGAGTCAGCACTCACCGCAACTATCTCGAACACGAAACTCTGCCCCGGAGGGAGCGGAGAGTGGCTTTGAACTTCGGATTCGGCAAGTGTAGTATCCAATAGCACGGTGTCGTATGTCGTGTCTTCTGCTACGCGAAGCCGATATGTGATCGGTTCGGCAAACGCCGGAATACCAGGAATCTGCCAAGAGAACAACGGTGTGATAGTTGTGAGATTGCTGTCGGCTGGGCTCGTCACTGACATGCCGCGCGCGAACGTTGCTGCTGCGGTACCGTCGGGCCGGCCCCATCCCCTACTAGAATCAGGATTTGCTCTGTTATTCCCGGTCCGTTTCAGAGCCTCTAGAATGGCAGTCGGCGTCAGCGTAGGATGCAGTTCGCGAATCAGTGCGATGGTGCCGGCGATAATCGGAGTGCTGAACGAGGTTCCATCTGCTCGAGAGAAGCCTGACGTAGCGGTCGGATTGATGACAAAAACCGATTGTCCGGGCGCTGTTAGGTCTGGCTTGAGCCTGCCGTCGGCAGTTGGTCCCCTGGAACTAAAACCGGTTAGGATACCGAGTGAGTCTTCGGCTCCGACAGCAATTACCGAGTCACCATCCGCCGGTGTGCTCAGCGAACGAAAGCGGGCTCCCTCGTTGCCGACTGCAGTTACGACAACGATCCCACGAGCAACTGCTGAGTCGGCCGCTACAGTGGTCACCGCAACGTCGCCGTTTAGGTCGCTAAAGTTGTACCCAAACCCGTCCTCCGGGAACTGCAGGTAAGACAGACTCGACGTAATGATGTCCGCCCCCAGGGAATCTGCCCACTCGAGTGCGGCGACATAATTGTCTTCCTCCACACGCGTTTCCGACCGCACGTCCTCCGTCTTGGCGAGGATGTACTCGGCATCGGGTGCGATTCCCACGATTTGAGTTGGAAGCCCGGCCGCGAGCAACGACCAGACTTCTGTTCCATGTCGGGACGCATGCGGCTCATCCGCGGCTTCATTTCGAACCACAGTGTCTCCGAACACAAAATCGCGTTGGGCGACAACTGAGACGCCGTCGAACGCCGCGAGTTCTGTCTCAAAACCGGTGTCGAGTATCGCGATGCGAACACCGGTGCCGCGTACTCCACCGCTCGCGAGAGGGAATAAGTTGAGTTGCCTGAACGGCATGGCAGACGGACCGAATGCCGAGTCGTTGCTTGTTTCACCTGGCGCTCGGAGCAGAACGGATATCGGGACTCCTCCCGAGCGCGTTGGCCCAACAAAACTGGCGACGGGTTGGATACGACGAAGAAGAGGAGACACTCGCAGCCGACTGAATGTTGTTCGGTCGATATCTGCCGACACCGCATGCATCCATCGGCTACGGTGCCTGATCCTGGTGCCGGCTTCTTGCAGTTGTGCCTCCACATCGGAAATTCGGCGATCTGGCCTGGCCATCAACCACACTCTGACCGTCGAATCGCGCACCGCCGCTCTTTCGAGACCGGGCGAAATCTGAGGTTGTTGTGCTTGGATCGCCGTCGCACAGAGGCTCGCAGATGCGAGCGCGACGACGCTGGCTCTCACGAGGCGACCGCCTGTTTCTGCCCTAGCCTGACACCCACGATCGTGGAGACGCCGGGTTCCTGCATGGTTACGCCGTAAACGGCATCGGCCACCTGCATGGTGCGCGGATTGTGTGTGATCACGATGAACTGGGTATCGTCCTTGAACTCATCCAAGAGGCGGACAAAACGCGTCACGTTTGCATCGTCGAGTGGTGCATCTACCTCATCCAGCAAGCAGAATGGGGCTGGTTTGGTTAGGTAGATGGCGAACAACAGTGAGAGGGCTACGAGAGCACGCTCTCCGGACGAGAGCAAGTGGATCCGCTGAGTGCGCTTGCCGCGTGGCGCAGCGAGAATCTCGATCGGACTCAGCAGCGGATCGGATTCTTCGAGAAGCCTCACATCACACTCGCCACCGTCAAAGAGTGTATGGAAAACGCTCGTAAAATTCTCGCGGATCTGCTCGAAGGTATCGACGAAAAGTGCGCGTGCCGTAGCATCGATTTCCCCCAATGCTCGAAGCATCGACTTGCGTGCCTCCACGAGGTCTTGGCGTTGCTCCTGGAGAAACGTGAGGCGCTTGGTTTCCTCTGCGTGTTCGTGCACGGCGAGTGGGTTGATCGGACCCAGTGCTTCCAACGTTCGCGAGAGCCTCTCCGCTTCTTCCTCGAGTTCCTCGGTTTCACCCTCGACTATCGGTGCTTCCTCCAGCAATTCGCTTAGAGGTTTGTGAAACTCGGCCTCCGTACGTTCGATCATCGCACGCCGTCGTCCGGTCGATTCGGTGAGTGCCAGCTCGATTCCGTGCGCTTCCTCATTCAGAGACTCCAACTCGGCTCGTGCTTCGGCAAGCGTTGTGTCAGCTGCCGCCACGTCCGCCGCTGCCTTCTGTTCTGACTCATCCGCCTCATGCACAGCAGCTTCGATCTGTTCGATGGTGACCCGTCGTTCGGCGAGGGTATCCATCCATTCATCCCGCTGCTTGGACATGGCCTCGGTGTCGGTTTCGATCTCGGCCATCTCGTGGTCCAATGCCGTTATCGTCTGTTTGGCGCGTCCGAGTTCTTCCGCAGCGCGTGACTCCCGTTCTGTGGCGGCCTTTTCCCGAGCGGAGACTTGTGCATCCTCTACCTGCCAATGCACGAGACGTTCGCGGGCTGCGTCTTGAGCTTCCTCGAGGTCTGACAGAATCGTGACTTGAACATCGAGCTCGGCGCCCAAGCGAGCATATTCGGCTTCCGCGCGCTTGAGGTCGCTTTCGAGTTGTCCGTGCCGCTTGGAGCACTCTTTTTTTCGCTGAGTGAGGCGTAGGAACAACTCGTCCGCTTCAGACTTCTCCTGCTCAGAACGATGTACGAGACGTGCCGCATTTTCATGGCCGCTCTGAGCGTCTCTCAATGCCGAGCGAGAGTTCTCAGCATCCGCCATCGCTTTTTCGAGGATTCTTTCCGTCGACGCGTGTTCTTCCGCGCACATCGTGGCGCTGCGGTTGAGGTCCTCGAGCTTGCGTTCTGCCTCTTCCCTCTCCTTGGAGAGCTGCACGAGTTCGGCCTTACGGCTGAGCGGGCCGCTGGCGTCCGTGTTGGATAGATAGATGGCTCCGTTTGACTGGCGCACAGCATTTCCCGGTGTTTCCTCGACCTGCATTCCGGCTAGCAGTGCTCGTACCCAACCTGCGGCGGGTGTCTCAACCGTGAATTCTGGCTCCCTCGAGACATCGATCTCCGAATTCGGGCCAGGAGAAACGGGGAGAAGTGCCAGCGGACCCGGTTGAGCTTCGGAATGCCAACGGACAATGTCAGCAACAACAGCCTCATCCCGAACCAGCACGGCATTGAGCCAGGTAGCAAGCAGTCGCTCGGCTTGTCCTGCGTCCGCTTGTGACGCTGTCACGAAATCACTGAGAGGTCCGAGGATGGCACTTTCACCAAACTTGTCTTTCGCGAGCAAGAGGGCGCGGGCAGCCGGGGCAAGCCCCTCTCGTGAACGCTCGAGCTCTTTCAGTGCTTCCTGCCTAGCCTGCATTTGCGCGATCGTTTCCTCGGTCGATCGACGCTCCACCAGGACGGCCGCTTCCCGTTCCCGAGCGGCCACGAGGTCGTGTCGGGCGCGTTCGAGGTAGCTCGCCGCACGCTGCTCGTCCTGCTGACGTTGTTCTCGAGTCTTGAGAGTTTCGTTCAGACGCTCGCGAGCCGTGTCGAGTAACACTTCCGCCTCATCACGCCGTCCAGTCGCATCCTTGAGCTGCGTGCGGATTTCTCCCAGCTCGTTTTCGATGGCTGAGATTTCGCCGGCGTGCGCCCGCTGCGCCTCCACCTCGCGCAGTCGCGCACCTTCAGTTTCGTGGACGAGGTTCCGCTGTGTCGCCAGACGATCCCGCACATCGCCCTCAGTTGCCGACCGGAGGCCTAGTTCTACCTGTACCGATTCACGGGCCGACTTAGCGGCCACACGCTCTGCAGCGGCTGCGTCACGCTCTCTGGTTGCCCGTGCCGCACCTTCGTTGGCTTGTTGCCGCTCCTCCAAGGCGCGAGCCTTGCGGCTCGAGGCATTGTTGAGCCGTTCAGCGGCAACGTTTATGTCTCCGTCGAGCCGTTCAACTTCGACTCGAGTCTCGGTCAACCGACGCTCCAACTCGCTGCGCTTTGCTTCTGCCGTTGCACGGGATTGAACAAAACTCTCACGCGCGTTCTCGAGCTCTTCGAGCTTTCGCCGCATCTCGGGAACCGCGGTGGATAACGTCGCGTGACGGTATCTGAAGCCTGCCTCTTCTTCGTCGAAACGGGCCAATTCTCTCCGTGCGAGCGTCAACACAACGCCCAACCGTTCATCGGCAAACTGAGTATAACGTTCCGCTTTGCCTCTCTGCCGAGCAAGACTTCGGACCTGCGTTTGCACCTCTGAGATCAGATCATCCAATCGTTGCAGGTCCTCCTGTGTTCTCTCGAGTCGTCGCTCCGTGCTGCTCCGGCGATCTCGGTAAACCCCGATCCCAGCGGCGTCCTCAAAGAGCGATCGCCGTTCGTCCGGGCGGTCAGAGAGCAATCTGTCTATCATCTGGGCTTCTATGACGACACCCACATCGCTCGCAAGCCCAGTTCCCTGCAGAAGATCGTGCAGGTCCTTCAGCCGCACGACTTTCCCGTTGACCAGATAGTCGCTTTGGCCGCCTCGAGAAAGCCTGCGCGTTATGACTACCTCGTCGTAAGCGATCGGCAGTGTATCATCGCTGTTGTCGAGAACGAGAGACGCTTCTGAAATGTTGACGGGCCGTCTTCTCGCGGAGCCCTGGAAGATCACCTCTTCCATTCTGGCTCCTCGCAGCAGGCGAACACGCTGTTCGCCCAATACCCATCGCACGGCGTCGGAGATATTTGACTTGCCACACCCGTTGGGGCCTACGATGCCGGTTACGCCATCCTCGAACGGAAGGCGAAGGTTGTCTGCGAATGACTTAAAACCCGACAACTCCAACCGGGTGAGTTTCATCGTGCGATTCCTACCCTTGTTACAAGAACCTTTGATAGGCCGCGCCCCGCATCCCATCGCACCGAATCGGCCAATTCAGCCTGGTCGGGAGACTCGAAAGCTCCGACAAGTATTTGGGCGGACCCGTCAGGCATCGAGACAATGTACGCCGGGATACCGGTTTCCCGAAGGCCCTCAACCGCCCTTTGTCCTGAGACAGTGTCCGGGTGTGTCGCCAAGAGGTATGTGAGAGGCGTGTTGGCGAGAACGCCCCGCACTGAACCAATGGTACCCTGTGCCCACAACCTGGCGCGCAGGTCAGCAGCGGCGGCCCGATCGGCGACCGCACCGGCGAACACTCGATACCATACTCGGGTAGAATCACGCGGCACTGCCGAGATCGTAGCTAAGACACCAGCACTGGTGAGTTCCCGGTAGTGCTCGAAAGCCTGTTCCGGCGAGGCCCAAGCGGCGACCTGAATCGAGTATGCTAGTGTGTCGACCGGCCCGGACGGCGTGGGAACGACCGGTAAAACCCGCTCGTCCTGAGAAATCGAGTCTTCCACGGTCGAAGGTGATCGCTCCGCGGGTTCTGAAGCTATCTCAATGGGAGATTGTGCGGTTTGCCGTTGACCCAATAGCAGTACGGACGCAACCACAAGCACTGTCGCGACAACTCCAACAATAGCGAACAAGAACTTGCGTCGGCTGTCTTCTCTCCCAGATTCTGAGGTCTTTTCTGCAACGTTTTCATCCGGTGGATTTCTGACCACGACCAACGGCAGTCCACGGTCCAAAGCCGAGCGGAGATATGGAGACCTAGGACCGACAGCGCCGAATCCGTTGGGAGAGAGGGCGATTGTCAGGTCGGGTTCCAGAGATAGCTTGCCGAGCTCTTCAGACGGGACGAACACCACCAGCACTGCTTCTTCCTTCTGGAACCCTCTGGACAGGCGGTGCCAACGTTTGTTGGCCAACACTTCCTCTGTCTCCGCTGACGGTGTTCCGACACCGATGAAATGCAGGTTCGGATTTTCATCAGGCGATGCTACATGCTGAAGTGACGCGCCAAAAAGGAATGCGTCGACGATCCCGGTATCTAGCGGATTGTTTGCGTGAACGTGGAGACTTGGATCGTCGATGTGGAGGTCAATGAGTGCCGTCCTACGACCCGTGGCTGCCGCAGCCCGTGCAATGCTCCATGCAGCCTTGGTGGCCCACTCGGAGTCGCCAGCTGCAGGAGTAACGGCAACCACGCAGCGGCCGGTGAAAAGACTCTCGGCAATTCCTGGCAGGTCAGGAAGCGCGTACTCCTGCACACTCATGGAATGGCGCGGTCGATTTCGCGAATGAAGAAGGGCCGACCCAACCTTCTCGCGCTTGACTCCGCTTCCTCTCGGGTGGAATAAGGCCCCATGACGACGCGATAGAGTCCATCTGTCGAATCTGCGGGTAGGACTGTCGTCGGCATTCCCGCGCGACTGAGCTCGTCTGCGAGGGCTTGAGCCCACGCCGCATTTCGAGAGCTGCTTATCTGAACGAAGATGGTCCTATCGGTCTCTTGTCCTGTCTGCGAACTATCTCTGGCTAATTCCAACGCGGGTCGACGGGGATCCCATTGTGTAACCATCCACAGGTCATCACCTCCTGCCCGGCCCACCCCAGCCTCCTCCAGGTTGTCGCCCGCGTGAGCCACGAGAGACCCCCCGCGGCGCATCAGGATGGTCCCGTCGGGGGCTATCGCAGGCAGATCCTCTTCCCAGGATCCGGACAATGAGGCCTCTACTTCCAGATGAGCGAGATCTACGACCAAGATTATATCTTCGTCGGCCGAATATGCGAGTAGCCTTCGGCCAAGCGGACCGGTCCGTAGGGCGGAGATCCTTCCGGGAAGGCGAAGAGAGTCGCCGACCATATGCTGAAACCGGTCGATGACCACTAGGTTCTGCTCGCCGGACACGACGTAGATCTGATGTCCCGATATGGAGAAGCGCGCCAGACGCGGCCGAGGGCTGATTGGGACAAACTGCGTGCCGGAGGGATCCGTCGGATCAATTGTCACGATACCGGAATCGACCACTACCGCCACTAGTCGGGCCCATTTCGACACCGCTAACTCACCGTCTGGAATATCGTGCCTCACTGGATCTTGTCCCCGTGCCAAAAGCACGAGCTCTCGGGATGCTTCAGCCCCGAGAAGAACGAGAAGATGCCCGCGTGCGGCTCCCCAAACACCTAGGGCGGGGTATTGGAGCGTATCGGACCAGATCTCTGTGGTGCGATGTTCTACCTCACCAACCGTTCCGTCCGGACGGAATACGTAAGCAACACCAGTGGGTCCGATTGTGGCTGCCGTCACGCTGGTGTCGATCGTGCGTGCGCGCCCGGCGACGAGGTCGAGGGCGATAAGGTCGAGGGCTTCGTCTTCTTCCCGCTCAGCAAGTGCATAGATCAGATCGTCGTCGCTCACAAAGCCCACCATCTGCACGGTGTGACGCGGTCCCAGTTCGAATCGCCAGGTCACCTCTTCGAGATTGGGCAGTCGATATAGGCGCGCAAGGCCGCCCGATGAGGGGAACCTGAAGGCCACCGCGGCTCCCGCAGTTATGGAGTTGTTCGCTGCCGAGAACGCCTCCTGAACCGGATTTGGCCCGGAATCGTCATTGCAGCCCAAAAGACCAACAATAAGCAGAATCACTGCGTGGTGGAGTCTCACGCGCGGCAAGCTAGAGCAGTATGCTGGGGGCGGCAAGGGGTCATCCCGGGAGGGGGTTGTCCAACTCCACGTGAACCGTAGGGGCATCCACCCACAGTCGCTCCAGTTGGTAGAACTCACGCAAAGTCGGGTGAAATACGTGGACCACGAAATCGACGTAGTCAAGCAGCGCCCACCGTCCGGCCTTAACACCCTCCGAATGGTGTGTCTTGCGTTTCACTTTTCGCAATGCCTCGACGACTCTCTCGGTCAACGCACGCACGTGAGTATCGGAGGTTCCAGACGCGAGTATGAAGTAGTCGGTGGCATCGCTCAACCCACGAAGATCGAGAACGACGATATCCGCTGCCTTGTGGTCGTCCAGAGTCACGGCGGCGATACGAATGTCGCGTAGCACGGTCGAAGTGTCGGGGGTTTGGTCGTTGGACTGCGTGGAAGTAAATCCCTTGGATTGCGAGGGCCTTAGTCCTCTACTTGATAGAATACTCCCCAAGCGCCGGGGCCCACGTGCACTCCTATTGCGGAGGTCACGTCGTCTACCAGGCAGCTGCGCGGTGCATAGCGAGCAACGAGTTCAATCTTGAGACGGTCTGCGATTTCCTTTGCTCCGGCGTGAGCAACTCCCATGCGAAGCGACTTGGGACGAGGAGTGAGTCGGCTGTCCAAGTGCTCTAGGATCCTCGGTATTAGGGATTCACGACCGCGCACGCGATCGATCGGGACGATACGGCCTTCAGAGTTGACCTCGAGGATCGGCTTGATGTCGAGCAGACCACCCAGCCAAGCCCGTCCGCGACTCACCCGCCCGGATCTCAGGAGGTTGTCAAAGACATCCACCGTAAACATGCCACCTGATTGATCCCTTATTCGGTTTATCTCTCTGACGATATCGCTCGCCGACGATCCTTCGTTCGCTAATTCTGCGGCACGCTGTGCGAGCATTCCAAGTCCGACCGAAGCGGTTCGGGAATCGATGATGGAGATTCCCTCCAGACCGGTGGCCTGGGCGGCTGCATTTGCTGAAGCAAGTGTTCCTGAAAGAACGCCAGCAATGAACAAGCCGATAACCTCTGATGCACCCGACCGGGCATCTTCGAATGCTCGGGCAAATGCGCCGGGTGTGGGCTGGGAGGTCGTGAACACGCCGTCGGAAGCACGCATACGATCGTAGAGTTCGGCACCTCTGATTTCGATACGGTCCTGGAAAGTCTCGGAGTCGCCGATCACCTGTAGGGGAACCATGAGAATCCCGTGCTTGTCGATTACTTCGTCGGGCAGATCGCAGGATGAGTCGACCACGATCGCCACGTTGCGCGTGCTCTCAGAAAGCTCCTGGTGCTGTTCCCTCATGTCCTCGGCTTTTGTGGACTCGATCGTACCCCATTCGCTGGCCAATGCGAACACCTCGTCTGGTACATCCGTGTGGATGTGGATCCGCAACAGGTCGTCGGCCGCAAGAACAACGAGAGAACCACCAAATATTCTCATCCGGGAACGAACTTCGGTGCTCGACGGGAAATTGGTGCCCCTTACCAGGACCTCGGTGCAAAACTGAAAGTCGTGCTCGGATGTCGCCTCAGCAATTGCGGCGGCATTGCGTATTTCGTACGAGGGCAAGACTGACGCCTCGAGTATTGGATCACCGTGAATCAGTCGAACGATTCCCTCCAACATTCGCACGAAAGCTTTGGCTCCAGCGTCGACCACGCCTGCTTCTTTTAGAACGGCGAGAAGTTCGGGGGTTTGTTGGAGGACAATGTTGGCGTGATTCAACACGCGGGTCATCAGCTCTACGAAGTTCTCCGATTCGCTTGCCGCTCTCTCGGCTTCGTCAGCTGCTTCCCGTGCTACCGTGAGGATCGTACCCTCGACTGGTTCATCCAGGGATTCGTGAAGGCGTTCGGCGCCCCGGCGTATCGCACGGGCCACATCCCTCGCGGAAGCGGTTTCCTGCTCTCCCATTGTGTCACGAAACCCGAGCAGAAACTGGGAGAGAAGCATTCCAGAGTTGCCGTGCGCTGAGAACACGCACGTCTGAGCCATTGCCTTCGTGACCAGAGGGAGAGGGGCTGGGCCAAGCTTCCGCACCGACTCAGCGACAGCGCGGAATGTGGATGCGAAGTTGGTTCCGGTGTCCCCATCTGGTACGGGGAACACGTTGATTCGGTCGAGTTCCTCTCTGCCGGCATCGACCCAATCGGCCGCTGCCAGCAGCGATGCCCTCAAGCGAGGACCGTCTAGGTAGGCAATCCCGACGGCGGCGTCGCTCATTACTCTTCTTTGATCACCCAGACCCTGACTTCGGCGTGTACGTCGTGATGAATCCGGATTGGAACTTTGTAGATACCAATCATCTTGATCGGCTCATCAAGGACGATGGTACGCTTGTCAATCTGGTACCCACGCTCGGCCAACTGCGTCGCGATGTCCCCCGAGGTGATGGACCCGAAGAGTTTGTCACCCTCTCCGGCCTTGACCGTGAACTCAATTGACAAGCTGGCCAGTTTTTCTGCTAGGATCTCGGCGTCGGCTCGGTCCGATTCAGCCTGTTGTGCGCGCCTGATCGCTTCCGCATCCACACGCTTCTTGTTCGCCTTGGTGGCGATGTATGCCAGACCTCGAGGGATCAAATAGTTGCGGCCGTATCCATTCTTTACCGATACGATCTCCCCAGCCCGCCCTACGTCCTTTACGGTTTGTCTAAGAATCACTTCCATGTTCACCCACCTGCTGGCGGTGTCGCCCACCGCCTCCGAAGGTCGAATCTCATATCGACGATGCCTAGAAGGATCGCCCCGATGAGGGCAAGCGGCAATAGAAGAAATGCCACCGCCACTGAAAGAAAAGCGTTGAGACAGCCACCGCCCAGTGCGTGGAACCCTACGGTTGCGACTGCTGCACCCCGTAGCGCAAACAGGCTGCCAAACACCAACAACACATTCATTGCACCCAATTTGGCCGCTGCAAGCTTTGGCACAAGTACTACCACTAGCATAGCGATCGCCGCCCAGCCGAGGTGCTCCGTGAATTTGAAATCGCGGAACTGCCCAGGCGGGATTCCCCTAGGCTTCGTGGCTAACCGGTAGTAGATGGCCGATGCCAGCGCCAATCCCGCCATGATTTGTAGGGCCGCTAGTGCCGGGGAAAAATCGGCCATGAAGCGCACGAAACTATTGGTGAACTCCGCCAGCTGAGCAGAATCAACGGCACCGTCACCTTCTCTGCCCAATACGACGCTCGTGAAAACTCGCATCGCATAGCCTACTCTTTGCTCGACCCACCATTGCAGCTCCTGCCAAGATCGACCGAACGTCCCCAACAACAGCACTACGCCTACCGCGGCAGTCGCAGACGCCAACAGAACCCGGTGGCTCAAATGTGACCGCGTGTAAAAGGTCGCCGGTACAAAAACCGCTACGGCTATTACTATGCCGGCCCGAAGCACCTGGTCCGGCAACACTCCCGGTTGGGTGATCCACCCCAAGCTTACGCCACCCGCGACGACGGCCAGGATGGCCGAGCCGATCCTAAGCGGTGGAGATAACACCAGTAGCGCAGCGAGAGCAGCGAGTCCTACGGGCGCGAACAATACGAGCAGCACGAGCAACAGAAGGGCCACCAACGTATTCCTGTGACGCCCCGTCGAACTTGATGGATTCACTACTCACCGCCCCCAGCGACGACGCTTGGACGGCCAGACCACGCTATCTGCCGTGCCCCTTGATGAAAGGAAGCAAAGCCAAATGCCGAGCTCGCTTGATAGCCCGCGTGAGTTGACGCTGATGACGTGCGCACATGCCAGATAGTCGGCTTGGAAGGATCTTCCCCCGCTCGGTGATGTATCGCGACAGAGTGCGTTCGTCCTTATAATCGACGATCCGATTCCCCGACTCGCAGACAGGACAGGTTTTGCTTGGCCGTGACATTACTCGCTCCCTCCGTCCTTCGAAATCGGAGCTTCATCGTCCTCTTCAGAAACGGGCAATGCTTCCGCTACCGGCAATTCTGTGATCACAATTCCGTCGATATCGTCCACGACGTTTTCTTCCGATTCGCGGGTCGGATCTAGCTGGTCAGGCCGTGTGACTGATAGGCCCTCGTTGATCACCACCAGGTAGCGGAGCACAGTCTCATCCAGCTTGATGATACGTTCGAACTCGCGCAGCAGTTCTGTCTCGGCTTCGAAATGAGCCACCACATAGTATCCGATTTCTTTCCCATTGATGGGATAAGCGAGCGTGCGCTTGCCCCAGTGGGCGATACCGGTGATGGGTTCTGCTTGATCGGGGCTTTTGAGGAGATCGTGGAACCGATCGAGGCGTTCGTTCACCTCTGGCTCCTCGAGTGCACTGTCGAAGATGTACACTATTTCGTACTTCCGCTTCATGACACCATCCTGTGGACAAAGTGACCCCGCCCGATTCGAACGAACGGAGTAGGTTGTTGTCGAACGTGAGAATGTAGCTAGCGTGTTGCCTTGGGGGTAGTCCCTATGTGCAAGGTCTCTCGTTCAGGTTTCTTGAGGTTCCTTGCGGTTGAACTTGTTCATGGCCACTTCGATACCTTCGTAGAGCCAACACTCCACAGCTTCCGCCAGTCGCGGCAGCAGTTTCGCTAAGGTGTCCCGTTCTTCCGAGGTCATTGCTCCGAGCACGAAGTCGGCCGGGTCGGTGCCGTCGTCGGGAACCGGGCCGACACCGATTCTGAGCCGTGCGTACTCCTGCGTGTTGAGTGATTCCTCGATGCTCCGCAATCCGTTGTGTCCGCCGGCAGAACCGCGCGCGCGCAGTCGGAAGCTTCCGCTGGGCAACGCGTAATCGTCCACGACAACGAGCATATCGTGGGAGAGATCGAACTCGTCGAGTGAGCGAAGCGGGCCGAGCGCCAGTCCACTTCTGTTCATGTATGTACGGGGCTTGACGATGGCAACTGGCTCGCCACCGACCTTGCTGTCGGTGACGTGGGCCTTGCCGACCCGCCTGAACTTCGGGAACTGCCACTCTTGAGCGACGAAGTCAGCCAGGACAAAGCCCGCATTATGCCGAGTGACGGCATATGCGGGCCCGGGGTTTCCAAGCGCGATGATGGCGCGCAGCTCTTATCCCTCGCTTTGAGAGCCAGCGTCCTCGGCTTCTCCGCCTTCCTCATCCTTCGGCTTGCGGATCAACTCCGGCTCGCCTGCTTCCTCTTCTTCCTCAGCCAGTGCCTCGACCTCAGGTTCGGCCTCAACGCGCGGCGCGACGACTGTGCAGATAGTGGCATCTCCATCCACGAGAATCTCTGCATCTGGAACTTGCACGTCACTCACGTGGATCGAATCTCCCACTGTCAGCTCAGTGACATCGATCTCGATGTGGTCGGGCAAATCTTTGGGCAGCACTCGGATCTCGAGTTCCCGCAAGATCTGGTCGAGAGTACCGCCTTGGTTCCGTACTCCATCAGGTGAACCCACGAGGCGAATTGGGGGCCGCACCGTGAGCTTCTCGCCCTTGTGAACCTCCAAGAAGTCCACATGCAGGACCTGCGCACGCGTAGGATGCCGTTGAATTTCCTGGATCAACGCGCGGCTCGTTTTGCTGCCAACCTTTATCTTGATGATGCTCATGCCACTCACCGCTGCGAGGGCTCTTTCGAAATCCATCTTGGAGATCGTCAAGGGTTCGGGGTCTCTGCCGTGACCGTAAAGTACGGCAGGGATGTTGCCGTCGCGGCGCAGTTGCCGCGCCACTGATTTGCCCGACTCGGTTCGTTTCTTGGCATCGAGCACTAGAGATTCAGCCATGACTTATCCTTCTACGCTTCCCGATTTGTATCAGTCAGAACAGTGAACTCACCGACTGATCGCTGTGAGTGAACCGGATGGCTTGTGCCAAGAGCGGTGCGATCGACAAAATGTGCAGCTGGTCGAAGCGACGCTCCTCCGGAATATGCATCGTGTTTGTGACTGCTATCTCTTTCAAGGGACTTGCACTCAACCGATCGACCGCCGGCCCCGACAACAGGGCGTGCGAAGCGCACGCGTAAATATCTCGAGCGCCCAAGCGCTTGAGCGCGTGTGCCGCCTCAGACATCGTTCCCGCCGTGTCGATCATGTCGTCGACTATTAGGCAGTCCCGACCATCCACGTCTCCGACCACGTTCACTACCTCAGCGATGTTTGCTGAAGGGCGTCGCTTGTCGATGATGGCGAGCGATGCGTCGAGTCGCTTTGCGAACCCTCGGGCGATTTTTGCGCCTCCAACATCAGGGGCAACGATCACAGGGTCCACCAAGTGAGTTTGCCGGTAATGCTGAACCAGGGCTGGAGCGGCGAACATGTGGTCCACCGGAATGTCGAAGAAGCCCTGCAGTTGATGCTGGTGGAAATCGATTGCCAGCACCCGATCGGCACCCGCGGTGGTTATGAGATTTGCCATCAACTTAGCGGCGATGGCGACTCGAGGTTGATCCTTACGATCTTGCCTTCCATAGCCGAAGTACGGGATAACGGCAGTGACTCGAGCGGCGCTTGCCCTGTGGGCTGCGTCGATCAGAATCAACAGTTCTACCAAATTCTCCGCAGGCGGGCATGTAGGCTGGATGATGAATACATCTTGCCCACGTACATTCTCGTCGATTTTCACGAAGATCTCGCCATCGGCGAACCGCCTGATTGTAACCTGGCAGAGCGGTTGATTTAGGCGCTCGGCAATCTCCTGAGCCAGCGGTTGATTTGCTGTCCCGGACATTAGCAGCGATTTGCTTGACGTAAGCGAGATATCAGCCATGATAGCCTGAAAAAGTACCAAGACAGGTCGCAATACAGAAGGGGCAGGACAGTGTGGCGGCCGGACGTCGCTCACAGCACTTCGTTGACGTTTGCTCACAGGCGCCTGAATATTGGCTCGAGGTGCCCGATTCCTCGACGGTGGTGTTCTCGAAACGGCGGGGAAGCTGAAAAGGGCATGAAGGAGCGCATTGATGGCAGCTGTCCTTATCGTCGACGACGAAAAGGAAATCCGTGTTTTCCTACGGCAGCTCGTGGAGAGAGAGGGGCACGATGTGCTGGAGGCCTGCGACGGGTTCGAGGCATTGGCGGTTCTCGATCGGGAGGAAGTTGGTCTTGCCGTCGTCGATCTCGTCATGCCACATATGAATGGGGTCGAACTCATGCAGCGAATGCAGAAGGAGTTCCCCGATACCAAGATCGTGACCGTGTCGGCGTATGGCACATCATGGATCTGCCCTGGCGAATTGACGATCGAGTCTTCGTTGACCAAGCCGTTCCATGTCAAAGATCTGCGGGCAGTGCTGAGACGAGTACTCGGCAAGCCTCCCAACCCGAGGCGCGATCGGGAATAGTGAGTCATTGGCCCCAGAGGATTCGAACCTCTATTACCGGAACCAAAAGGGAAAAACTAGCGAGTTCCGGGCCGGTTGTCACATCGGCTATGCCGGCATCGGCTCCGACGCCGGAGCCGCTCGGATACCGGTGGGAATCACCTGCTGCGCATCGCGGAACTCTGCCGTTGCGCCATCTCGTTCTGCTGCCGAGGCGTAGATCGCGATGATTGCCGATCCCGACCCGCAGAGCCGAGTGAGCATCGGCCCGGTCTGCTGCAGCCTGGTGAAGTACTCGCGTAGCCTCAATTCTGTTTCGAATAAAACTTCTTCAAAATCGTTGGCGCTCACATGCTGGATCTCACTCCAGCCAACAAAGCCGCTCTCAGAAAGCTTGGGTGCACCGGGCAGTTCCCTCCCGAGTCGCTTCGCTGCAAGCGATTCGTATGCTTCGCGCGTTCTCACACCGAAGCCGGGCAACACAATCAGGGCAGGCACGGCGCTAGGGCCTAACACCTCAAAGATCCGCTCGCCGCGACCGCGCCCTACGGCGAACGCTGCTCCCGACGCAAAGAATGGCACGTCGCTTCCCAGTTCGGCCGCGAAAAGCATAATCTGATCGATTGGAACGACATTGCCGGCGAGTTTGTTGACCGCGAGCAGGGTGGCAGCACCGTCACTGGAGCCGCCTCCCAATCCAGCCTGCACCGGAATTGACTTCTTTAGTTGGATGTGCACTCCGAATGGTCGGTTACAGGCCTCGAGAACCGTATCGGCAGCCCTATACGCCAGGTTCTCAGTTACCGGCCCGGTGTCCGCTCCCACCACTGCAACAGTGATGTTTTCCTCGGTTTTCTCGACGGTGATCTCGTCATGCAGCTCCAAGAGAGCGAAGAGAGTCTCGATGTTGTGGTATCCTGAGGGCTCACGATCCAACACGCGCAGCACGAGGTTGGTTTTTGCGTGTGCGGCCACTCGGACTCTATCCACCATCACTATCTCCGGCTCCCCTCAGGTCCGCGAGATGCAGGTGCGCTCGGGACAGCGACCAGAGTCCCAGCAGCGTGATTGGAACGAATCCGCCGAGGTGATATCCAAATGCAAATGATACGGCTGGGCCGGCACCGACAGCATAAAGAGCAAGCGTGAGTCTGCAAACGGCTTCGAATTGTCCAAAGAAACCTGGGCTGAACTGCACCGCGACGCCGAATGCGAGCAACGACTGCAGCATTAGTGCAGCGGACCACGGAATCTCGATGCCGAACGCCAAGAAGCCGATCCATAACGATGCCGCACCTACCGTCCATACTGCAACCGACCAACAGATGATCGCCAGAAACCGCCGCGGGTCTCGGAGCGAATCGAGCCCGGACAGCACTCCCTCCACTGCTTCGACCAGTATTTGCGACCACCTCTCTGGGAGCAGTCGCGTTGTTATGGACCTCGTAGTTCTCAGGGCGGGTTGGGGCCACCTCACAAATGCAGCAGCAACGAGTAGAGCGATGGAGAAGACAATTGCGGCGATTCTGCTGACGGTGCCTAGCGTGAGCGTGCCGAAGGCCGTATCAGCTCCGAAGCCGCCGGCCCACATTGCCACTGCCAGGAACGCAACCAGTGTTATGCCGTCAAACACTCGCTCCACCGCGATCGAACCGACCGCGGCTGTGAACCGAGTTCCGGTCAGGCGTCGTGCGGCATACGCCCGAGCGAATTCACCCGCCCGAGCGGGCAGGAGATTGATGGCCATGAATCCGATAGCGGTCGCGTGCCACAGTGGAACGAAAGGGAGCGGTTCTCCCTCGAGCCTCAGAAGGTATTGCCAGCGTATGGTTCTCAGCGGAAAGGTTAGCGTCGCCAA
The DNA here is from genome assembly GCA_039589395.1 of Gemmatimonadota bacterium. GTDB lineage: Bacteria > Gemmatimonadota > Gemmatimonadetes > Gemmatimonadales > GWC2-71-9 > JBDGYW01. Next base: position 17,260 of record JBDHHK010000101.1, read on the forward strand.
AACAACGGCTGCGAGGAACGGGACCCAGTGTACACCTTTGACGTGTTCCCAGACTTCCGCCAACCGAACATCGTGCAAAGTCCACCAGATGAGGAGGGCTGAGACTAGTAAGCCTAGCGCTGCGGGCCAGCCAAAGCGACCCGGTTTGCTACGCCTGTCCAACGCCGAGTTCTACGAGATCGAGGAGTTCGTCGACAAGTTCTGTGATCAGGGCGGCGTCCCATTCCGACTCCGCCAACTCGCTGCGAATTCTTTCGCGGACGTTGTGAGCCTCAATCAATGCAGCCGGTCCACTGTAGCAGAGCGTTGCAATCGAGACTAATTCCTCTTCGACTGGCCCTCCGCCGATCAATTCGTCTATCGAGGGCTCTCCCTCGCCCAGCTTGCTACGCAGGCTCTCATAAGTGGCCCATCCAACCGCGATATCGACGGTTTCCTCGGCCGCGCCAGACGGGAGAGGCTCCAGCTCGAGCTCTTCAACCGGTTCTGCTTCTGGTTCCGGGTCTGGTTCTGTAAACGAAACCGCAGCTGAGGGAGCCATGGGTCGCGATATCGGACCGTCGGCTGCTTCTACCGGCTCAGTTACCGGTAAACTGCCGGTTTCGTGCAGCGTGCGCAGTGCCTCCGTTACGCCTGTCAGGTCCGCAACCGGTGCTTGCCCGTTGGCCGGAGTTGTTGTACCCAAAATTCCACCAGCCTGACGCAGACACGAGAGGAATCCGGCTTTTGATGATTCGAGAATGCCTCCCGCCAGCGCCGCGAGCGCAACAGATGAAAATGCTGATACTGCCGATGCAAGGGAGCTGCCCCGCGTCGCAATCAGAGTTCTGAGCGTGCCTTTCAGCGATATGGTACGAATCTCTCGCTGGGTGTTCCCCTCTGCCCGTTCGAGTCCGTCGGCCAGCTGACACAGGTGTTCGCCTTGCGCGACAAACTCCATCTGACCTATTTCGCCCGGTATGGTGGGTGGCGACCCCGATTCGAGAACATGAGGTCCATCGTCTTCGTAATAGAGCGACTGAATTGGTACCACTTCTCCGTCTACATTCAGGATCTCAGCCAATCGACGCGTGAACTCGCGTGCTTCGACAGATTCGGCTTCAGCTGATCCGGCGGTAGATATTTCCTGCGCAGCCTTCGAGAGACCGCGGGCTGCCACATCCAGGAACAGAGCCAGTTCATTGGGCTGATCGACACTCCGAGCGACTACCACCATTGCTTGTTCCACGCCATCCAGGTATTCCGGCAGCGGCGACAACTCCGAGAGGGCTGCAAGCCCCCGAAGTGGTTCCATCGAGCGTATGACGGTTTCGATATGGCTTTCTGACGGCCCTTCCCGTTGCAGCGCTTTGGCCGTTTGATCCAACACACTCGCCACAGCCGCTCCCTCGCGGGCGACGAATGCACGAGTCCCGGTGTCCACCGTAGGTTCGCTTGGAGCGGTAGGTTCCGAAGCTCCCAATCCCGTCGCAGCGGTCAGTTCCTCTGCCAGCCTGTTGGCCCTGGACGTTTCGGCATCTCCCCAGTTGCCGACGCTGCGGACGAGTATTTTCAGTCCGTCAATTGTCCGAATTACCGTTTGGCGAGTTGCTTCTTCCCACGCTATCCGTTCCTCTTTGACTGCTCGTGCGACACTTTCGAGCGCTGCAGCGACACTGCCAATCGGCTGTTGATTTGCCATCAACGCAGAACCGCGCAAGGCACGAGTAAGGCGCACCAGCTCATCGCGGTCTGGGCCGACAGCACCAGACACGAGCGTGTCGAGGCGTTCGAGGTACTCGCCCGCCTCCATCGCGAAGAACTCCGTCAAACCCATTTCTTGATTCATTATTCGGGACCGGTCAGAGACGAGCTAAGTTAGGAAACCACGTTGTCGCGGTCAACGAGTGCGGCATCAATCAGCGCACGCATCTCACGTACGGCCTCTCCCATTCCAACCAGTATGCTTCGGCTCACGACGCTGTGTCCGATGTTCAGTTCTTCTATTTCGGGGATCGCTGCGACTGGCTTCACGTTTCTATATGTGAGGCCGTGACCCGCATGAACGGCCAGCCCGATTGCCTTGGCATGCGTGGCAGCTTCGCGCAGGCGGTGCAAAGCTTCACTCGAAGTTGCATACGTGTTGGCGTAATCACCTGTGTGCAGCTCGATGGCTGGAACACCCAGTCCGGCAGCTCGGTCTATCGTATCGATGTTTGGGTCGATGAAAAGGCTGATCCTGATTCCAGCCCGTGACATCTGCAAAATGGCGGAGGTCAACTTCGATCCCGCACTGCTCAGATCGAGACCACCCTCCGTTGTAACCTCCTCACGCTTTTCCGGAACCAGAGTCGCTTGAAAAGGCGTGAGCTCGGTTGCCAGAGCAACGATGTCTGATGAAGTGGCCAGCTCCAGGTTGAGTACGGTGGATACCTTTTCGGCCAAGGCCCGGATATCGTAGTCCTGCATGTGGCGCCGGTCTTCACGCAAATGTGCCGTGATGCCGTCGGCTCCGGCTTGCTCGCATGCGACCGCGGCAAACACGGGATCAGGCTCGTCCGTTTTCCTCGCCTGACGCACGGTGGCTACATGATCGACGTTTATGTAGAGTCTCATCTTTTGCTTGCCCCGCCAAATGGAAACATTTAGCTTCGTGACCAATGAAACTCACGACGATTCGTTCGGTTGCGCAACCTCTCTACTTGGCGGTGTTGATTGCACTCTCAGGCTCGATTGTCTCCTGCAGTTCTCGGAGCGGTGGGGCCAGCATTCCACCTCCGGTCGATCCTGAAGCCGCGGTACGTGGTTTCCTCCAAGCTGTCAGCGCCAACAGCATTGCGGCCATGGGCCAACTCTGGGGTACGTCCGAAGGCCCTGCGGCAGGAAAAATGGATCGGGAGACGCTCGAGCAACGCCTCACGGTGATCCGGATCTATCTGGAGCATGAGGAGTTCGCGATTGTGCCCGGAAATCCTATTCCGGGTGTGGATGTCGAGGTCGGTGAACGCGTGGTGTTCGTTCAGCTGAGCAGGATGGGATGCACCCCCACAGTGCCATTCACGCTGACTCCGTATGGAGGAG
>JBDHHK010000102.1:0-15333 GCA_039589395.1 Gemmatimonadota bacterium
TAAGAACCGAACCTGTCGGACAGGTCTGCGACATACACCTCAGCATCAGGTTCGTGCCCGTTCACCAATCTCGAGATCTTTGCCGGCAAGAGTTTCAGTCCGGTCGTGTTCAGTTGATGTGTGCGCGTAGCGAGTTCGGTCGCTCTTGGCGCGTCGTCCTGATTCGCCGGGCGAACGACGAGGCGCATTGCACATGACTCCAGGAACTCTGTGCGAGTCGAGTAGGTCGCCGCTGCGGCTCTTCGTGCCTCCTCAGATTGATAGAATCCCCGTCGTTTGCGTGCTTCACCCGTCACCGCATTCGGCGTGAACTCCTCCGTGGCGGGAATGTCGGAGACTCGCCGCGCGTCGATCGTCATAACATCTGGCAGCATTGCCGCGACTTGCTCCAATTCAAACGGCTCATCGTCCACGAATGCCATCGCGTCGAGAGAAATGCCGAGTTCTTGACCTATTGCTATGATGTTGGTGGTCTTTGGAAGCCAGTTCACCTTAGGTGCGAGGAAATACCGATCGAGCCCGAACGCTCTCAGCTGCCGAATGGAGATGTCTGCCTCACTGCGACTCGCAATCGAATGCAGTATTCCGCGTTGATCCAATTCGGCTATCGTCGACACCGCCTCTGAACGGAGGCGCACGTCTCCCTCTAGACACACGCCTTCCCAGAGCGTGTTATCGAGATCCCAGATAAGGCACTTCTTGGTGTTCGACATCCTGTTCGCCTTTGTAAGATCTCGAGGCATTAGAACCGTTGAGTCGTTTTGTGATGTATTTGGTGGCAGCTGCGATCGAAGAGAAGTGCTCCGGTAGCAGGTCATCGTCGGGAATAAACAGCCCGAATCTGGTTTCGATGAACAGGATGACCGAAAGCACACCCGCTGAGTCGAGGATACCGGAATCGAACAGATGCTGATGCGGATCAACCGGCTGGTTACCGACGTGCGGTAGGAAATTCTCGCGCAGGTAGTCGATGAGCACCACCTCAACGTCGGCGGCCACTTCGGCCTCCGTACCGAGGCAATCAGTTTGCTCACGCATTTTGGGGCGTCCGGATTCCGGGCCACCAATTCCAGCGGCCCGCCAGAGTTAAAAGTGCTGGTCCGACTGCAACCCTCACCAATGTTGCATCCAGAAAGACGGAGGCTGCAAGAGCAAGCCCGAGTATCTTGATCACGAGGTAGTCACCGAGCGCAAATGCGCCAAAGACGACGACCATGATTGCGGCTGCAGAGCTGATCACGGGCGCGGAGAAGGCGAGGCCTTGCGCCAAGGCATCGGGTTCGGAAACGCCCTGCCGTCTCAGTTCCGCCACCCGCGCTACGAGGAATACCTCGTAATCCATGCTCAGTCCGAATACCGTACAAAACACCAAGGTAGGTATTACCGGAAAGACAGCTGAAATCGGCTGTTCGAGTCCCAGAGCTGCGAGCGCCAGGCCATCCTGAAACACGAGTTTTACGACCCCGAACGCAGCAGCGACCGAAAGGAGGTTCAGTGCCAGCGCCTTGACCGGAATGAGGAGCGACCGGAAACCGATAAAGAGCGCGACGAAGGTGCCCGCGACAACGAGGACCACGACCATTGGCAGATACCCGGAAACGCGTTCCTGATAATCGACGTGGAAAGCGGGCAGGCCGCCGACCAGAATCTGCGTGTCTTCGGCAACCCGGGCGTGCACAGTCGACCGCATATTTCGCACGTATGCCAGCATGTCCTCCGGCTCTGTGTGCTCGGTGGGTATCACGTCGAGCAACACGGTACGGCGGTCGTCGCTCAGGTAGGTGTCGCGTATGGCCTGCGGAGTCATGAGGAACGCCAGGCGTGACATTGGCTGGGCGCCAGTGAACCCAGCAAACGACAACACAGAGGCAATGCGATCGTCGGCAAGTAGATGCGTGCGGATGGAACGGACGGTCGCCCATCCATCCTGTGACAGCACCTCGGTAGTGTCCGGCAGTTGGCTCAAGACGCGCGTCATCTGCAGTAGTCCAGCGCGTTCAATCGCACGGAGGTCCTCGATACCCCTGGTCGATTCTATCGATGGTGGTAGCCAGCTCTCCCACGGTGTGCCCACCCGCAGCTGCGTTGCGTGCAAACACAGCCACAGCAAAGGCAAGCCGGCTGCTACTAACACAGAGACTGGGTGTACACTCACCCACCGTCCCCAACGATACCAGAGGTCTGGTGTGAATCGTCGCTTCCCGCTGAGCGAGAGCTTATCCAAGACCGGATCGAGGATCACGAGCAACTTGGGCAGCAGCGTAAGAGACACCGCCACCGCGAAGGCCACCACCACGAGTCCACCAAACCCCACCGATCGAACTTCGCCGACCGGAACCACGAGCAATCCACCGAAGCCGAGCATCACCGCGACCCCCGACAAAAGAATCGTGCGACCGCCAAACCTGGCAGTGATTGCTTCCGACTCCTTCCTGGTTTTGCCGCCACGCCTGCTTTCCCTAAATCGACTCACCATCAGTAGCCCGTAGTCGATCCCGAGTCCGAGCCCGAGCATCGTGACCAGGCTCTGCAGAACCAGGTGGAGCGGAAGAACACGGCCAACCAGACCTGCCGTTCCGAGCGCACAGGTGATCGTCAGGAGGCCAACCACAACCGGCACTCCGGCTGCGACGAGGCTTCCGAACGCGAACAAAAGAATGATGCCGGTAAGCGGCAACGCGCGAAGTTCAGCCCGGGTAGCATCACGTGCGCTGGCCTTGCGAAGGTCATAGTTGAGCGCTGATTCGCCTGTCCACCTGAGTGTGATTCCCAGGCTACTCCAGCCGGAAGCGAATGGGGCGGTCGCCTCTCTCAGGAGCGGGATCACGCGGTCGCTAGGGGAGTCGGTTGGATCCAGTACCGCCAAAACCAGAACGCCGCCTTTCCCCATAAGCAGGCTGTCACGCGTCCGTTCGTAGAACCTTACACGGGCGACACCCTGCAGCTCGGCTATCGCAGTTACCAACGAATCCAATCGGGTGCGATCGCCCGGCGCGTCTTTCGCGTCGATTCCGCGTACGACGAGCGCGGCATACTCGGCATCCCCGGCGGCAAACCGCGAATTCAGAGCGAGTCTAACCGCCTCCGATTCACTGCCCGCGACACTTGCCTTCACTTGGAGTACATCCTCCAAGTGCACCGCATAGCGGCTGAGTACCAAAACGACGCTCAGCCAGACTAGTATCGTCAGGCCGCGTGCTCGCAATAGATTGCGGACCCGAAAGGCGGCAGTATTCAACAACAACGTTCTCCGTGAACTGGGTCGATGGAGAATGCTGCGATTGCGTCAAAGAAACGTCAAAACCTAGGCCATGGGATTCCTGTCCATACACGGCACGTCGTATTGGCAGATTGCGCACCCGATCGGGTGTTCTTTGACGGGAACGTGCAAAAAGCGTCGAGTGATGGGCTTGAGAAACGGCGCTATCTCTCGGCGCACTCTCGCCGATTCCTTCTGCCTGATCAGCTCGCAAAGGAGTTTGTTGTGCGAGTCTCTCGTCAGCGCCCGGCTGGGGCATCTGGTAGCACACTCCGCGCATGTGCCTCTCGCGTAATGCAGGCAGTTGGCAAAAGGATCATCAGTGAAGCGAGGGGTAACCGACAGAGGGGCATCGGTGATGAACGAAGCCAACCTGACGTTGCAGCCGTGTTCGGTAATCAGATGCCCAGCCAACCCGAATGTCCCCAATCCTGCTGCGAAGGCATAGTGGCGTTCCGACCAGGCCGAAACCAACCGCGGACTCGACGGCTTGAGCAAAACAGAGTGGAACCGACTCTGTTGCGGAACCAAAATCCGATGGCCGTTCTCGACAAAGAACTGCGCTGTTTGCTCGTACACATCAGTATGGAAAGCATGGGCCCAGTTGAGAGCGAGGCCGGTCAGTGGTGTACGCCGTTTGGACCGGCTACCGTCTTCCAAGATGTTCCGGGTATACGGAAAGACGACTGATAAAACCTTGATCTTGGCGGACAGTGCCGCCAGATCGGTCCACGTCCCAGCGTCCGGTTTTGGCCTGCCAAATGGTTGATCGGCTCGCGGGCCGCGCCGAGCGCGTGCGCTCTTCGACCACATCTCCGCAGGTGTCAGATGAGCCGAAGCGACAACCTCCTTGAAGCGCCCGATTATGGGATCATTCCCGGCCGTTACACCGATCGATGGCGCTTTGAAGATGCGGTGGCCACCGTATTCCGCTGGAAGGCGATTGAGTTCACTCGTGTTAAACAGATCCTGAAGGAATCCAGACACCGCAGCATTCATGGAGGTCTACCTCACATCAAGCGGCTGGTTGTCGCCGTAGAGAGATGATATCCCCAAAAACAGCAATTGTGGAGGGTGGGCATACTCGCGACGGGTCGATTAGAATCCCTATGCTGAGCGCCCGGCTCAGGTTTGCCTGGCACCCGCCGTTACTCACTGAATCACGAGGCTCTCATGATCCGCAGCCGAACCGCTGCCGCAACGTGGCTTGCCTGTTTAGTTGTCGTCTTGTCGTTCCCTCGTTTCACTCACGCACAGAACGAGGATGACCGGTACATACTTCCCGACGCTGCCGTTCAGGAGGCGTTCGACACCGACAAAAATTTCGCCACCCTCGACAACCCAAGCCCGGACGGAGACCATTTCCTGGTTCCGTTGGTTACCGAGCTGTCGACGCTCGAGGAAATGGCAAAAGAAACGTATCGGTTGGGGATGTTGGAAATCCGGCCCCATACGGACCGTCTGTGGCATCTGGACACCTACGGCATATACGGATTCCGCATTTACTCATTGAGTAGCAGGGCCTTTCGCGACTACGAGTTGCCGGACGGTGCGTTCGGATCGGACTTTTTGTGGTCTCCTGACGGGGACCGATTGGCGTTTCTCGCACATCTTCGAAGCGGAACCGAGGTTTGGGTCGCGGACGTCTCGACCGGCGAACTCGGGCCAGTCAGCAGTGCCCGCGTACTGGCAACCATCGGCACTTCGGCTCGTGGGCAAGGGAGCGTTCCTTCCCGCATGCTGCAGTGGACTCCTGAGGGATCAATCTTGACGCTGTTGGTTCCATCCGACCGCGGTGCAGAGCCCGAACGGCGCCCTGTGCCATCCAGTCCAATGATCCGACGGACTCGGGAAAAGCCGAACCCGTTCCCCACGTACCCGCATCTGCTTCGCGACGAGCACGATGCGTTGCTGTTCGAGTACTACACCAAGAGTCAAATAGCGGAATTGGCTCCGGGCCAACCTCCTCGGCTGCTCGGTGAGCCCGGCATGTTCGAGTCAATACACCTGAGCCCCAACGGGCAGTTTCTGCTTGCTACACGAATCGACCGTCCGTTTTCCTTCATCGCTCCGTACTCGGGCTTTCCTAGAAAAACCGTTGTGCTCGATCGGGAGGGAAACCTCGTCTCGACGGTATATGCGCGGCCCCTCCAGGAAACCAGGCCGCGGAACGGCAACAACGACGAGCCGCGTGAGTGGTCGTGGCGCCCTGGCCGCGACGGTTCCGCGTTTACGTATCTGCTTCGAGAAGATGAGCGCGATGATGACGAGCCGCGCCGAGACCAGCTTTTGATGTTGGCTGCTCCGTTCGACACAGCTACGACCGAGGTCATCGCAGTGAGCGAAGACCCGATGAGTGCGCACCGGTACTCCATGGACGGGCGCCACGTGTTTGTGACAGTCACGAAAGACGGCGATCGTGGAGTTGCCCAGTTTGACCTCAGAAGGCGCAATCCCGACCGCAACCAAATCGTTGACTTTTACGACCCCGACGAACTTCTCGCTCTACCTGGAGAGCTCGTAATCAGCGGGTTTTCGAACGGACTCGAGTACGTGGTAGTCTCGAGCAACGAACGGTCCGTTTACCTCCAGGGCCCCGGTTACAAGGAAGATCATAGACCGCAGCCCTTCATCGATCGGGTGGCCTTGCGGGACGGATCCACCGAACGTCTGTTCGAGGGCGCCACCAATTCCTTCGACCGTCCGTTGGTGATTCTAGATTCTGACATGAACCAGTTACTGGTGAGTCGCGAGTCCAAATCTGATTTCCCCGACAGCTATCTGTGGAGTTCCAACGGATCGTTCGAGAACCTAACGAACAACGTAGACCCGTTCCCTCATATCACGGCAGCACGGCGGATCGATTTTCAATATGAGCGGCGCGACGGACTCGAGGTTCAAGGACGGATATCACTACCTACGACCTATCGTGAAGGCGATCGGGTGCCTGCGGTCTTTTGGACGTATCCACGCGAGTTCGACTTTGAGGAAGAATATCAGAACTCTGCCATCCGGGCCCGAAACCATAACGCGTTCACTCATGTGAGTTGGTTGCGCTGGTCGGACATCTGGCTCACACAGGGATACGCGATCGTGTATCCCGACATCCCAATCGTGGGCGAGAATTACAACGACACTTACATCTCCAACATGGTCGACGCGATATACGGGGCAATCCGCGCCGTCGATACGCTCGGGTACATCGACATAGACCGTATCGGTCACGGGGGCCATAGCTACGGAGCTTTCGCGACCGCCAACTTGCTCGCGCACACGCCCTACTTCAAGGCCGGAATCGCTGGGGACGGCGCGTACAACAGAACGCTCACTCCGATGGGGTTCCAGGCAGAGCGCCGGGACATTTGGGAGGCGCCACAGACATACCTAGAGATGTCTCCGTTCTTCAAGGCCGACCAGATCAACACCCCATTGTTGATGTATCACGGGGCAGACGACAACAATACCGGGACGTACCCGATTCAATCTGAGCGGCTGATGCAGGCTCTCACCGGTTTGGGAAAGACGGCGGTGTTGTATATGTATCCTTTCGAGTCGCATACTCCCCGCGCGATAGAGAACAACCTCGACATGTGGGCGCGGTGGTTGGAATGGTTTGACCGGTATGTGAAGGGCGAACCGCAGAACGAGTGAGCCTCGCGCAAGACAGGATTTCGAAGGGTCTGAAACGTTACACCTCGACTGTACCGAGGAGGGATTCGCTATGGTAATTACCGTAGCAAAAGACCGGCGTTGATGCTGCAAGAGTACGTAGCACTTGGCAGCAAACAGCCTCCGCCGTATGATTCCCCATTCTAGCGTTGCTCCCAGATCTATGCAGCGACATTACGTGACAATCCGTCTTCCGTGTAAAGAGAAGACCGCATCATGACCGACACATCTTCGCGCTGTGCAAGTTGCGGCCGACAGCTGGGACCCGACGATCATTATTGTCCCGGGTGTGGCACACCTACGCTTTTGAATGGCGATCCGGACGCAACCATAGTCGACGGTGAGGGGTCCGAAGACTCGATCGAGATTCCCGCTCCAGGTGAAGTAGCGGAACCTGCGGCGTCACCCACCGGCACCGACTTCAATGCGCGGCTTCGGCACATACTCGGCACCGAATACGAACTTCTCTCGATGCTCGGCCAAGGTGGTTTCGCCCGCGTATACAAGGCACGAGACCGGCGCTTAGACCGGATCGTGGCCATCAAGGTCATTCGGCCCGATCTGGTCGGGAAGAAGCTGTTCACTGAAAGCTTCCGCACTGAAGGCATTGCCTTGGCGAAACTTCGGCACCCCGGGATCGTCCCAATCTACGACATACGCGAGCGGGGGGGATTGATCTACTACATAATGCCGTTCGTCGAGGGGACAAGCCTCGAAGCGCGGCTGAACCGGGGACGATTACCGCCTTACGAGTCGCGACGCATCCTCAGCGAATTGACAGACGCCCTGGCGGCAGCCCACCGGGTCAAGATGGTCCACCTGGACATCAAACCCGACAACGTGTTCCTAGAGGGAGACCTGCAAAAGGTCCTGTTGATGGATTTCGGAACTGCCATGGCAGTCACGGAACAGATCGAGGAGTCATCAGGCGGACCGGTGGTTGGTACCCCCGCGTACATGTCGCCAGAGCAGGCACAGGGACTGCCGGAAATTGACCACAGATCGGACATCTACTCGCTTGGCGCCCTCGGATACCGGATGCTCATGGGGCGCCCCCCGTTCAGCGGCCGTAACGCGACCGAAGTCCTCGAGAAACACGTGAACTCTACTCCGGTTCCCATCCGCGACATCAATCCCACGATTCCGAAGGATTTCGCGGACGCCATCATGCGCTGTCTGGAAAAGGATCCGTGGGATCGGTTCCACACAGCAAAGGAGCTCGAGACCGCTCTCCAGTCGGTGACGTTCACAACCACGCGGAGGAGCACTCGGGGGGAAAAAGCGCCCCGTGAGGCATCCTTGGGTGTTGAACGCACCACTATCGCCGTAATCATCGCGGCCGCAATCATCGTCGGACTACTTATCGGCCTTGCGATAGCCTGAACGCGGCCAACGCATGGAGCCGGTTGCACGACCCGGCTACAAGCATCGGTTCAGTGACTCACCAACAGCCGGTGATTGCTATCACCGATTTCCGCTAAAGATTGCGTTGTAGAGCAGCTTGTGAGTGGCGTGCGCCTGCGCGCGATTCTGGACGTTGAATGCGAACAGGACAACGCGACCCTGCCCCACCTCAGCTTCGATAACAGATGCTTTTCCGTGGAGGCGTTCTTCCCCGGCCAGAAATCCACTCAACAAGAGCGGCTCGTCCGGGAACCGGGCCACCACTCGTATCCCTGATTCTTCGCCGTCTCCGCCCTCGGCTTCATCCTCATGCGAAACGACTTCGAGAGCATACTGGCCGGAGATGTACCCGATGCTCCGCGGATCCATGCCGTACGCCAGCGGGTGGCTCGTGTCATAGTCCATGTGCAATATCGAGCCCGGTACAAAGAACGCATTCCTGGATACGCCCCGCAGAGTGTTTTCGATCGGAAGATCAAATAGCGTGAGCGCGAGCTCCAGCGAGGTTTTGTTACAGACGAGTGTGCCTCCGTCCTCCACGAACCGTTTGATGTTGGTCAGGCCTTCCTCGGTCATACCACCTACATAGTTCGGCGGCATAGTTCCCTTCGCGTGACCCTCAATTATCTGCTGGGGCCTCATGTCGGGCAGAACGATCACGTCGAACCGATCGTTCAGCCGCCCTACACGCACGTCAGCGTCGTGTATGTCCTCATAGGGGAAATCGTACTCGTCGAACAGGAGATTTGTCCAACCTGCGTCCATGCTCGCCACCCATGACTGATACAGTCCGGTCCTCGGTGTCGGCAGAACACTCGACCGGACATTGGGCGCCCCACCGGTCATGTCGACGTGCGTAGTCGCAACGATGTCGCGCAACGCACTTCCCGATAAACTCGATCGGTCCACGATGAACGTTCCTAAAGGATACCTCGTACCGCCGAGCGTGAACTCCTCGAGCGCAGCGCTCACTCTGCCACCGGCTGCCTGGATGCGGTTCACCGCCTTGTAGCTGTTGTTGTCTGCGCGTGCGAAGACAGCCCGCGATCCGCCGCCGCTCACCGAAGCCACAGGTGCAGGTATCTCGGATACCAGGTGCATTGCGGCTTCAACCGGAGTCGTCATCATGTGGCTCTCGATGCCCATCAGGAGCGGCATGGTCCAGCCGGCGTTGTCGTACGGCAGAAGCGGCGGCAGGATCTCCGCTCCCTTTTCCTCGTCGTAGTAGCGGCTTGCTCTCGGCTGCCCCTGCCAGAGATGCGGATATTTCCTCAGGTCGGGGAAGTCCTGTCGCTCGAGCAGGTTCTTCACGTAGAGCCCAAACGGCTGACTCGTTTGAACGATGTAGGAGCCTACAGCGTATTGCACGCCTTCGTGCGAAAACGCCTCATCGGCCATGTGGACCTCGAATCCGTGCAACAGAAAACGTTCCATCAACAGGGCCGTCGTATTGGGGTCGCGTTGATCGGCGGGAAAGATCCAGCCATACGGTGGCTCGCTCTCGAAGCGCTCGATTATGTCATTTGCCATCTGCCATTTGGCAAACATGAAGTCGGATTTGTAGAACGATGCCAGTTCGAGAATCGACATCGCGACTGTGTGGTTGTAGAGAATCTGATCAGCGAAACGCCACCATCCACCCATCCAGGGGTTGGGATAGAACTGACCGGGTACGAGATCCTTGTGCTGCTCTGGAAAATCCGCAAGCGTGTAATGATGCGGCGTCGCGTATCCGTACGTCTGAGTCTCAGTGAGCAGTGACGGTATGTTGTGCCCTTCGGCAAACGCTAGCACCGACCCCGTGTAGTAGTAGTCGTAGTTGCTGCGTGAGATCACTCCGGACAGCCCTTTGTCTTCCATCGCCTTCGCTCCAACGGTACCTAGAAGGTTTTCGTACCGCCTCACGAGCGGGTGCACGTTTGGGTTTGCGGGCTCTGCAGTGGGTGCGATGAAAATCCGGCACGGGAAGGGTCCGGTCTGATGCTGATTGTAGTAGAAGACGGGAAACCACTCCTGGTTCACGAGCCTGTTGGTGTTTCGCGTTTCCTGCAGATTCGCGATGTGTGATTCGCGATTGTTGTCGTGTCCGGCGTATTTCTGATACAGGAACGGTGGCCGGCTCATTTCGAACGTGGTACCGACATTTCCGTTGTACCAGTCAGCGATCATCGTCATGCCGTCGGGATTGGTCCAGACCATCACAACGATGACGTTTTCGCGGATCCGTTGGGTGGTCGGGTCTTCGTTGGTTACCAGGTCGTAGGCAAGCTGGACTTGCATGTTCGATCCAACGACCTCTGAGGCGTGCAGGCCACCATCGATCCAAGTGACGGCTTTGCCTTCGTCTGCCATCTTTTGCGCTTCGGTTTCCGTGACCCCTCTGGCCAAGCTGAGCCGACGGGAGACCTCCTTGTGGTGGTCGAGATTCGCCAAGTTCTCTGCGGAGCTTATCACGGCATACTTCTGACGCCTGCCAAAGGACGTTGGCCCAGCGTCGAAGACTCTCAGACGTGGTGTCTGGCTCTCTAGGAGCTCGATGTAACCGGCAGCCTGCTCGTATGTGATCAGATGGAAGTCAGCTCCCACCTCGAAACCGAGGAACTCCTCAGGCGGCGTAACTTGAGCGGCGCTGAACGAAAAAAGGCATGCCGCAAACACACAAACGCTTACGAACAAGCGAGGGGCGGTCATTCTCGAGTCCTCCGTCAACAGGAAAAAGGTAAAGAACGAGATGATCTACGCGAGATCATGAGGGACAACATACTGTCTTGAACGGGAACAAAAAACTTTGCGGCGCTGAGGCCGCCGGAGACTCACAACATCCCGCTCAATGCGAGCCAGTCGTCATAGGCCGAAGCACCACTCGAAACGACATTACCTCGACCGTTCATGGAGATCGTGTTGGCATCGGAGTCCACCACGATGAGTGTCGGAATGCCCTGGACATCGTACCGAATCTTCAGAGCAGTTTCGTGTGCACTGCCGAATGGAATCGCCAACCACGGCATCGAGGAATCCCGCATGTAGGCGGCCATATGGTCCGCTGTGGTGTCGAAACTCACAAACACAACCTCGAACGGCTTCCCTACCAGCTCGAGTTCATCGTAGAAGTTCGATAGCTGCGGCGTGAAATCCGCGCATTGGGTGCACCATCCAGCCCCGAAATAGATGCCGACTAGCGGAATGTCCTCGATGGTCTGAACGCCCACCTGGTTCCCGGCAGCATCAATGAGGACACTGCCGAACAGATCGGACAACGACCCAGGCGGCGGTAAAACGCGAGGTTCGAGCCCGTTGTCGGTCCCACCGCAGGACGCGACAAGACAACACCACATTACGAACAGCACAACTCTGCCGCCGCGCGTCAAAAATGCACCTCGGTCACAAGAAACGCGGGAGCGGGCCGGGAGCGAACACGACGGTCAGCATAGCATTGGATTTCGGATCGCACCAGAAAGTCACTGCCGCTACGGCAGTCCTGGAGGCGCGATTCTGCGCAACGTGGCCTGTTCGAAGGCGAAAGCGAGTTCGATGAGCCGAGGCTCACTGCACGCCATGCCGGTGAAGCTCACGCCGAACGGACGGGGTTTTGTCTCAAACCCTTCGGGCATCGGAGGGCGCGCTTCGGACTCGAGGAGGTCGAACGGAACGATCACGGTCGGGTAGCCCGGTCGGGCCGCGATGCCGGCACCGCTCGAACCTGGGAACAGAAGCGCGTCCAACTCCATGTTGGTCATCACCTCGTCTATACCGTGCTCGCCGTTCAGGCGCAGGTCACGAGCGCGGTCAGCCTCGTATTCGGCACGGTCGTCTTCTAGATCGATCTCGTCTGATCCATCGAGCCGCGCCTGACCGTATTTGAGCGTGCCGGCCTGTTCGTGAGCCAAGTTCCACTCTCGCAGCTCTGTCAGTGTCTTTACGGGCGCGGACTCTCCAAGCGAAGCCAGCCAAAGATTGAAGTCCCGCTTCATGCCGTAGTCGAGCACGCTGCTACGCCCACTCGCTAGTACGTTGTTCTCGGGATCAGGATCGATCACACTTGGGATATCGGCCGGATCGACGACGGTCGCTCCCAGATCTTCCAGGATCGCGATAGCCTCGGCCATCAGTGCCTTTCCCTCCTCCGACATTCTACCGCGCCATCGATCGGTTCCAGGGACCCGTACCGAGTCGTAATACGCTACTCGAGGAATGCCGATGCGGGCGCCCTGCAAGCCGTTTGCGTTCAAGAACCTTGTGTAGTCGTTGTTCGGCGGAGGCTCACAACGCTGCGTGGCCGTGTCGTTCGGGTCCGGCTCCGCACCCTCCAGCGCCCCCAGCATTATCGCGGCATCAGTGACGGTCCTCGCCATGGGCCCCGCGATGTCCTGATCTGCGGTTATCGGTATCACTCCATACCGGCTCACTCGTCCCACCGTCGGCTTGACCGCCGCCAGCATGTTCGCGTTCGCAGGTGATAAGATCGAGCCCGAGGTTTCGGTCCCCACGTTCGCTGCCCAGAAGCTCATCGCAGTACCGATGCCCGAGCTCGAGCCGCCAACTCCCATCACAGGTCTGCCGTCGTTTCGACCCTCTCGTGGATCACGACGGGGGTCGTACGGGTTCAGGCCAAAGCCCCCGACAGCGCTGTAATTACCGGGCATTCCGTTCGCCATAAAATTCGCGAGTTCGGTCATCACCGTCTTCGCGAGAATGATGGCTCCTGCATCACGCAGGTTCGTCGTCAACGTGGCCTCGTAGGGAGGAACAAACCCCTCGAAGGCCAGAGCGCCACCCGTGGTCGGCATGTGGGTAGTGTGAACGTTGTCCTTGAGCGCCACCGGAATGCCGTGGAGCGGGCCTCGCACGCGCCCTTCGGCGCGTTCCCGGTCGAGCTGGTCAGCCTCGGCTAGCGCGTTGGCGTTGACCGAGATCACGGCGTTCACGCGCTCTTCGTAGAGGGCGATACGTAAAAGGTGGGCCTCGACCAGGTCACGCGACGTAACCCGCTCCTCCTCCATCGCGCGCGACATTTCCGGGATGGTGGCCTCGACGATGTCGAACGGTTCCTCGGGGGCGCCGCATGAGGTGTTAGACAAGAGCAACACACCCAACGCCGCTCCACTCAGTAAGTGGCGGAGACAATTCTCAAACCAAGACATAGTCCTACTCCCTCACAAACGGGCAACTGCCCACCCAATGGGGTGGCAAAAAGACGGACACGCTAAACAGCTACCAAGGCCGAGTATTGTCAACTGGAGTTTGCTCTGCACTGCCCGATTCTTGGGGCATCCGCTCGCTCCGAGCCGCCCCCCACCGTCATTCTCTTCTCAATGCCTCCATCGGGTGAATTCCCGATGCTCGGAGCGCCGGCCCCAGGCTGGAAGCGAAAACCACAAATAACAGCACCACTCCGGAGGAGAAAACGGAGACGGGATCGACCGGGTTTAGGCCCAGGAGCATGGATTGCATTGCTACGGCCGTTCCCGCTGCCAGGAGGCCACCCACCACCAACCCAGGCAAGGCCAAACGAAGTGCACCCGCGAATACGTCACGCACGATCACCCTTCGGGTAGCTCCTAAGGCAATTCGGAGGCCGAACTCACGGATACGCGTGGTCACTGCAAGCGCCACGACCCCGTAGACACCCATGGCAGCGAGGAGAAGGACCAACAAGCCAAGAATCCCGGACACCTGCCCGGTGGTCCGCTGGTCCTGGGTGGCACGCGCTACCACAGAGCGGGCCGGCACCAGCCTGGGCATGGGTAGACCAGTATCAGCCGACCGAATGGCATCGCGAACCTGCCCGGCCAATGCGGCTGGATCCGTATCAGACCGGAATAGCAAAATCAAACTGGGATTACTCGACTGCCGCAGCGGTAAAAACACCTGTGGCAAATCTTCCGTTACGACACTCGATGCAACATGCCTCACTACACCCACAACCGTCCAGCTGCGGTTGGCGTCGCTCTCGGCCCCAGCTTGTGAGAACTGCCTACCCAGAGCGTCCTCTCCCGGCCAGAGGCGGTCTGCGAACGATCTTGATACGACCGCCACCCCAGGAGACGAATTGTCATCGGTACGAACGATGGCTCTGCCCTGAAGCACCGGTGTGTCGATGGTGGAGAAATACCCTTCCGTGACGAGGGTGAACTCCACCCGCACGCCGGTTGCATCCAAGTCTGGCAAATCTGCAGGTCTTACGGAGAGTCCCGCTCTAGTTCGATCCAAAGGGAAACCGCTCGACAAAGCAGCCGATGTTACGCTCGGAATAGCGCCTATGGATCCTACCAGCCGGTCAACGAGGGCCGCACCGCCCTCCTCCATGCTCGGGTATCCCTCTTCAGACGGGTTTAGAAACCCGAGGAACGTGCCCCCGGTGCGGAAGTCAGTAACCGTCAAACCTTCCGGTCTGAATCCGATTTGGTTCTCACCCGTGCGCTCTAGAGAGCGGAGGAACAACGCCGCCGTCAAGAGCAGGAGGAAGGCCGCACCGGTCTGCGTAGATGCGGCATATCGTTGGAGTCTTCCTACCCGCCGACCTCCCCCGCCGGTGTCTTCCTTTAAGGCCGATACCATCTCCGGCCGGCTGTATCGAAGCGCGGGAAGGAGTCCGAACGCCTGGGCCGCCACCAACGAAAGGGCCAACGACATCGCCAACGTCCAGCCGCTGGGTTCGAAGCTGGCACCAGGTGCGGATATGCCAAGGTCTATGGGGGAAACCCTGGTCATAGCAAACACGGACAGAACGATCCCAACTCCCCCGCCAAGCAAGGACAAGACTACCGCCTCCACCATCAGGTGTCGCACCATACGAATACGACTAGATCCCAGAGCCAGCCGCACACCTATCTCCTGCTCCTTGGCCGCAGACCTGGCCAAGGCCATTCCCGCCAGGTTCCCACAGATGATCAGGAGAAGAACCACCAGGAGACCGCAGACCCCGACTACTGCAATCACATCGTAGATCCGGTTTTGAGCTGGAAAGCGACCGTAACTCACTGCCTTGACCGTTCGATCCC
>JBDHHK010000103.1:0-15223 GCA_039589395.1 Gemmatimonadota bacterium
CGCGCCGGACTCCAAGAGCGTCCGGCCCGAGTTGTCGGTGACGGTCACGTGCAGCCAGGCACGCCGGGATGGATACGCCGAGGGAAGTTTATGGCCCGCCAGATTGGTGACGGTTACCCCGATCTCCAGCCGGCTGTCCTCAATCGCGATCAGCTCCACATCGAGAGACGCGGTGTTGTTTGCCAGGTTCTCTTCCGATGCACGGGCGGTGGCATCTAGCTCCTGCGGCAGCGCTTGCACGTTCATCTGAGCCCTGTGCTTGTTCAGAATGCGCGGCATTAGGAAGTTGCCGCCCTTGAACACATGCTGGTTGACATCGGTGCGCGGATGGGGGAGGACTCCACTCACAGCTACCTCCCCGTCGATGACCGGCATATGGCAATCCTGGCACGTCTGCTCGCCCGGGTAATCGCTGTGCAGCCATTCCAGATATGGAGTCTGTTCGGGAAGTTCGCCCGCATCGTTGCCGTCCGGGTCCAGCGCGTGCGTGAACAGGGTGTGGCAGTTTGCGCAAAACTGCGCCGACTGTACGTGGCTCGCTTGCTTGGGTGTGAACTCCGAAGCAGTTTGCATGATTCGAGTGCGGCCCTCGTCAACCTCGAAGGGGCCGAATACCGTACGCTCACCCATCGGTGTATTTAAATCGATCACGTATCCGCCGGTGAACCCGTCGCGGGTGCCGAGGTTCTCGTTTTGGACCTGGTGGCATACCGTGCACGATACGCCGTCTTGGGCCAGTTCCGTATGTGGCCCGCCTTCGCCGAGGCTTGGAAAGTGCTCGAACGCTCGAGGTGTACCACCGGCCGCAACAACCATCGTTCGGGCTATCGGTAGGTGGCAGACCGTGCATTTGTCTTCGATCACCGCGACGGCGGCAGGGTGGTCCAGACTCTCCCGGCGTACGCCCGCCATCCAGTATGGATCGCGCGCCGCATTCCCCATCATGGACGAGCGCCAGTTGAAGCCGATAGACACGTCAGCGCCATTTGGTGCAGTGAGATTGGTATGGCACGCGATGCATTGATCCGACTTATGGAACAGGTCGGGAACCTGCGCCAACGTTTGCACGGGAGCGGCCAGGGCCGCGAAAACCATCACGAAGAGCATAACCATTGGTCGGTTTCCGGTAATCGTCTTGTTCATCTCTCACCACCCCTCGAAGAAGCCGCCGTCGAACCAATCCCACAGTATGTAGAACAAGATCTGGGGATCTCTGCCCGTCGTCTGTGTGAGCGGGATTCGCACACCGACGTTTGCCATGATATGCTGGCGCTGGTTGAGCGTGATTTGCATCTCGGGCATGATGTCCCAGACCGCGTTGCCTCCCTCCAGTTCCTTCTTGCCAAGAAACTCCAACATCGGCGAAAAGGCCCGCCCCCATTCTCCACCGACAGTGAAGGTTTTACCAACGGCCATGCGCAGTAGGCCCTCGTTCTCCGCTTCATCGGTGTTGGTTGGCAACTCCACGCCTGCCTGCATCTGGAAGAACGCGTCGAGCGGCAGTAGTTGCCCGTATGTAACGAACGGTTCGAAGATCGTGAATCCCTTGCCGAAGCCTTCGCTTTCGTCACCTGTGGGTAGTTTGGCTTCGAATGTGACGCTGACGATGCTCCCGATGCCAAGGTCGTGGAACAGGGCTCTCTTCAATCCGATTGCGATGTCACCAAGGCCGGCCGACCAATTGCCAGTTGGAGCGCCGAAGTCGTCGGACATTTCGTGTAAGCCGACTGGAATCACGAATTCGAGTTGTGTCTGAGAGCCGAGTCTGTTCTCGTACACGATCTTGTTCTCGATTGCTCCTACTTCTCCCGTACCGACGGTAGTCTGCATGACTATCTCGTCTTCCGGAAAGGCCTTTTCGGTGCTGAGTGCGCGAGGAAGGTTGAACTCTCCACGAGGCCAGCTCTTGTCCTCGTACAGAGTCTCCATGTAGTCGAGGATTAGTTCGATTCCCTCGCGGCTCAGCGCATCCTCGAACGAGGGCATCATTCTATCAAAACCGCGCAGCGGACCGCCCAGCGTGACAACGCCGGCCCAATCGCCCTTGGGCTCGCGGGAAGCAAAGCGCGATTCGGTAAAGTCCGGAGGTTCAATTGGCAACCCAATTAGGTGTGCGGACGAGCCGGTTCCGTCGGATCCGTGACAGTTGGCGCAGGCGTCCAGAAAGAGGTCACGACCCCGTGCTAAGGCGTCAGTTTGCCCAGGATGTTGCGCCAAGGCTGGGGCGACGAGTGTGACGATAAAGCCCGCTGTGGCAAGGACGACCGTCCAACGCGGTGGGCCAAAACTCATAGGCTCGTTCCTTCCTCGATTCGGCTTGATTCAGGTACAACGTGCGTGTGGTCAAATCAGAGTATCCATGAGCCTGCTGTTTATTATGGTAATCTGCACTGGTGGTGTCTAGTTGGCGGGAACGGCTCCTCGAAGCGATTGCCTTATGACATTTGAGTAGCCAATCGCATGGCGATTGTCGATCCTCCCATTTGGTAGGAGCCAACTGGTGTCTGAAACAGAAAAATGGGCCGCCCGATCCAAAATCGGACGACCCATCCAACAGATCACGCCAGTCGGTGTTAGCCGATAGCAGTCACGTTCTCTGCCGCGGGGCCTTTCTGGCCCTCGACGACGTCGAACTCAACCTGCTCACCTTCGCGGAGCGACTTGAAGCCTTCTCCTTGAATGGCGCTGTGGTGGACGAAGCAATCTTTGCTGCCGTCTTCGGGCGTGATGAAGCCGAAGCCCTTGCTGTCGTTGAACCACTTCACTGTTCCTTTGGTACGCATTACATACTCCCTGTGTTCTGTGGCCGGGGGTGCGGGTAATGCCGTACCAACCGACTACACTTCCGCGGCATAGCGCCCCCGCGTTGGGCTGCCGCGCGACCGTGCACGGCGTTATCGCTCTAAACGCAAAACGGGTGACCCGATCGTAACTGGGTCCCCCATCCACGTTCGAATATACTTGGCCCTACCTTGGGGCCATTCCTCAAGCTTGCGAACCATACCGCCAGCAAGGCGTCCCGTCAACCGTGGATTCGGCGATTCGGTTTTGACAAAGTCGAGGCGTCCTCTCCAATGCAGGTATTCCCCTTACTGCAACAAGCCGGCACTCCCGGTTCAACCAACAGGCCTCCAGCTGTTCCAGATGATATGAGATTCTTTCCACGTACCGTCGGGTTGCCGCCGCCAGACGGAGAGCCTTGACTGCAGTACGGGCTGCTTCCTTGCCATCCACCATCGGTTCGTGTGGTCCGAGCATCTTGATGTCTTCCGTTGCGTGCGCGACGATGGCATCCGCGTCACTGTTGAGCCATCCCGCGTTGACTTCTGCTCTCGCCTTGTCAATCGCTTCTTTGCTCATGTGATCTCCTGGAGCCTCATCTTTTCAGCAGTGCGATGAATCTTGGGTGTGTGCGGAGCGTTGAAACAGGAGCGCACCCTTGACTCAATAGATCCATCGGGCACGCTCCTCTTTCCCATTCGACTTGGTAACGGCCCGCCAGTGCAACCGTCAAGCGATCCACGTCGTAGGACATTGTAGGCAGAGATGCACCCGCGAACGGCGATTGGCGAGAGGAATTGTCGGGGCGATACCGCAAAGCGGAACCAGGGCAGTACGGCGGTGTATCGGCAGCCACTCGGCCAATCGAAAAGGGGAATGCCATGAGAACCCGCGAACTCGCCGCAATTGTCACTTCCCTCGCTCTGGTTTCTGCAGCCTGCCGAACCTCGCCTGGAATCAACACGGAAGCCGAGCGTGCGACGATCTCTCGGGTGATCCACAACTCCATCGAATGGGCACTCGACAAAGACACCGTGAGGCTCTACGACAGTTTTGTTCAGGATGAAACACTCTTCTTCTTCCAGCCGCGCGACGAGATGCGTGGCTTCTCCGCCCTCCGAGCGATGGCCGAAACAGTCTGGCTGGACGACAGATTCAGGGCGACAAGGACGGAGATTAGTGATTTGCAGGTGACACTATCCGAGAGCGGCACGGTAGCCTGGTTCAGATGTTTGCTCGACGACGAAGCAGAGTGGGATGGAGAGGTTGGCGGCTGGTACGACACGCGATGGACAGGCGTGCTGGAGAAACGCGATGGGAGATGGTTGATAGTGCAGCAACATTTTTCGTTCAGGCAACTATGATCACTTGACATATAGTCGTATTGACCACAACATGCCGGCCGGTCAGATGAGCCAACACCGACTCCCAGTTGGAGAATGTCATGCAGCGTACAATGTTACCGCTTATCGCGATTCTTTTGTTGGGTTGTCTTCCGCTTCAAGGACAAGACATCTTTGCTGCGGTTGACTCGGGAGATGTTACCCTGGTCGACCGAATCCTGAGTGAAGATCCTTCCCAGCTCAATGCTCGGGACGAAGACGGGATGACGCCGCTACTGTTGGCCATTTCCCGTAGGCATCCGGAACTCGCCGTGTGGCTTTTGGACAGGGGGGGCGATCCGATGGAAAGGAACGACAACTGCCTCACCCCGCTACACTATGCGGCGCTCCGCGGTTACCCCGAACTGATCGAACGATTTGTCGCGCTAGGCATAGACGTGAACGTTCAAACACGGGCGTCGAGCACTCCGTTGTTGCATGCCTCTGGGTACGGTCAGTTTGCGGCGACGGAGAGACTGCTAGAACTCGGAGCAGACACAGAGCTGGCGAACGACTACGGGCGCACTCCCTTGCTCAACGTAGCGCGGGAATCCGGGGACGCAGACATGGCCCGTTTGCTCGTAGAGCACGGCGCCAACGTCGATGCGTTGGACGTTTTCGACGACTCACCGATCGTTCTTGCTGCATGGAGGGGGTTCGGCTCGATCGTGAACCTCCTCATCGATCACAACGCAGACATCCCGGTAACCGGAAGCAGAGGATTGCAGCTCATTCGGTATGCAGCTGAAAGGGGTTTGGACCGACTAATGGGATTGTTGGTGGAGGGTGGCGCGGATCTCTCGCTCAAAAACGGGCAAGGCGGTGGCCTCGTCCATGCCGCCGCTGTCGGTGGGTCGGCGGAGATCGTGCGCATCCTGTTGGAGCAATCCATCGCCGCGGATGCTCCCGACCAATTTGGCTGGACACCTCTACACTATGCGGCGGTAAAGGGCCGTTATGCGGTCGTCGACTTGCTGGTAGCCTCTGGCGTGGATGTGAATTCACTCACACTTAGTGGCCACTCTCCTGTTAGCCTGGCGGACGCGCAGGGCTACGAAAACATCGTTGATCTATTGGCCGCGCGCGGATCAGGGTATTCTGCGCGGTTGTTTCCAGAACTCACCGGATCCTACCTCGGGCAGACAACACCCACCGAGACTCCCGAGATCTTTGCGCCCGACATCGTAGAGGTTAACTGGGGAGGGCACAGCAGCGTGACGTTTTCACCGGACGGTGCAGAAGCATACTGGACCAACTACGTTGTACCGTCCGACTCAGGATATGGTAACAGTCGCATCATGGGGTCGAAGATAGAGAACGGTCGCTGGACGATACCGGAAGCACCGGACTTCGCGAGTTCATGGGAAGACGGTGGCGACGTACCTGTCTTTTCGCCTGACGGAAACAGGTTGTATTTCCTATCCACGAGGCCGCTCACGCTCGGAGGTCCGCCATCTGATGAGAACGTTTGGATCGTCGACAGAATCGGCGACGGATGGGGTGAGCCCTACCCGGCACCGGGGGAGATCAATTCGTTACCGATGCACTGGCAGTTCACGCTCACCAACTCGGGAACGATTTACGTGCAGGGTAACGGGCCCGACCAGCTCGGGAGAGGTGACATCTACCGATCGATTCTCGTCAACGGGGCGTACACAACCCCGGTCAATCTCGGAGACGTGATCAACACGTCCGGAAGTGAAACCAGCCCGTACATATCTCCGGATGAAAGCTATTTGCTCTTTGCATCCTCAGGCCACGAGGGATCCGGGGGGCAGATCGGGATTTACATCAGTTGGCACGACGGTAGTGGAGGATGGACGGATCCGGTATTTACAGGACTCGTTGGGTTGTGCCCTCTGGTCACGCCGGATGGCGAGTACCTGTTCTACCGCGGTATGGGCGATCATGGTGGGCTGCGTTGGCGGTCGGCAGCGTATCTAAACGATCTCAGACCGGATGGGTATTGACTGTGAGTAGTGAGCGGGGCTCGAATAACAACCTACTTACTACTCACCAATGACCACTCACGACTCACCTCAACGCCTCAAACGCCGTCTCTTTCAGCCGGTATATCACGATCCCAGATATAACTGCAGCAGCCATGATGTAGTACACCCACGCAATCGGCGATCCGGTTTCACGAATGAGCCACGTCGCGATGTAGGGTGCAAACCCTCCAAAGACTGTCACTGCGAGTGCGTAGCCGGTCGTCATCCAGGTAGAGCGATTCCGGGTGGAGAAAATCTCGGCAATAGCAGCGGGCCCTGCTCCTGAGAAAAGCGCGATAACAGCCCCCAAAAGAACCTGCATGGCGATCACGACACCAAACGGCGGGCCGGACACCATCAGGCTAGCGACTGGGTATGGCAAAAGCACGAAGGCGGCGCAGCACGCAAGCAAAACCGGCCTGCGTCCGACAATGTCGGAGAGGCGGCCCATCATGGGGATCGCGATCACCAAGACAACGAGGCCCACGGTGTTGGACCAAAGGGCCTGGGCGCCGCTGAGGTTGGCGTACCTGGCCGTGAATGTTGGCATGTAGTTGAGGAAGATGTAATATGCCGCGGTCCACAGAACGGTGAATCCGAAAGCGCGCCCTGCAAGCCACAAAGGCCAAACATCGTCTTCGGATGCCGCTGTTGGGGCTGCCTGTTCCTGTGTGTATGCGGGTGTTTCGTCGATGTTACGGCGCATGTACAAACCGACGGGACCGAGCAGGCTACCAAGCAAGAACGGTACTCTCCAGCCCCACGCTTCCATCGCTTCCGGGGCGAGCAGTGTACTCAGGGTGGCCGTGATGCCCGAGCCCAAGAGCACTCCGCCAGCCACGCTGCACTGCTGAAAGGCACCGTAAAAGCCGCGCTTGCCTTCAGGTGCCCACTCCACAATGAACGCCGTCGAGCCTCCCCATTCTCCCCCTGCGGAAAACCCCTGCATGAGCCGAGCGATGAGGATCAGGAGGGGGCCGGCCAAACCAATCGTTGCGTACGTCGGAATCAACCCCATCAAAACCGTACCGGCAGCCATGAGGAAGATCGTGAGGAGAAGTGCGAACCTGCGTCCTTTCACGTCTCCGATACGGCCTATTACGATGCCTCCAAGCGGGCGTGCCAGGAAACCACTGCCAAATACGGCGAACGATGCAAGGAGCTGAGTCGTCTCGTCTGCAGAAGGGAAGAAGTTCTTGCCAATGATCGCGGCAAGGAATCCGTATACGGCAAAGTCGTACCACTCGAGCACGTTGCCGACCACGGCAACTGTGACGGCGCGTTTTGCTGCTGTGATGGATGGTTCTGGGATTTTTTCACTCACCCAAAGCCCCCGCCCCCAAAAGAGGAAATCGGAATGCCGGATTATGCACAGGCTGCTGCCTTTTTGCCAGGTTTGACGCGGTTTTCCCACGTTTTGTGGCGCGCGGCTTTTGCACAATTGACTGAGGAACCATCAAAATTGTCTGTTACTTGACTGCTGTTTGTTACCGTGGCCCACCATTATGAGGCAAATCGACCGTTTTCGTGGCTGCCTTCTGGGGCTCGCGGTTGGCGATGCGGTGGGGACCACCCTCGAGTTTTCCACCCGCGACACCTTTGAGCCGATCACCGACATGGTGGGCGGCGGGCCCTTTCATCTGGCGCCGGGCGAGTGGACTGACGACACCTCAATGGCGCTCTGTTTGGCGACGAGCCTAGTCAACAAGGGAGGTTTCGATCCCAAGGACCAGATGGAGCTCTATTGCCGCTGGGCTCGCGATGGTTTCCTGAGCAGCACTGGTGAGCGCTTTGATATCGGCAACACCGTTTCCAATGCGCTCAGAACATATCGGCGCACCGGCGATCCGTTTTGCGGCCCTGTCAGCATCCTCACTGCAGGCAACGGTTCGCTCATGCGTCTTGCCCCGATCCCGATGTTCTTTTTTTCAAGCGAACATGCAACGGACAGGTATGCGGCGGAGAGTTCACGCACCACGCACGGCGCCAAAGAGTGTATCGACGCCTGTAGGCTCTTCGCCCAGATTCTTCGAAGAGCGCTCAAAGGAATGCCGAAGGGCGCGGTGCTGGGGGGGGCATCACTGAAGTTCGAGGGAGCCGAGAAGATCGTCAAAATTGCGAAGTGCGCATTTGCCGAGAAGAACCGTGCGGCAATCAGAGGCACCGGATATGTAGTCGACTGTTTGGAAGCTGCACTTTGGTGTTTCTTGCGTACTGAGACATTCGAGGCCGCCATTCTCGAAGCAGCCAACCTTGGAGACGATGCTGATACGACAGCAGCCGTATGTGGCCAGCTTGCGGGTGCTTTCTACGGTGAATCTGGAATTCCAACTCGTTGGCTGGATCGTTTGGTGCTTAGGAGTCTCATCGGCGATCTAGCAGGTCGGCTGATGGTTGCTGGCGAGGAGTTCGCAGGTTCCAGCTCTGATTGATCCCAACCGATACTTCTTAAGTACCGGTACGTGTTTGGATCGGGCCGAAGGTGAACCTGTAGTTGGGCACCTTTCGACGCTCATCCATAGAATGTTGACCTGGAGATTCACTTGACCGCTCATGAACGCCCGCTGGCCGTGGGCATCGCTGGAAGTCCCCGTCGAAGGGGGAACTCGTCATCGCTGCTCAACGCATATCTGGAGGGAGCCGCATCAGCAGGGTTCGAAACACAGTTCGTTTACTTGAACGGTCTCACATACAAGGGATGTCAAGCCTGCGACCGGTGTGTAAAAGGCAGGTCGTGCCTCGTGGACGATGATCTGAATGAGGTGTTCCCGCTGCTCGAGCGGGCAGCAATTTGGGCTATGGCATCGCCGATCTACTACGATGGCGTGTCAGGACAACTCAAGACCTTCTACGATCGGCTGCGCTTCACAACCTTTGACCCGCACAAGCTCGCGGGTCCTCGGCGAGGGATCGTAATCGTCACGTACGAAGATGATGAGAATGAGGAGTATCCCAAGGCTGCAGGAGCCTTGGCAAAGTACCTCAATTGGCGCGACAGGGGCGATTTTGGCGAGGTGAAGGTGGTCGCGGAGTCGAATCTAGGGCCAAAAGCCGCGTGGAAAGACCGGAAGGAGGTGCTCGATCGTCTCAATCAGTACGGAATCGAGCAGGCTAAGGAGTTACTTGCTCTAAAGTGATGCGTTATAGCTGCGGCATATGCTTCCTATGCCACCGTTCACCGCCCCATGTAACCCGGTACGTGCTCCTCGATCGAGAGCGTGGTCGTCCTGACTTTTTCGCCCACCGTCAACCGCACGAGATACTCTCCTGGAGGTAGCAGAGCACCAAGTCGGGGACCTCTCCTCCTACGTCTGCTATCTACTTCCTCCTCTGGCGGAGGCGGTTCCCTCTGATCCCAGAACACGGTGTTGATCCCGGTGTCCGTGGAGCCGGCCAAGGTACGGACCACCTTTCCAGTAATGTCCAAAATCTCGACGGTGGCGGAGTCGGAATACTCCCTCGCCAGGTAATAAACGATCTTGGACCCTGTGGGCGGGTTATCTGCATAAAACCGCTTCTGAGTGGTCCAAGAGAACTCGTATGTGCTCAACCATTGCACCTCGGGTCTGACTGCGAAGAGGTGGACGTCGCTATCCATTATGCTGTCCGTCAGCTGCTGCAAAGGCGTGATATTGTCGACGACCCATGCTCCTCGTCCGTGTGTCCCCGCGATCAGGTCGGCGTCGCGAGGGTGGATGATCAGATCGTGCACCGGCACCGTGGGCATGTCGTTCATAAACCTAGACCACGATCTGCCGCGGTCGATCGACACAAATACAGCGAATTCGCTGCCAGTGAATAGCAGGTTCGGGTTCTTGAAGTCCTCCCTGATAATGTAGATCGATCCTTCAGGCAGGTTGTTGGTAATATTAGTCCATGACTGGCCGAAGTCGTCGGTTTCATATACGTAAGGTGCGAAATCGTTCCAGCGGTGTCCGTCAAAGACCGCGTAGGCGCGGCCAGGTTCGTGGTGTGAAGCTTCTATTCTCTTTACCCAGTAGTGCTCCGGAACGCCTCTTATGTTGTCGCTGACGAGCGTCCACTCAGCTGTGTCGCTTTCGCGAACCCAAACGCTGCCGTCGTTAGTGCCAGCCCAGAGCAGTCCGGCGTTGATCGGCGATTCTGCCACCGATACGATCGCTGCGTATTGTTCCTCGTGATCGGCCGTCAAGTTGGGACTGACGATCTCCCAATCGTCTCCTCGATTCACCGACTTGAATACCATCTTACCGCCCATGTAGAGCGTCTGATGGTTGTGGGGTGAGAGCTGGAATGGGGCATTCCAGTCAAAGTGGTAACGCTCGGGTTCTTCCTCTCCCTCCACTGTCGGCCGGCTGGGCCTGATGCCGACACGCTGACCGGTACGCAGATCCTGACGGTATATGTTTCCGCCTTGTGTTGTTGCGTAGATGATGTTGAAATCGGTCGGATCTACCTGACTGTAAAAGCCGTCCGCGTTTGAAAGAGCAAACCAGTCGGCGTTGGTGACTCCGCCCGTGATCCTTCCGCGACTTGCCCCCACCCATACGCCGTTGTCCTGCAAGCCGACCACGACGTAGTATGGCTTGCGCATGTCTACGGAGATTGCGTAACACTGTGCGAGACCAAACTGCTTAACGACTTCCCAGTGCTTGCCGCGGTCCCAAGTGACATTGATGCCACCGTCTCCACCCACGATCACGTGATCGGAGTTCTCTGGGTCAATCCAAGCAGAGTGGTAGTCGATATGAGTTGGTCCCTGTACCTCGGGACCCGATTTGACCGTGATGCCGCCGTCGTCTGAGTACGCCATCGGCGACGCGAATCCCCATATCACATTTTCATCATTCGGGTCGACCCTGATCTGGCTGTAGTAAGAAGGCCGATTGTTCCAGTCGTTGACCTTCACCCAGGTAGCTCCGTAATCGGTTGTCTTGAATATTCCGTCTTTGTCCGGATTCATGGGATCTTCTTCCGGCTCCTCCTCGTCCTCTTCGTCGGAATCGTCCCGTGGCGGCGGCCGAGTTCCGATGAGGGCATACACTGTCCCGGGTGCGGTTCGCGCTGCGGCGATGCCGAGCCGTCCCATGTCGACGGTGGGAAGGCCCTCGGTTGACCGAGTCCAATCGGCTCCGCCGTTTCTGGAAACGTAGATTCCGGCATCGGGACCCCATCGATCTACTGGATCTCCCGCGTCGAACCTGTCGCGCAGCCGTTCGTGCGCGGCAACATAGATGATTTCGGTGTTCGCGGGGTCCATCGCTAAGTCCGTCGCGCCCGTTCGCTCGTTGATGTAGAAGATCTTATCCCAGTTCTGGCCGCCGTCGGTGGTTTTGAAGACACCGCGTTCTTCGTTGGTAGCCCATAGATGTCCCATGGCGGCTACGTAGACAACGTCCGGGTCTGTATGGTGCACCAGCACGCGGGCGATGTGCCTGGTCTCCCGCAGGCCGACGTAGTTCCATGTCTCACCGGCATCAGTGGATTTGTATACGCCGTCGCCCCAGGGTGAGCTGTTGCGGTTGTTCGCTTCACCGGTCCCGACATAAAGGACGATTGGATCTGACGGCGACAATCCGATGTCGCCTATCGAAGCCGTTGGTTGAGCGTCGAAGATTGGCTCCCACGTGATGCCGGCGTTCACCGTCTTCCAGAGACCACCGGTGGCAGCGCCCGCGTAGATGATGTGAGAGCTACCCTCAACCGCTTCCACATCAATGATTCTCCCGGCCGGGTTTGCTGGCCCCACCTCTCGCCAGGAAAATCCACGTGTCAGAGTTGATACGTCCGCTTGCGCAGCAAGGCCGACCGAAGTGGACGAAAGAATCAGAAGGAAAAACGCAGTCGACAGAATCCGATGACTGGTGGTTGAATGTGACATGAAGATCCTCTTCCAAAACATCATCGAGAAGGTGTGTGAGTTGAAAGGCAACATTACTTGCGGGTACCGCTATTCACAACGTTGTTGCGGTTGGTGACAATACACTCAACTGTGGCCGCACAGTCGCTCTGAGACCCAATACCCAGGGAAGCACTCACTTGCCACTATGGTGCAAACTGCGTAATCTCCGTTATCGATACCGGTATACCTATTTAAGGAGCTAGCCATGGCAGCCGATGCCGCAGGTTCAATATCAGCCTCTCTGCTTCCTGAATACGATCAGGAGATGACTGTCACCAGGAAACATCTCGAGCGCGTACCCGACGACAAGTTGGGCTGGGGGCCGCACGAGAAGTCGATGACAATGGGCAAGTTGGCCAGTCACCTGGCCGAGTCAATTTCGTGGGGCCCGATGATGCTGACCGCAGACAGCATGGACTTCGATTCCCCAGAGATGCAGGAGTATACTCCGCCCAACTACGAGTCACGCGCAAAGATTCTGGAAGCGTTTGATGAGAGCGTGGTCAAGACGAGAGAAGTACTCGCATCCACGAGCGACGGCGATTGGATGTCGACTTGGACGATGAAGAAGGGCGAGGAAGTGCTCATGTCCATGCCTAAGGTTGCCGTGGTACGCGGCTTCATGATGAGCCACAATGTTCACCACCGCGGTCAACTATCGGTTTACCTTCGCATGTGTGACGTGCCGGTTCCGCAGACGTACGGTCCATCTGCGGACGAATCCGATATGTAGTCGGTATACGAGAAAGTGGGCGGTCGTTTGGACCGCCCACTTTGCGATACGATTGGTTCAGCTAGTGGCTACACAACCCCCACTGTCTCCAACGCTTCTGCTTTCTCCACCTTTGCGGCACACGCTTTGTATTCGGCGGTCCGGGTGTAGTTGTCGAAAGCATCATTCGTGAGACGGTTGGTGGCAGTCTCGACGAAATGGAACGGCATCCACAGGGCACCCGGCCGCACCTTGTTGCCAACGTGAGCAGTCACAACGATCGAACCGCGCCGTGTCGTGACACGAGCGGGGCCACCGTTTTCGATGCCGAGCCGTTCCGCGTCAACCGCGTTCATTTCGACGAAGTTCTCATCCTGCTTTTGAGTGATTGCTTCGTTCTTCCGAGTCATGTTGCCGATGTTGTAGTGGTACAGCGTACGACCCGTAGACAGTATGAGCGGGTATTCTTCATCGGGCGTTTCTGCTGGCGGTCGGAATGTGATTGCCTGCATCAAACCCTTACCACGCGTGAACTTGCCCTCGTGTAGGTATTTCGTTCCCGGATGCTCCTTGGTGGGGCAGGGCCACTGCAGGCCTTCTTCCTCGATCCTGTCGTACGAGATACCTGCGTAGCTGGGCGTCAGACTCGCCATTTCGTCGAACACGGCACTCGCCGACTCATACTGCATCGGGTAGCCCATGGCTGTCGAGACGTCGCAGATGATCTGCCAGTCTGGTCGGGCGTCTCCGGGTGGGTCGAGAGCCTTACGCACGCGCTGCACGCGGCGTTCGCTATTCGTGAAGGTGCCGTCCTTCTCGGCAAAACAGGCTGCAGGTAACACGACATCGGCAAGCTTCGCCGTCTCTGTCAAAAAGATCTCCTGAACTAATGTGAACTCCAGTTTCTTTAGGCTCTCGATGACTAGAGCTTGGTTCGGCTCGCTTTGGACCGGGTCCTCACCGAAGGCATAGAATCCCTTGAGTACTCCTTCATTTGCTTTTTCGATGAAATCTGTTATTCGCCCGCCCTTATTAGTGGGGATCTCTGTGTTCCATGCCTCACCGAACTTTTTGCGCACCGCCGGGTCGGCGACTTTCTGGTATCCCGGGAACACAGAGTGAATGGCGCCCATGTCGCAGCCACCCTGAACGTTGTTCTGACCGCGAAGCGGGTTCACCCCAGACGATGCCTTGCCGATTTGACCGCACAGCATCGACAGGTTGGCGAGGTTCATTACGTTCTCGGTGCCGCAGGTGTGTTCGGTGATTCCGAGTGTGTAGAAAATTGCGCTTGGATTGCCGTGTGCGTACAGCTTGGCTGCCTTGCGAATATCATCCGCATCAACACCGCAAACGCGCGCGGCCTCTTCTACACTGTAATCCTTGACGTTGTCTTTTAGGTCGTCAAAGTTCTCACAGCGCTCGGCCACGAACTCCTTGTTATGCCAATCCTGTTCGATGATGTAGTTCATCATCGCGTTAATGAGGAAGTTGTCTGTGCCGGGAGCATGTTGTATGTGCACGTCG
This sequence comes from Gemmatimonadota bacterium, assembly GCA_039589395.1. Lineage (GTDB taxonomy): Bacteria > Gemmatimonadota > Gemmatimonadetes > Gemmatimonadales > GWC2-71-9 > JBDGYW01. The sequence continues at coordinate 14,275 of JBDHHK010000103.1, forward strand.
GCATGCTTGGCAACCCAAGTCTTTCGAGGGTCGCAAACCACCATCTTGGCGCCCTTGCGCAGCGCCTTTTTCATCTCGAGCCCGACAATGGGATGCGCATCTGTTGGATTGGACCCAATGATGAAGAGCGTATCTACGTCTTTGATCTCACCGATCGAGTTTGTCATTGCACCAGAGCCAAACGTGATGGCGAGGCCGGCTACCGTGGGTGCATGGCAGGTGGTCGCACACTGATCGATGTTGTTCGTTTTTCCTGCGACGCGCGCCAGCTTCTGCATCAGGAAGTTCTCTTCGTTGGTACAACGACAAGAGCTCAGGAACGCAATTCCGTCTGGCCCATATTTGTCGCGGATCTCCGCCAACCGAGTCCCTGCGTAGCTAATCGCTTCGTCCCAAGATGCTTCTTTCAACTCTCCGTTTTCCCGAATCAACGGTGTGGTGAGGCGTTCGGGTGAGTGCACGAACTCGGCACCGAACCGGCCCTTCACGCAGGTGTTCCCGTCGTTTGATCCAACGCCGGGTTCACTCGTCACGCGCACCAGTCGGTTGGTCTTGGGGTTGACGTTCAAGTCGATCTGGCAGCCAACACCGCAGTATGTGCAGGTGGTGCGCACCTTCTTCAGATCTTTCGCGCGTCCTCGGCCCTTCGCCGCACTCTCCCACAGTGCTCCAGTGGGACAAGTGCTGACGCACAGGCCGCAGAGTTCACAGCTCGTCTCATTCAACGGGAGATCGAAGGCAGTGCTCACTCTCACATCAAGGGCGCGGCCTTTCAGAGTCAGGGCTTCCGCCATTGCGACTTCCGAACAGATTTGCACGCACCGCTGGCAGCGCACGCAAAGGGTCGGGTCGTACACGATTCCCTTGTGACCGCCTGTAAAGACCGGCTCTGTTTCTTCAGGAACCAGGGACGAAAAGCGCTTTTCGTCTGCTCCGTACTCGTATGCGT
>JBDHHK010000104.1:0-15163 GCA_039589395.1 Gemmatimonadota bacterium
CCAGTCAAAGCCATTCCCCAATTCGATCTCCAGCCCGTTTGACGAATTCCTGAAAGAAGTTGTGGTTGAGAAGAACTACCGCCCAGACGATCCGATCGTGTTGGTATGCGACACAGGGCAAATGAGTCGCGTTGCAGCCAACATCCTGGTCGAAGATGAGGAATTCACAGACGTGTACAATCTCAACGGGGGCGTTGCGAGTTGGGAAAGATGGCTACGAAAAGAGGCCGCACGGCAGGGTTGTTGCGCCATCGAGAGACTCGCAATGTGCTGCAACTGACAGCACAAAAAGAGCGTCGTTTGGTTCATTGGACGCTGGTATCACCAACACATTAAACTGCAGACTCTGGCTAGGCGGAAATCTAATGGTTGAGGAACCGGGCCGGAGATCCTAACCCTGGGGCTCCACCAACTCGTCAAATGGTGCATAACCCCGAAGTGACTCCAGCGAATTATCCCTATGGAGCCACGGCCCGTGAGGAAGACCTTGTGCGAAAGCCTCGCGAAGCAACGAAACGGCCTGATCCGAATCGCCTAGGTTAGCAGCGATTCTGGCTCGCCACGCTTGTGCAGAGCCGAAGACGTACGGCTGATCCCAGATGCTAAGCAAGGAATCCACGTACAATGCCAAGTCTCGATCACCCGCTGCGGCAGCGGTCCGTCCGAGTCGGCCCAACGCATCCACGTCTTCGAGGACGGAATCGGCCAGAGCCTGGATAACCCTCAATGCTTCTGCGTGGCGCCCTTCAAGATTCAGTGCGTCCACGACTTGGCGCCGCCGCGTTGGTGTTGCCGCCTCTCCGGCGGATGAGGAGGCCATCCATCTCTCAAACCGCCTCAGCATCTGCCCCAATTCCGTCATGTGTCCATGGGCTCTCAATTCGGCGGCTGCATCGATCATCCAATCTCCCAAGTCCACACCGGGTTGCGGTGGTCTTGCGAGAGCGGCATCGAATCTGTCGTCTAGTTCGTCGATCCTGCCCAAGGCTGCGAGAGTCGGCGTATCGATAAGACCCACCACCAGCGAAGTCGGATACGCAATCCTCGCTCTCTCTGCTACTTCCAGAGCTTCTTCGAACTGGCCGAGCATATGAAAGGCGTCATGGTAGTATCGCCAGAATTGCACCCATCCCCGTACGAATTCCTGGGAAAAGTCGAGTCGCTCGAGGAACGAGATGGCTTCCCCGGGCCGGTTCAGGAATATCGGACCCTCAGCTAGATCTTGCGTGCCAGGTGAAAAAGGCATGATCTCCGCAACGCGACGGCTGCCCGCGAGCCAACCCTCTAGGTCACCCCTCATGCGAGCACTCTGACCTTCCCACGCCGCCCGCTCGAGTGGCGTGAGGGATGGCAACCGCCTCTCCAGAGCACGCAGTGAGGAGTCTACTTCCGCGTAGCGCTCCTCAGCCATCAGCATGCCCGTGACCATAATGAGCGCTACCGTGAAGGTAGTGTCCAGCTCATAAGCGCGAAGATACCTCTGCAAGGCACCTTCGTGGTCTTGTTGGGCCGTGAGGCGGAGCGCTGCCAGCCATTCCCGGTAAGCCTCGTACAACGGAGGGCGAATGGCCATGGTAGATTGGCTGGCGCTGGAAATGAAGTCTGCCGCACTCATGATCCTGCGGCGGAGGAGGTCCACTGCGTCCAAGGGGGAGGTTAGCGGGCCTGTGACGGGGGTCAGCGAAACGCGGAGCTCGCCCGTCTGGGTGTTTACCAGACGACCAAGGAACTGCACTGAATCTCCATGCCGGTAATAGGAACCAGTGAGAACAGTGCCCGCACCGTAGGACTCGGCGGAGGCAATGGCCTTATCCAGCCCAGTGCGTCCGGCAGAATCCGCGGACTGAGGGTCGGGATCAAAGAAACCGCCGACCAACACTACCTTGGCACCGGTTTCCTGCAACCCCCTCGATATCCAGTCTGCGGTTATTCCTCCAAGGTGGTCAAGGGTCGGTTCGCCAGTCTCGTTGACAAAGCCCGCTACCATAATGCGGTCATTGTCGAGCGAAATCGTTTGCTCCCGTTCAAAGAACATGATTGCCAGCGTGATGACTCCGAGGAGGGGCATCAGCACAGCAGTACCCCAAACCCACTTCCTGCGGCTGGATCGACTGGTGCGAACACCCGCACCGGAAGAATCGCCGCTGGTGTGAACGTACCCCTCGAGAATGCTCAGGATATCCTCAGTTTCTTGGAAGCGGTCCTCCGGTCTTTTCTCGAGGCAGCGCTTCACGAGCGATACCAGCGGCGACGGAAGATCGTCTCGGAGTGCAGAAAGATCGGGGGGGGCAGTCGTAAGGTGGGCCGAGAGCATTTCACGCGGAGACAATGGCCCAAACGGTGTCCGACCGGCATACAGCTCAAACGCCAAAACTCCGAATGAGTAAATGTCGGTCCGGTAGTCGATCTCGGGGTCGGACACGACCTGCTCGGGTGACATGTAAGCCGGGGTCCCCATAGGTATCCCGCTCCGCGTCAGGTTCAGCGATCCCCCTACCGCGGACACCACCTTGGCCAAACCGAAGTCTGCCACCAGCGAGTGCCGCCCAGATATCAGTACGTTGTCGGGCTTGATGTCCCTGTGGACGACTCCCTTGCCATGGGCCTCCGCCAGTGCGTCAGCGACGTCTCGAAGAATACGAACAGCGTCGTCCAAGGGCAGCTTTCCCTCTTCCTTGATCCTGTCTCTTGCAGATCCACCCTCAACCAGCGGCATCACATAGAAGAGGCGGCCGGCGACCTCGCCCGAGTCGTAGAGTTGCAGGATGTGAGGGTGGTGGAGCTGGGCAACGATCTTGATTTCCTGCACAAACCGCTTCGCTCCCAAAAGGGAAGTGATTTCAGGCGGCAGGACCTTTATGGCAACCTGACGATCATGGCGGAGGTCCGTGGCCCTGTAGACGGTGGCCATCCCTCCGACGCCGAGTTCGCTCTCGACCCGATAGCGATCCGCCAGGGCTACTCGTAGGCGTTCTAAGTCCGACTGCGTTGGGCTAGAGAACACAAGCTGATCGAGGGCACCAGCGGCAGAACCGGCTTCCTTCCCGGAATCGTGCTCAAGCAGGGACTCGATCTCAGCCAGCAGTTCCCTATCGGTACCTGCGGCGCTGCGGACGAAATCCATTCGTTCGGCTTCAGGTCGTTCAAGCGCCGCGAGGAAGATCTCCTTCGCACGTGAATACTGTGTGTCCTTCACTCGGAGCTTCCCACAGACATCCGACGGCGCAACCACGCCTTCGCGTGAGCCCACTCGCCTTCAATCGTTCTCTTGGAGACACCCAGCACCCCCGCCACCTGCTCTACCGTCATACCGCCGAACACTCTCATTTCTACGACCTCCGACTGACGCTGGTCCAACTCAGCGAGCGCCGTAAGAGCATCGTCGAGAACAATCAGATCTTCCGCATCGAGTCCCGTGGTTGGAAAGAAATGAAGATCTTCTTGAAGCGTCACGTGTTGGCCGTCTCCGCCTCGCTTTTGACGAGACTTGCGTCGGGCATGATCCACGAGGATGCGCCGCATGGCGTTGGCGGCCACAGCGAAAAAATGCGTGCGGCCTTGCCAGTCCACACGCGTCTGATCTACCAGCTTGAGATATGCCTCGTGCACCAGCTCCGTAGGCTGCAAAGTGTGACCCGGGCGTTCGCGGTTCAGATACGCACCTGCCAGCCTGCGCAATTCGGGGTACACGATCGGCAGAAGCTGCTTCGGAACGTGCGCACTGCCTTCCGGTGACGAGATGGTCTGAAGTACCGCAGTTGCCGACTGTCGTGAATCCTCTGACATAGCACCCCCGAATCATCGGTGCATGACGTAGCCCGCGGCGCATAAGAGTGCCATGACAGTATCCCACCTTCACAGTGCGCTGGCAAGCGGCGAAGATGCCGGCGTTGCGGGTTTCTCAGGGGAACGACGCGTCTCTTGGTGGATCGGAAAGTAACGATCAACCAATGCGTCATTCAGAAAGGACAGTATTCCCATGAAAGCCATGCGTTTGTGCAGCACGGTTGGACGCCACGCCCTTGTCTCAACCATCATCACCGTAGTCCTGCTAGTCGGTGCAGGAGCCGCAGTTGCTCAAGCTGGCGTGGCGGTGCAAGCTCAGTCAGAGCCCGCGGAGCCTACCGGCGGAAACACCCTGGTGCCGTTCCCAGTCCTTTTCCAACAGCCTGAGACGGGAACGGGGTTTGGCGCGGCAGCCGTGTACTACTTCCGCCCTTTCCGTTCGCGCGTGAACCGGTCGGCACCCTCCGCAATCTCAGCGTTTGCAGCCTATACCACTCACAAACAGGTCATAACGGAACTCGGAGCGGAGCTGTATCTGGATCAGAATCGCCTTAGGGTGAACGGCGGCATCGGCTATGAAGAATTCCCTACCACATTCTGGGGCATTGGAAATGATGTGCCCTCTTCGGCCGAGGCGGCATACACGCCACGGTCTCTGGGGCTGGAGTTGTCCGTGGCGCGCGAGTTCGCCCCAAGCTGGTACTGGGGAGTTGGTTTTGAAGCTACCCACCGCCGGCTGGCAGAGGTCGAGTCAGGCGGGAAGCTCAGCAGCCGTTCCGTCCCGGGAGCAGCTGACGGTCGAGTCGTGGGCTTGGGGGTTGGGTTGGTTCGCGACACTCGAGACAACACTGTGTACCCGCGAAACGGCGGACTCTATGAGTTTAGTGTTGCCCGTTACGATGGTGTCCTTGGTAGCGACCATGAGTATACCAGCGTCACGCTCGATATGCGGCAGTATCAGTCACCATTGCAGGCTCACGTGTTGGCTATTCGCTTGCTAGGAGAGACGAAATTCGGAAACCCTCCGTTTGATGCGCTGCCGGAACTCGGGGGAGACGAGCTGCTTCGTGGTTACTACGGGGGGCGCTTCCGCGACAAGAACTTGGTGGCATTTCAGGCCGAATACCGCATGCCCGTCTTCTGGCGATTCGGCATCGTCGGATTCGCCGAGGCGGGTCAGGTCGCAGATGCGTTGAATGACATGAGATTCAGCCGTACTAAGGTGTCCGCGGGGGGTGGCCTCAGGTTCTTGCTGAGTCCCAAAGAAGGACTCGCTCTCCGCCTCGACTACGGTTGGGGTTTTGACACCTCTACGAGTGGCTTCTACATCAGTTTGGGTGAGGCGTTTTGAGGTACCGGCAGAAATATGAAAAGCCTTTCGGTACCGTATCGGATCTATTGGGGGATGATCCTTGTGCTGGCAACCGTTGCCGCAATGCTGGCGTTGTTTCCCCAAGAAGTGTCGTGGTCTGTTGCTCAGGAAGATCTCCCCGCATCGCCACCGATAATGGCCCTGGCATCCTTCGGTATCATGCTGGTCGGTTACGGAGGGCTTGGCCTGGTCGGCATGCGTTTGTGCACGCAGCTGGGCATTGCCGGGATTTGGGAAAAAAAGGTCTCCAACCGGAAACGGTTCGTGACACCTGCGGTGTTGGGCACTGTTATCGGAATCGTGTTCATTGCGGTCGATCACGTGTCCATCAACCTGCACGGATTGGGCCCAATACCACATCCACCGTTTCCGTCCTCAATCGGTGCGTCGCTCGTGGCGGGAATCGGTGAAGAAGTGATGTTTCGGTTGTTCTTCATCTCGTTCTGGACCTGGCTGATTTATCACGTGGTTCTACGTGGCCGAGCGTTGAACGTAGTCTTCGGTGTTGTGACCGCACTCTCGGCGCTCATCTTTGCGATCGCACACCTGCCCACCGCGCTCCTAGTGATGGGATTGGAACGGGTGAGGGATATGCCTCCGGTTCTGTTGGTCGAGTTGCTTGTGCTGAATGGAGCGCTCTCGGTCATCACTGCATTGAAGATGAGGACGTCAGGGATTCTGGCCGCTGTCGGTGTTCACTTTTGGGCAGACGTCGAGTGGCATGTTCTTTGGGGAGCAGTCGGAACGCTGTCGGGGTAATGCCCTGTGTACTCGTGCAAGGACCTGGCCCCGCTCACCCGGTCTTCACTGCGGGGTTTTTCCTGAAGAGCACAACGGACGTTCGTGCCCAGGTTACCCCCGCCCAGATCGCCATCACGACCAACATTGCACCGATGACCGGCACACCAGCAACGCCGTATCGGTCGATTGCAGGCCAGCGAACGCAAGCGATACGATCAATGCCCCGCGGGTACTCACTAAGATCCGTGTCCTCTTCCGTTGGAGGCGTCTTTACGCCTCACAGAAGTCCTTTGGTGGTTGGGCATGCACACGCTTACCTGGGCGTCCAGCGCCTACGCGCCAGTACAGCGCTTAGACGGCAGTGAATCCACTCCGCGCTGCTCCCCACTTCACAGCAACAAGTGACTGCGACGTCTTGTTGGTTCTGTTGCGGTTCTCAGGCTCAAACCAAGGCACACCGGGTTGGTGTCCTCATATGACTTCTCAGTTGGGAGGGACTCATAGTCCCCTCAACAAGGCCCCCTATCCGCCTGATCCTCCAAGACTAGCGGCGGTAGCCGTGATCCTTGCACGGGCCCGCCCGCGTATCAACCGGGGTTTCAAGCGATCACAGAACGAGTTCGCCGCGTATCCGCTCCGCCGCTACCCTTCCTCGTTCCAGAGCAGCAAGAAGGTCGATCTGTCGTCCGGCATCACGCGGCTCTCTCTCACGCCACCGCAGGAGGTGTTCTTCGGTGCAAAAGAAGTTCGTGAATGGACAGTCATACGCCGCCGTACTGTCCCACACCACCGTTGTGGCCGGTTCCGCATCCTCCTTCGAATCGCACAATGTGCCTGGTGGGAACGGCGGAGTACGGGTAGGCATCGAGGATGGCATCGCTCGACGTATCTAACCTGAGAGCACCCATATGCTCGAGGGCACGCAGGTTGGCTTTGGCATCGTCTTCGCCGCATTGAAGCTTCACCGAAACCTCGGCAGGGCTTGGTGCGTTGCCGAATCTCCTGAAATACTCGAGGACGAAGCCGTAAGTCCGACGCACGCCAGCGTCACCGGAGTCGACACGCGATCCACCACAACAATTTGATGTCATTGGTTGTTTCTCGGAACATCGTCTGGGCGACAAAGATCGATTGTCATCTCACGTTGCCTTTTCGACAGCCGCTTTGATTACGTCAACCGACGGCGCGCCATCAGCCCTGCAGGCGGCTCCACACAATCCGGGCTCCACACCGGTCACGTCTCGTCCGTTAACGAGCACGGTGGGCGAACCGTAATGTCTCACGTAATCGGGTACCTGTGAATCGCCTTGCTCCCATTCCTGCCATTCAGCGGCCAGACCGAGTTCAGCGATCGCTAGCCGCAAGTTGGTGCGCGCCGGCTCTGCGTTGGGGCAGCCCTCGAAGTAGATCAGCTCAATATTCGGTTTCATATCAAAGACTCGCCTTTGTTTCACTCATCGGACTCCAACGCATCCAATATCGGGCAGTCGCCGATCTGTTCACATGCCGCAGCGGAATGCGGCTTTAGCCTTAGTTTTCTCACGATAGACGCCGGCCCCTCGCTCCCTAGCGGACCCCGTCGCGCACTTTTCTGATTATAGTCGAAAGCTCCTGCACTCCCGGCACCCTACCTTGGAGCACCAACTTGCCGTCGATACCGAGGGCTGGAGTCCGCAAAACACCGGCGTCGGAGATCGCAATCAGGTCGTCGACCTTCGTGACCTCAGCCTCCAGACCGAGCTTGGCAAGCGCTTCTCTAGTCTGCTGTTCAAGTCTCGTGCAATTCGCGCATCCGGGCCCGTAAACATCGATCTTCATTCTTACAACTCCGTCAGTGTTATTGTTTGATTTCGTCGGCGCTGCTCGCTTCAGCCGAGCAACGCTCCGTAGACCAGCCCCGTGATCGTCGCCATTACTACAGTGAGCCCCACGAACACCAGAGTTTTCTTGGTGCCCATAATGCTCCGGATAACCAGCATGTTGGGGAGTGACAGAGCGGGTCCCGCGAGCAGCAGTGCCAGCGCCGGTCCCTTGCCCATGCCGTTGCCGAGTAATCCCTCGAGGATAGGCACCTCTGTGAGCGTAGCGAAGTACATGAGTGCGCCCGCGACAGATGCGAACAGATTCGCGAACAGCGAGTTGCCACCCACAGCGGCGCTGATCCACTCAGAGGGAATCAGTCCTTGCTGGCCAGGCCGTCCCAGTAACAAGCCGGCGACAAGCACACCGACCAGGAGGAGTGGCAGGATCTGCTTGGCGAAGGTCCATGAGGACGCAAACCACTCCCGCATCTCATCGTTGCTGTTGGTGGCAAGCGCCGATAGCCCCACCACTCCAGTGGTGAACGGCACAGCGGGATGGCTCGAAAAACCGGCACTCGTTCCTATCACGGCCATCCCGGGGAGTGCCATACCACGCCACGGCACGCCGTACCAGACCACCAGCACGAGAGCAAGCACCAGCGCCGCCAATCCGGTGAGCCACCACTTGGCCTCATAGATTGCGTGCCAAAGGCCCACCGGCTCAGTCGGAGCGCCCCAATTCGCGAACACGAGGATCGCGATCATCGATGCGAAAAACACGCCGGTCTGCCATAGCGGACGGCCCGCAGGTTCCTCCGGGAGTCCGGCCTGTGACTCAGCCTTGGCAAGCTCTTCTTTGCGGAATATCAAATACATCAAAACGCCTACCACGACCGCGAAGACGACAGCGCCACCCGCTCGTGCCATTCCGATCTCCAAGCCGAGCACACGAGCGGTGAGGATGATGGCCAACACGTTGATGGCAGGGCCGGAATAGAGGAACGCGCTTGCCGGGCCGAGGCCCGCGCCACGCTTGTAGATACCCGCGAACAGCGGTAACACGGTACAGGAACAAACCGCAAGGATGCTGCCTGAAACAGAGGCCACACCGTATGCCACAAACATGTTCGCTTTTGGACCGAGGTACTTCATCACGGCCCCTTGACTCACGAACACTCCAATCGCACCTGCAATGAAGAAGGCAGGGACCAGACATAGAAGTACGTGTTCGCGCGCGTACCACCGCACGAGCAACAGGGACTCGAGAACCGGTGTGGGAAGAACAACCCAGGAGGTAAACAGTTCTACCGGCAGATAATATGCGAAGAGTAACCCGCCGGTCAGCAGGACTCCCGCCTTCCATTCCGACTTCCAGAAACTCACGTCCTCACTCCCACTCTATTTATCAAAAAGGCGCCGTCCGCTTAACGCGTGGCGGCCAGTTTTCGTTCTGCATCTGCCTCTAGCACACCTGCGACGCACGAATACCAGTTCAGTACGCACGGTACGCGGAGCGAGTAGAACACCTGGTTTCCGCGCTTGTCGTCATCGACAATCCCGGCCTCCCTCAGCACCAACAAGTGCCGCGAGACCGTGGATACATCAGCCCCCACCATCTCTGTCAAATCGCAGACGCATCGTGGTTCGTCTGCCAGTTGATCTACGATGAACAACCGCGTGGGGTGTGCCATCGCCTTCATCACTTTTGCTTGTGCCGCGTAGCGGACCTTCGTTTTAGTGTCTTTCATGTATTTGGCAAAATAGCCAAATACACAAAAAGATCAAGATGCCTCCGCTCTGCTGCTAGACTGTGTCTGGTGACCGGGAGCTCGACCTACAGCTCCCGGTTCGCAGCATCCGTTCAATCCCAATCGTCGCATCTATCACTTTCGCCCCGCGAATACCGCTCATGATCGTAATCGTCATACTCATTGGGCTCATCACCATACACTCTCGAAAAAGCAGCCCACGGCGGACACCAGTTGCGGCACCTACCCAAAAAACGGCCGAAGAAAGACCGTCGACCTCTAGAAGCGTGCCTGCACATGCCGCAGTCATGGCAAAAGTCAGCCAACATTCGCGTGAAGAAGCTGAATTCGTCGTCTCTGTTCGTATAGGATCTTGTCGATTGCATTTGGTTTTCCTCCATTCTACCGCTTGGACGAAAACGAGCGGACAAAGGTTACAGGCGAGTGGGTGCTGTAACCTCGCTCGCATTTTTTTCGTCTACGCTTCAGAACGGATGGAATCCAAGACGGAGCTGAGTATCTCCCGCATTGGACAAGCCGTCGTGACAACCGTAATCGAGAAAGCAAGAGGCTAGACATGACCATGCTGAGCAAACGCGACAACGAACTGGTTGCACTGGGGGCCGCTGTCGGAAGCAATTGTGTACCATGTATCGTGTTCCACGTCCGGCAGGCCCGAGATTGCGGCCTCACAGACGTTGAAATACGAGAAGCCGTGGACTCTGCACACAGGCTGAAGCAGACTCCGGCCACCCTAGTTTTGAACGCGGCTCACCAAGAGTTGAGCGACGTGCCATCCGAGCCGTCCGAGGATGCATCAGCGACCGGTGGCTGCGGTTGTCAGACCTGTTAAAATGGGTGCATCTTTGCAGCAGGAGGAGTCGACCATGATGGACAGCGATACGCTCACCTTCGACGATATCGCCGCGCAGTACTCCAAACCGTTGCTCGCCTATCTGGTGCGTATGACGCGAAACTCCGCCGACGCCCACGATCTCCTGCAGGAAGCTCTAATTAGAATCGCGCGCGAGTTGCCGAAATTGCGATCGCCGGAAGCCGTCAAAGGATGGGCGTATCGCATAGCAACAAACGTGGCCATAGACCATCTGAGGAAGAGTGGAAAGGTTCAGCTCGTGGAGCTCGACGGAGAATCCGACAGTTCTGAGATCGACGCGGAAGAGGAACTGGTGGTCGATGAAATGAATGAGTGTATCCGCGGTGTTATCGACCGTCTTCCGCCCGACTATCGTGCAGCAATTGTGTTGTCAAATCTCCAGGGTCTCTCTGTAGCGGAAACCGCGGAGATTATGGGCACGTCTTTGACAGCGGCCAAGGTGCGGATCCACCGCGCAAAGGCCAAGCTCCGAGAAGCGCTCAACCACGAGTGTGACTTCTATAGGAGTGAAGCAGGGAACCTGAGATGTGACGTTAAGCAGGGCTGCTCACCGCCACAGAATCAGAACTCTTGCGCGGGTTGACGACTTAGCCATCTCTATCCGGTCCTGAGTATTCGATTTCCTCGATAACCTCGTAGTGGGCCGATTTCGAGTCCCAGCGCGCGAGCACCCTCTGGGCTACGTCGGGAACGTAGCATCGCTCATAAGCCTCTCCCTGAAAATCGATGACGCTTTGCAGGGAATCGAAAGTCATGATCGTGATGAACTCCGTTTCAGACGCCAAATCGCGCTGCAGCATTTCGATACCTCGATACCCCCGAATTCCCTTCGCCTCTATGCCTGGAATCACCTCACCGAGAAGAACCGTTCGGTAGGCTTCCGCGTTCTCGGGCGTTGTCCACCCATGCCAGATTCTCTTGACCGCCATTTCCATCCTCACTAGCTGTATTTGATCCTGATAATCCGGTAGACGGACTCCCGACGATCCCGATCGGATACTCCATTCGTCGGGAGCCCGGCAATGTTTACTCGATCCGTGTACTGCACGCTCCAATGTTCCTCAACCGCCGCAACACCCGTGTTGATCCGACGCGCTTGCGCTCGGTAGGTCTCCTCGTTCCAGACGAGCTAGAACGCTGTCTACCACCTGCCGAGCCGTTGCCAGGCGCTCTGCGTCAGGTACATCGTCGATGTCAAAAATGTCATTGTATTTCTTGTATACTGCCAGAGCATCGAACTGGATCAACTGATCCTCGTTCAGGATGTGTTCGAGTAGGCGGCCATGGCAGCGGAGAAAGCATCCGTCGATGAGAACTACCTTCTCGGCTGATTTGATCCACTGGGCGATTGCCGACTCGGGCACAGTTAATAGCTCACCATGGCACCCCCGGCCGTAGGGCTCCTCTTTGGCAATGATATTTGCGGCAAGCCTTGCGATCTCGCCACGGATGCATGCTCCCTCGCAGGAAAGCACGGGGATCTTTGATTGCTCCATACCACGGTGGCCCACGATTTCCCCGATGGGACACTTGCCCTTGGTGCTGGTGACTGTCTGGGTGAACGTCTGTTCGCTTGTATTCGTCGCTGCGGTCGCAGTCATTTTGGTTGTCCTCCAGTTTTTTCTGCCCGGTCGTTTCTGAACTGGTTCGAGAGCCTGGACGTAGCAGGTGCCGCCGAGGTTACAGCAACAAGGCTGTAACCTCAGTGGGGCATTGTTCGTCTACGCTTTGAGCAGAAAAACAAAGACTCTCGTAGGAACACGAGCTTTGGAGGACTAGAGAATGCCATTCTATCTGAAAGAAGCTGACATCCTTCCCGAGGTTGCTGGACTCAGGTCGGTACTGGTAGTGCCTTGTCGATTCTGCCATGCCGCAAGCCTCGCGGTTAAGGAAAACAAGCCCTATTTCGAACCGCTCAGGAGACTCCTGAGAAAGGAAGCCTACGAGTCGTACATCCAGGATCTGAAGAATCGTCTGGAACGAGAAGGGATCGAAACAGAGGTGTTCGACAGTAAGCTGCTGCACCAGTTTGTGGCCTGCATGTGGACGGAGCGCCGTCGAAGAGCGTTTGCGAGGCGAGCATCGCGTTTCGACGGAGTTCTGGTTCTGGGATGCGAGGCGGCGGTCGAGACAATGCGTAACGCTCTGGACACAGCAGATTGCAGAGTGATCGGGGGAATGGAAGAAGAAGGAATAATGAACGTCGTGCCCACCGTAGGCTTCCCTGCCAAGTTGTCGTTGGCGGTGACGGGAATAAGCCCGGTGAAGTTGGAAAAGCCTGAACCTGCAAGTTGAGCGGCGGCTGATGACATGTGACGGCACAGCGTTTGCCACCTTCATTCACATGTCAAACTGTGTTCCTGCCGCCGGCCGTCGGGCCTGGCAACAGTTCCCTGAGGTACGTTCAGGGGGCACTCCGGCAGCAGCCGTACGAGTCCCAAAAAACGCACCGACCGGAAGACATTGGATTGGGATCTGAATCCTTAGCGGGCAATAGGATACGCGCCCTCGCAGCGCGCATATGGGTTGTCTATTCCACGCGAGCGGCGCTGGCACGGCCGCAGGATTTAGGAACCGGTAACGGAAGCCTCTCAGCACCCCACAAGCCTCGTCAGATCAAGCAGTTACTATATCGGTGAATATTCGGTGGGTCTCAGTTTGGGTCTGTCTCTGTTCAGGCCGATATCCTGACCTATGCATTCCCGGCAGATGCCGCCTTTCCGAAGCACACTTGAAGCACATCGGCCCGGGAGCCCCCGTCTGACGGGGCTTCCGAGGGGGGCAGAGGATTTCTAATCCTCTGCCCCTTGCGACACTCGAAAGGCCAGAGCATGTTCTCGCCATTCACAAATAAAGTTGGCCGGTGGCCTCTCGGCCTCCGCCGCCTGACAGACGCCGTAGTAGACGCCGCATTATGACGCCGCAGTACGACGCCCGCCCGACGACGAAGGTTCGGAACGGTCCATCAACTACATCCAGTGCACGTCATGCCCGGATTACCTCCGGAGGCGCTGTCATGAGACAGATCTCGCAGCAGACCGTCAGAGGATTCGCGAACACCGCCAGATTCCTGCTCGCCGCGGTGACTGCCCTCGCTACCGGCGCGTGTGGCCCGGGTCGGGACGCTAGCGATAAGGACACGGCCCGGACCACGGTCACGGTCATCACCTTTGGGGGCGTGCGCGAGCTGGGATACGAATACGATACGCCCGCCCGGCATCTCCTGTTCCTGCCGCTCGTCAAGTCGGATCGGGACGGGGAGATGCGCGGACGGCTGGCGCGAAGTTGGGAGCACAGCGAGGACGGTCGCAGTTGGACCTATCACCTGCGATCCGATGTGCGCTAGCAGGACGGCGTTCCCGTGACTGCGGCGGACATCGAGTTCACGCACGCGTTGCTGAGCCATCCCGAGGTTCTGTACAAGAGACCGGGCGGTGTCGAGGTCACCGTGCTCGATGACAGCACGCTGACCATCGTCTACAACGACGCCACGCGCCACGCGCTCGACGACTATGCGGTCTTTTATCCGAAGCACCTCCTGGCGGATCTCGATCCGGCTCACATCGGCGAGTGGGAGTTCTGGGAACAGCCCGTCGGGAACGGTCCGTACCGGCTCGTGCGTCACGTACCCGGAGTGGCCGTCGAACTCGAGGCGAACCCGGACTTTTATGCGGGGCGCCCACGGATCGATCGTGTGGTATTGAAGTTCGGATCCGAGTCTGATGTGGCGGAACTCCTGGCCGGGAACGCCGACATCAGATCGTGGCCGGCCAGTCCGGCTGCCATTCAGGCCCTGAGTGGCGACGAGCGCTTCCGCGTGTACCCTCTGGTGCACGAGGGCAAGAAGGCACTTTGGTGGAACAACCGCTCCCCCTTCTTCTCCGATGTTCGTGTCCGCCGAGCCCTGTCAATGGCCATCGACCGCACACAACTCGTCGCGGTAAATGCGCTACCCGCGGAACCGATGATCGCGTGGGACGTTCCGGCGACCGCGCGACAGGTCAAACGAGGCGATGTGTTGCCACCGTTGCCGTACGATCCGGCGCACGCCCGGGCTCTACTCGACACGGCAGGTTGGCGCGACGACAACGGTGACGGTATCCGGGAACGTCGGGAGCGCGATTTTCAGTTTGCCGCACTCATGGAAGCCGGCGACCGCAGCGCCGTCGTCGTGAAGGAGCAGCTTCGGCGTGTCGGCGTCGAAATGGAATTGGCAGTGATGGATTTCTCCGTCGTACGCGACAGAATGCAAGCGGGCATCTTCGCAGCTGTGTTCCACCGTTTCCCCGGCAACTTTTACGCGGATTGGTTCAAAGCCAGTTCCGTGATCGGCTACCACAATCCCCACTTTGCGAAACTGTGGACGGAGGCGTTGGAGACCTGGGATCCGGAAGAGCAGGACCGAATGTACCGGAGGGCCATGCCCGTATTCCAGGCCGACATGCCGGTTACGATCCTGTTCTACGACGCGAAGTCCGTCATCGCACACCGCCGCGTGCGAGGGCTCGGGCTAAATCGTGCTTTACCCATGATGTACATGGACGAATTGTGGATCGAGGAGGATGTGAGGTGAGATGGCGCGCGCGAATACCTCTCCCTGGCCTTAGTATGCCCTCCCCGGTCCTCAGAGATGCCGAGGAGTATTTAGATAGTTGTCTGGGGTGCTAGACACGGGGAAGGCAACGGAGAAAGCCTGCCGCTTCAAGGGTCGAGTAGCCCGGGCGGTTGCCCGCCCGGGCCCTCTCAGAACCGAGCAAGGAGATTTCCACCACTCGGCTCCTCCGCTGAGGAGTCTCACGGAGCCTGTGCCCAGATCTGT
>JBDHHK010000105.1:0-14969 GCA_039589395.1 Gemmatimonadota bacterium
AAATCGATCCTCCCCTGCATCTCTTCCACGTATCCCGCCTGTGGCCATGATGGTGTTCCAGGCGGTCTCACCCGATGCTTCACCAATGATTTCGTCCATGGTCTCGGGAGGCAACAGAGTCCATTGGTAAACCGGGGTCATTTGTGCATGAGACGCTGCTCCGGAGAGGAGCAAAAGCCCGGCGGTCAGGAAGAACGCATGCTTGTGCATGAAACACCTTTCTGTATTTAGGCCAACGATTGTCGAGGATAGGGTGGGAGCACGTCAGCCGGTATAGTACACGCCGTGTCGGCGCGGCTCAAGCAGGATGCTCTTCACAACTGGTTTCTCGGTCAATTGATCTGCTGCAGCCGATCGGCGACTTCTCTGGCTGGAAAAACACGATTCCTCCTCTGGCGTTCCACCTCGTAAAGTGGAATCTTTGGGCTTATGACAACAAACGCCCTAAAATCCGACCCGGCATCCTACGACGCCGACCCTTCCCACGGATCGTTGCTGTCGTCGCGATCGGACAAGTCGACTGGCGAACCCCTCGAAGAAGACAGCCTCGAAAGTCAGCGCAGAAAACAGCTCGTAAACCGTCTTCTCGCAGAGAGTCGCATTGTCGAGTACATGCACCTGGTGCTCATACTGGTTGTTGCGGTCCTGTTCTGGAACGATGCTTCTCATACCGCACTTTTTGCGTGGATAGCCGCGGTGGCAGGTGCGTCGCTGGCACGAGCACTGGTTCGGCGCCACCTAGCATCCAAGCCCACCGAGACGACCTATGCCCTCACGAATATCCGCAGAGTGGTGCTGCTCTCGGCCCTGGCTTGGGCGATCGGACCGGGTGTGCTCGCCGGCAACCTCCACATTGATGACCTGGCCTTACTCATGGTCGTTTTCGCTGGATTGGTTGCCGCAGCCTCGTCTTCGCTACTCGCCGACGCGAGGAGTTTCCACTATTTCGCCGCGGGCATACTCGGGCCGTTATTTATCGCCATCTTGGTGTCCGGACAAACGCGTGCTCATGTGGTGGCCGCGCTCCTGATACTGCTGTTTGCTGGAACAATGGTGATCACCTTTCGCCGCTCACATGCCCAGCTGGTGCGTTACGTCAATGCATCACGCCAGCTCAGAATCAGTGAAAATGAAGCGAAACGCGGCCGTGGCTTTCTCGAAGCAATGCTGGCAAACGCGCCGTCCGCCATTGCTACGCTCGACCCCGGCGGACGCATACTCGGTGTTAATCCGGCGTTTGAGCGCGTGTTCGGATATTCGGCGGAGGAAGCCACCGGTAGCGACATCGATGAAATGATCGTTCCTGAATCTGAACTGGAAAGCGCTCGAGACCTGGAACGGCAGGTCCGTACCGGTCGGGTAGTTGTGGCCGATGTCCCACGAAGAACCAAAGCTGGAGATACGGTTTGGGTACAGGCCTCCGCGGCCCAGGTGAGCGAAGAGGTGGGATACGGCGCCTGGTTTGTTATGTACGAGGACATAACGGCGCGCAAACACCTGGCAGAAGAACGTGAGCAGGCTAAGCTGGCGGCAGAACAAGCAGCGAGGACCAAGTCCGCATTTCTGGCGAACATGAGTCATGAGATCAGGACTCCCATGAACGGTGTGCTCGGCATGCTAGAACTACTGCGGGAAACCGATCTCGATGCGCAGCAACAACAATCCGTAGAGCTCGCCGCCACGTCTGCGGAGTCGCTGCTGGCGATACTGAACGACATCCTGGACGTCTCCAAGATCGAAGCCGGCCAGTTGGAGCTGGAATCGATCCCGTTTGACGTTCAGAAAATGGTCACAAATGCGGCTAAGGTGATGACCGTGCCATCGGCGAACCGCGGAAACGAACTGCACATCGATATTGGAACGGACATTCCCGATCTGGTGCTCGGCGACCCTGGCCGCATGCGCCAAGTCATCACCAACTTGCTCGGCAATGCGATCAAGTTCACCAAAGACGGCGAGGTAATGGTTTCACTCTCAGTTGTGGAGAGAAAGGATGGAAACGTACTGTTAAAGAGCTCCGTCAAAGACACAGGGATCGGTATACCAACAGACAGGCTAGGGTCGATCTTCAAGGAGTTCACACAAGCCGATGCATCGGTGACCAGAACACATGGCGGGACGGGCCTGGGTCTCACTATTTCCCAGCGGATCGTCGAGCAGATGGGGGGTAAGCTCGAGGTATCGAGTGAAGAGGGCATGGGAAGCGAGTTCTGGTTCGTAATACCCTTCGAAGACGCTTCCGACAGCCTTGCCGCAAGCCGTAAACCCACTGAATGGGTTGGATTGGAGGGGCAGCGGTTGCTCGTCGTGGACGACAACGAGACTGCTCGCCGCATCGTGCGCGAAGCGTTGGATCCACACGGCGTCATGGTGGATGAGGCCGACGGCGTCGATCGCGCACTCGAATTGCTGCATGAGGCTCTGAAAGAAGATGCTCTCTACGATGCTGCAATCATCGACAGCCTGATGCCTGAACGGGACGGTTTTGAGCTTGCCACCGAAGTCGAGGCAGACCCTCAGCTTTCGGGCTTGCGCCTGATGATGCTCAGTTCGGCCGCCGAGGTCGAGGGTAGGAAGAAGGCAAGAGAGCACGGCATCAAGGGGTATCTCACAAAGCCGGTGAGCCGGGCCGATCTGATCGATGCCACACAAGCATTGCTCGGCTTGCGAGGGCCAGGCGAAGGCCAAGAGCGTCGCATGATCACCGAGAACTCGCTTGCGCACGAGCGGCCTCGTGCATCGGTGCTGCTAGCAGAGGACAACAAAATCAACCAACGCATTGCAATCGAGTTATTGACCAGACGCGGCCACGATGTCGATGTGGCAGAAACTGGCGCGGAGGCTCTGCAAAAGGTCAAAACAAAACACTACGACGTCGTACTGATGGACATACAGATGCCGGAGATGGACGGCCTAGAGGCAACGCGTGAAATCAGGAAGTTGGAGCAACGCGAGAAGATGCCGATCGTTGCGCTCACAGCGCACGCGCTGGCGGAAGAACGAGAACAATGCGAAGCAGCCGGCATGAACCACTTTGTGACCAAGCCGTTCAAGCCATTTGAGATACACGATGCAGTGGAACGCTGGGTGCGACCGTCGGAAGACTCTGGTTCGAGTAATGAACTGTCAGAACGACCCGAGTCCGAAGAAGCGCCTAAGGCGGTTCCGGTCGACCTCGAGGCCTTCCGGTCAGCGATGGCCGAAGCAGGCGTAGAGGAGGTTGTACCGGTCACCGTCTCTACTTACCTCGATGAGGCGCCGGGAAGGTTCAAAGCAATTTCGGATGCGGTCCAAGCGGGCGACGGACAGACGTTAGACCGGGCAGCTCACGCATTTAGGTCGGCCTCGGGCGCACTCCATGCGGACTCACTCGCCAGTTTACTGCAACAACTCGAAGATGCCGGCCGGGAAGGTGAAATGCCTCGGGCTCAGGACCTATTTCGCGCGGTGCAGCAGGAGTACGAGCGAGTGATGGAGTACTTGAATCGAGAGACGGAGTAACCTGCCTTCCAGCGTTTCCCGAGCACTTCTGCAGCCATCTTCGTCATGCCTCATGGAACAGCTTTCGACGTCCAAACCAGAGGCCTGCACTACAAAGGCTCATCAGTTGGTAGATGTGACGAGGCACATGAAGTCGATGTGACCCAGCACACCGCGTCTGTCGCAGGTTGATTTTAGTGTAAGACAAGCACTATCGAAGGATAAACACATGCCTGATACTCTCTGGGTCCGTCTGAGCGAGGACGTCGACTGCGGTCTGCGTCGTGGCGGTTGGTATCAGGTAGTGTCGGTGGAGCAGGACGAAGTCGTGCTGCGGCTCGAAGGCAGAGCCAAGTCGTATCCTCGCCATCTATTCGAGGTCTCAGCATCGGGGCCCACGCGCTGGACAATCGTGTCTCATGCAGGCAACTCGGCTCAACTCCCCAGCCGATGGACCAAGGGCTACGCCGTCTGTCCATCTTGCCGTTGGAGACAGCTCCCGCTGGGTCAGCCAAGAACGATGTTGTGCGAGGGTTGCTATCAGGAATTCGATGTAGATTGGGACGAACCCTACCTCAAAGCTGGTTGAGGGGCACACGAGCAGTTTGCCTACTATCTTCAGTCATACAAAAACCTGGTGAGCAGAAGTGACCGAATCTGTTTTAGAAGAACGCCGTAACGGTGAGCGACGGCATACGGTGGAACGGCGTTCGCCGCACGCGAGACGCGCTTTGCAGAATAGGCGTAAACGCGAACGGCGGACGCTGCGGCTCAAGATCGCCCGCAAGGACAGGCGCCGGGCGCTCAACCGCCGAGTCGCAGAACGAAGGCAACTACCAGAACGCCGAGTGCTGGCGAATAGGCGGCGCCAACGCCACCGCCGCTCAACACCGTCGCCCTTCACAGTGCAAGAGATAGCGGTAATCCGCCGAGATTTCGAGAAACTCGACGTCCGGTTTGCCTGCCCGTCCTGCAAGGGCGCGTTCACGCTGGGCAGGGGAAGACGTCGTGGCAACGAGACGCTTCGGCGCATACAATGCGTACGTTGTGGCAAGAGCGCAGTGGTATCCGGAGATTCTCGTATACGCATTCTGGTGGTTGCTGAGAAAGCCGCACTGAGGGATGCCATTCGGAAGACCCTCACCGATATGGGCCACGAAGCTGTGGATGCCGCCGACGCCAGCGTAGCGCTCTGGTCGTATCAACAGGATCCTAGCGACGTGGTCTTCGTCGATGTTCTGGCAGCTGGACGGTTGGAGGCAGGTGAGTTCATCAGACAGATCCGCAAGTACTCGCCAGACGCTCGCGTGATCGCGGTATCCGGGAGAACCTCCTACCGAGGTCCAGACGCGTTGCGGGTGGCAAAGGAACTCGGCGCGACTCGGACGATTCGGGCACCATTCACTCGCGCGGAGTTGTTGGACGTACTGCAAACGTCACACCGCTGAATGTCCTGGGTGGAGCTGGGTTAGGGAGGGGCTAGCCTGGCAAACCGCCGCGCCGACCTCGGGAAGTCAACACCCATTGCAATGCCAGTTGCCGCACCGAACGTCAGGGCCGCGATCAGCGTCCTGGGCTCAAATGTTGTTGGCAGCCCTGCCGCGACACCAGACGGCAGCGTTGTTATTACGATGCCGACAGCGAATGAGACGATTGCTAGCCATTGGTATAGCCTGAGGCCACCAACCAACGCAGTCTGCGGTTCGCCGCGGTATGATTCCTCCACGAACCGTGCGATGCCGGCAAGGATTAGATAAACCCCAGCCACCATGCTGAGCGATGCGCTGAGCGACCAAAGGCGCAGCAGAAAGATGCCGATTACTACGTTCGCGAGAATCGAGTACAGCGGCGTCGGGTGCAGAGGAACATCTTTGAGGTCGGCCAGGCGACACACTCTGGATCGGGAATGGGTATGGCGTATTCCGATCTTCTCATTGGTAGGCTTGCCGTGGCAACAACCCTGGACCAGGCATCGCCCCCGTCCGATCGCCTGCATCCAAGGAGCCTCCAGAGCGATCGCCGCAAGCAATAGAAGAGTATTACCTGTGATTACTCCAACGGCGATAGCGGCAGCCATGGCACCAAGAACACTTCCGTAGTAGCCGAATGGCCGCGACAGCTTGGACGATCCCTCGAGTTTTTGCGCCCACAACGCCGCGCCGGTTAACCCCGCAAAATGGATGAACACGAGCTCCTCTAACACGTCGGAACCCGCGAAGTTGGCGGCGATCAGGAACCCGACGGCCCCTCCAATCGCCGCATACAAACCGTGGTTGATGACGCGAGCACTTCCGAGATTCCATTCGTGCCACGAATTCGCCACGTATTCCGCAAGATCCCTGAGCTTTTTCCAAACGGTTGCACTTCGACGGAGCACCAAAAACACAGCAAGAGCGGCTACGAGGTCGGCAATGGCATGCATGCCTGTAGTAACGCAGGAGATCGCTATCGCTATCGCCCATACCCACCCAATCAGCGCAAACAGTCTGGACCTGCTCGCCCAAGCCTCCGCGGCGATCAGACTCCAGATCACGTGGAAGGCAGGGAACGCAGCAACAGTATGGGACATTGCCCGTTCCACCTGAAGGGCCCTCCCCAGCAGCGATGAAGGTTCAAATGGGCGGGGCGGAGCAATCACGGGCACAGTGATGTAGATGAAACAGACTACGGCGGTGGCGATCAATCCAGTCACAGCCATGTGTCGCAACGCTTTGCGACTCCGCACCACAAACGGGGCAGCCATCACGAGCAGATAGACGCTTCCGTAAACTGCTTCCGTCCACTCGAGCACCGGCCAACCGCGTTCAAATGGTAGATACGCTTCGATAGCGTCTGGCGGGATCCCCAGTCGATAGACTGCCTCATAAACGACCGTCCAGGGAAGAAACACCAACACAAAAACCGAGGCACGGTCCCAACCGGTGGGATTCTCACCCGATTTGACTGGCAGAGCGATTAGTGGCCTCCGAACCGTGCCCTCGCCAAACCGGTTACGAATCTCATGCCGTTCGAAGCCCGTCACCAATGCCGCGCACACGAGAGCCACTGCCGGGGTTACTAGCCAAGTGCCACTTACTGATTCGGTAGACAGAGCTATTCCAAAGCACACCAACGTGAATCCTACGTAGATCGGATGGGGTGTGAATCGATAGACGGCATTCGAGACATAAACCGGGGGAGGAAAGGGGCTCATCGGCAGACCATGCCCATGGATCCACAGAGCCCTCCCACCCATGAGCATCAATAGCAGCCCCGCCCCAGCTACGATCGGGCCGAAAGGTGCGTATGGAACAACTGGTAACACGACTACTTCGGAAGTGGCCGACGCCCACCATACCAGTATGAGAGGCAACACGATCGCGAACAACAACGCATAGGCGACTTTCCCGATCGCTAACCGGTGCGGGTTCACGCCCACCGTACTTCCTCGTGAACGACCCATCCGGCACTGACTCCAGCGGGCGATCTCAAACTGCCGCGCGCAAGCCACTTGGTCTCTCGAGCGAGTCTCCAATGAGGCATCAAAAACACCAATCCCCGAACCGATCGCAATGCAGTGTTCACCAACTTCCCCGCTCGAAGGGTCGATCCGGCGTCGATCGATAGGTGCACACCGTTGTCTGGCGAATCCACACCACCGGAGTTTGTCGTGGCTCGGGAGAGCTCTTCACCGTTTACGAACACCCATGAGCGTTCGGCAGAGCCGCGCCATTCGATCCAGACCATTGCATTCGAAGTCGAGTGAAACCGTCCCCATCGCAGCTGCTGGATGGGCAGGTGCCATGGCTTTAGCGTCATTGTGAGCTGTTCGGCGTAACCCATGCCGTACAGAGTGCGATTGTCAATGTTGACCTCTGCATCGGCTACTGGGCTGATGCAGCGCCAATGGATTTGGCCGGCTTCGGTATCGAGCAGGGTTCTCTCAAATCCTGCCTCGCGCGGTGACCAAGAACCTTCCACTCCCAACGCAGGACAGGCCCATTGTAGTTCGTCTCCGCCTGACACAACGGGTGCCGATCCAGGTCGGAGCGTATAGCTCTCAGCGGTTCGGCCCGTCTGGCTGCGACGGAGTACGGCCCCGTACCGCAGACGAAACACACCCCACCGAAGGACGGCCCAATAGAAGACCGCAGCCTCACCTTCATCCGTTACGCAGTCGAGATACCACTTCTGGAGATAAAACACGAGAGCTGCCTCCACTCATTGTGATAGAACAACTAGCGAACAAGTTCAACCGGAGGCGTCAACGGAGCGTCAAAAGGTACCTGGACTCCACTCGCACCTGACATATACTTGAATCAAACCAACCGCAGCAGCGCCAACAGGAGCATACCCATGTCCCGTAAGGTGAGTCGCCGGTCGTTTGTGAGGCAGAGCGCAGTTCTCGGAGCCTCCTCCATTATTGGCGCCGATTTCCTTTCCGATAAACACGGGAAGCCGTGGCAAGGGGCCCGAGAGACGAGAAGGCAGGCAGACAACACCATATCGGTCGTCACCGGACAAGACTATGTCGACAACACAGTTGGCGCTGTTGGGCAACTGGGGGGCATGGGTCAGTTCGTGCATGCAGGCTCCAAGGTTGCGGTGCTAGCGAATCCGCAACGGCCTAATCCCGGAGCATTTACGCGGCCAGACATCGTGCGTGCGGTGGTACATATGTGCAAAGACGCAGGGGCAGACGAGGTGGCCTGCATAAGCTGGCAATCGGAGCAAAGTTGGGAGCAGACCGGGACAGCCGAAGCTGTGTCCGCAGCGGGCGGAGAGCTGGCGCTCGTCAACATGCGAGACGAATCGTTGTTCGCGCCAACGCCGGTGCCTGGTGGCTTGGCACTCACAGAAGCACGCGTCATGAAAGCGCTGGCTGACTACGACGTCCTAATTGACCTGCCGATCACGAAGGATCATGCCGGCAACAAGTTCACCGGGACACTCAAGAACCTGATGGGGCTCAACTCGCCGGTGTCGAATCGTAAGTTCCATATGGAGAATTGGACAACTGATATCGGGGCAATCACCCACCTCGATCAATGCATAGCAGATTTGAATACCATCATCTTTCCCGATCTCTGTGTCGTAGATGCCACAGAACTGATCACAACCAACGGGCCCTTTGGCCCAGGCGAGCTGATTCATCCACATAAGATCATCGCGGGAACTGACAGGGTTGCAATTGACACCTATTGCTGCGGCCTCTGGGGATTGGACCCTCGAGACATCATGACGATTACCAAGTCGCACGAACATGGGATCGGAGAGATAGATCTTTCGAGGGTCAATATTATTAAAGCGTGAGCTAGTGAGTGGTAAGGAGTAAGTTGTAAGTGTGTCTGGCGCAGACGACTCACTACTCACAACTCACTGTACAAAACGAACATTTACTCAACCTCTCAATTGCCATACCAGGACAGAGCAATGCCACTACTTCGAATCGTCTTCCCGACTTTCCTCGCGGCACTGACAGCCACAGGCCTTTTTGCGCAGGCGGTACAGCAGCCATTCGACTACGATTACGGTGCCGAAGCCGAGCTGGCAGCGCGGATAGACGTGGACAACCCGGATGCGGAATTGATGAGGGAGATTTTCGCTCGGCGGAGGGCTCGCGTTCTCCAAGCAATATCTGAAGGAGCTTTGCTCATCTTCTCCGTGGAGTGGGTGCAGCCACGGCGGCTGGAGTTCCAGGTACCGGACTCAGACAACCACGACTTCGTGTTTCTGACAGGAATCGACGGCTTGGCAAGCCTCGAGTCTGCGCTATTGCTGTTACCGACACCCGAAAAGAACTGGGAGGTCTTGTATACGTCCGGTGACGTACAGACGGTCCGCGAGCAGACTGGCATAGACGACGTACGTCCCTACAAGGAGCTAGAGGAAGACTTCTCGGTCGCAATGACTGACTACCGCGACTGGCGTATCACTCAGATCCGTCGGTGGCCGTTGCCGGCTGCGCTTTCGAAGACGTGGGGCTCCTCAAACAAAGTGCTTCACGTCAACTACCCGCGGTTCTTCCGGTTGGGTCTGCCGGAGCCGTCTCGTTTGGCATTGTTCGATCGATTCAAGCGTTTCTCACCGGAGATGGAGCTTCGCGATGCCGCTGACATTATGGATTTGGTACGCATGCTTCACGACTCTTGGGGCCTCGCCAATCTTCGGCGCGCAGCAGAGATAACACATGAAGGGGTGGTGGAAGGCCTGAGCGCGGCGCAGCCCGGTATGCGTGAGAGCGAAGTAATGGAAACCGTCGATTACGTCTATCGCTATCGTGGTGCAACACTCGGATTCCCAACGTCGGTGAGGAGGCACCCTCCTGGCGGACGCCCCCCAGCACCCCACATCCCTGAGGGATTCATTCAATACGTATCCAGATCGGGCACCGAGGCGTTTACGCCGGCAGACCTGCTACACATCGATACGGGCGCAGCGTTCAATCATTACTCCGCTGATGTGCAACGTACGATCCCTATCGACGGAACCTTCGACGAACAGCAGCGCAGCCTTTATGAAATCACCTTGAACGTGCAGAAGGCCGTCATCGAGAGCGTGCGGCCTGGTGTGACCTGGTGGGATTTGCACAACCTCGCTAACGACATGCTTAGAGAAGCCGGCGGCTATGACGAGTATTGGACATACGGTATCGGTCACTTCATCGGGATGGAGGTACACGATGAAGGTGATTACACGCAACCGCTACAGGCCGGTATGGTGCTGGCCATCGAGCAAGGTGTCGCGCCGCCCAATGGCCCACGTGCCGCGCTCGAGGACGACGTGCTCGTTACAGAAGACGGCTACGAATGGCTCACGCGTTCGATACCGATTGAAGTCGATGAGGTTGAAGCGTTGGCGCGGCGCACCAGCAACTTCGAGGCGTTTGTGACCAAGCGGGATCGGCGGTAGTTGACCCTTAATACTGGTGTGATCATGAAGAACAGGCTCCTCCTATTATCGCTCGCCTTCACCATAGGCTGCGCCGACTCGAGCAGCGATGCAGTTGCTTATGTCGGTGCAACACTCATCGATGGAACAGGGGCAGCGCCGATCGCCGACGCCGTGCTTCTAGTCGAGGACGGTCGAGTATCGGCGGTGGGCAGCACTGAATCCGGCCAAGTCCCGCGTGGCGCGACTGAAGTCGACGTCTCGGGCAAGTTCATAATGCCAGGACTGATCGACGCGCACGCTCACGTTGGCGATACACGCGGACTGGAATCGGGACACTATTCCGAGGAGAACGTTCTCGACCAACTCGGTCTGCTGGCGCGATACGGAGTGACGACTGTAGTGAGCCTCGGCGATGATCGGGAAGCTGGTATTCGTGTTCGAGATGCTCAGGCGGTTCCAGCTCTGGATCGCGCACGCCTCTTCGTAGCCGGAACCGTGGTTACCGGTGAGACTCCTGAAGAAGCCGTGGCGATTGCCGAATCCAATGGAGAGATGGATGTCGACTTCATGAAGTTTCGAGTCGACGACAATCTCGGAACCATCGAGAAGATGGCTCCCGAGGTCTACCGTGCGGTAATCGAGAAGGCAGACGAGCTCGGCCTGCCGGTCGCCGCTCATGTGTACTATCTCGACGACACGAAGGATCTAATCAGAGCGGGAATCGACTTTGTCGGCCACAGTGTCCGAGACCGTCCGGTGGACTCGGAGTTCATCGAGATGATGCGCGAGTCAGGCGTATGCTACTGCGCCACCTTGATGCGTGAAGTGTCGACGTACGTCTACGAAAGCGAGCCCGAGTTCTTCAGTGATCCATTATTCCTTGCCGAGTTCGATGAAAGTGTCATCGCCCCGCTTCTGGACCCCGCGCGTCAGCAATCGGTGAGAGAAGACCGTGCCGCACAGCAATACAAGGCTGCGCTCGAAACTGCGAAACGAAACCTCGGCGTGCTGTCTGAAGGCGGAGTCCGTATCGCGATGGGAACCGATGCCGGCCCTCCCGGTCGATTCCACGGTTATTTCGAACACCTCGAACTAGAGCTGATGGCCGAGGCGGGCATGAGCAACGCGGACATCATCAGGGCTTCGACTGGTGAAGCGGCAGCTTGTTTGGGGCTGGAAGAAATCGGAACGCTAGAGCCGGGGAACTGGGCCGATTTCTTGGTACTCGGAGCCGATCCTCTCGAGGACATCAGGAACACGCGGAGAATCGAGCAGGTACACGTTGCTGGCAATCTCGTAGAACGAACAACGAACTCTTCCGGACCAAATCAATAGCGAATTACCGGTCCAGACGGTGATAGCCGTACGTAGGGCGGTTGGCACGATGTGAGTTAGCAACCTCGTCGCTCTCGCGAGCGGCGGGGTTTGTTTGCTCGACATTTGTCAGAATCTGGCACCCATCTCCGTTTAGGGTGTGTCAATCTGTTTATGAAGATGCACTCAAGAGGAGCAAAAACGTGTCCAAGACCAAAACACTGATGGCAATCACGCTTGTGGCAGTGGCAGCGCCTGGCTCAACTTCGGCTCAGTCCTTGGCGAAGCGCCATCAGATCGAATTACGGATGGGTGGCTGGAGCCAAGTTACGGATACCAGAACAGCAGTAGGGATCGGTGGGGTAACAACCACAGTAGCGAGCAACGGCTTCATTGGGGGAGTTGCGTACGGCCACTGGTTGCAGGAAGAACTAGCTTTCAGGATCAGCGCGGGCTTGATGGCGGCAAGCATTGACGTGCAAACCTCAGTCTCGGGTGTGGCCACCGACTTTGCAGCGGTTGTGCCTGTGCTCTTTGGCATGCGTTACTACTTCCCGAGATCGACATATGGAGAGCAGTTCAGGCCGTTTGCGGGCGCGGGCGTCGGAACATTGATCGGCAGTCACGAAATCGTCCAAACTGGGATGACTGTCGTAGCGGAGACCCGCACCGAAGCCGCTTTGGGTGGAGAGGTGGAGGCCGGTGTTAGCATCGTGCTGGGCAAATACGTCTTGGCGACTATTGCCGGCGCATACAGTTTAATGACCGACTTTGACCGGCCGATCGGTGGTAGCCGAAACTACAGCGGTCCGCAAATGACGCTCGGGATCAGCTTGCTGTTGGGGGGCGGCTCCGGCGGGAACTGAAAGAGTCCGCTCAGCACCCGAAACAACATCCGCTCGGCACCCCAGGGTAGAGCGCCGGAATACACAGCGCATTTACTCCGGGGTGCAAGCGATTCGACGCATTCCCAACGCTTCCTGAACACTACCTTCCGCACCCGACCACTGCTCCACGTGAGCCCGGTAACATGGCCATTCCGTCCGCGTGTAAACACAAGCCAGTCTCCACCGGAGTAAAAGGCATCTGGATATCCCGGACGAAGGGACTCGCGATCAGCGGTTCCCCACCGCCGGGTCTCGCACCGCCTCTCGTGATCCGTGCCTGACGTTCGTGCACGAAGACATTTAACGGCACGTGGGTCCGCGGATCATGACAAGAGCCGCTGATCGCCTCGAAGAGTTCGCCCCACCTGTCCAAGTCCACGGCGGGCGTCGGTGCCTCCTTGGCAACATGCGCCAGTTCTCACTCCAGAATGATGGAAGCATGGGTTGATGACCGGTGTTCGGCTGCGTGAAATAATGCTTAGTCCGCATTGAAAACTCGGGGCCGAACTCGCAGTCCGGCCCCGGCATCGGGGGGTGTCGACCCTGGTCGAAGAGGATCAGTATCCGGTCAGCGCAGTCCGGGCGCGATCCTCAGTGTTGCAGCAACCCCTGCGTGGTCGGAAGGCCACAGACCCGAGGCAGTCTTGTCTGACTGCTGGTCACCTAACAGTTCGACCTCCACCGACCCTCGCAGTTTCCCTTTGTCTATGGTGAACTCGTCGCGATACATGATAAAATCGATGCGGTGGAAAAGCTCCGACGCCGCATTCTCCAGATGGGGAGGCTGGTTGGCCGTGAATCCGTATCCCCGGGGCCGTCCAACTAGCCAGGCGTCAACAAAACCCGCATCCAGCACCGTCTGGTATGTTGGCGTCGTGCTACCGTCGGCATCCGAGTTGAGGTCGCCGGCCAAGATCACCGGGTTAGGCGACGTGTTGATGATGCCCAATAGCTCTTCGAGCTGTTTCGCCTGGACGAAGGCGACATCGGGATGAACACCGCCACCTGGCAAAATGTCGGCGGGCTCGAGGTGAGCGTTCACGAACCGGTATCGTTTACCTTTGAACGAGATGTCCACCGACGCCCAGCCGCTCGGCTTGTAGATCGTCTGGTCACCGACGTCGATCGGTAGAGGCATCGCGAAGTTTCCGTTGGCGGGATTCTCCCAAAGCACGTCATCCCGCACCAATACCACGTCGTAGTCGGTGAGTCTTATGTCGGCGAGCGGGAAGCAAACGTCGGGATCGGTGCACATCGGCAACTCTACATCCATGTTCTCCGATATCGCCGCCGCAGTGTAGAACAGCCCGCGCGCCTCGAGCGCGTCATTCAGAATTTGGAGGAAGTCGAGCAGAACGAACTCAGCGTCTGGCGCAGGTATTTCACCTCCCTCGAAATCGCTCTCCGCCTCGAAACGGTAAAGTGCGACCTCCTGCAAACCAACGACATGAGCGTTGGCATACGCGATTTGCTCTGCGATTGCCAACGCGCGCTCCGGGAAGTTGGTTTTCTGAACATCTCCCCAAAGGCCTGCTGCGATCATCGGGATCTGCAAAGGATCTGCCGTGAGTAGATCTTCGACGTGCGCTCCCCAGTAGACGTTGTAGGACACTACGTTTAGGCCGGGTGAACCCGCACGAACTCGGTTGAACTGAGGGCTTAGCGCTTCATTGGACTCGCAGCCCGTGACAGCGAGCGCCGTAGTGAGGATTGCCATTAGCCGTCTCATTGTTGCCTCCGCGTCAGACTCAGAGTTTCTCGAGGCCCATTACCTCGAACTTTTGCTGAGTCGAAGCTGAGCGGAGGGCGTCAAAAGAACGTCAAATGGGGACTGCAGCAACCGCAGCCCGGCACTGTCACCGCCTCGCGTCCAACCCCTGCCAGCTGTGGGTCCACGGCTCATGCCCGTTACTCTCTACGACAAAACGTCCGTCTTCCAGTCGCGAGACCAGAGGCAAAAAGTTTTCGTCCGTCAGATACCGCTCCGACATTATTCCCGAATCCACCAGTTCCTGAAGCGACTCCGGCAGGCGGTCGTAAGCGAGGCGGTACGCGTAGACCGCGCGTCCGATCCCGAGTCTGATGAAATGCGCCTCGAAGTGCAGCTTCGGTTCGCGTACAGCTTCAGGCGGAAGCGCAAGGAGGCGCAGCTGCTCAACCGCAACAGGAGCGGCGGGCCTTTCTGCAAAGGCTTTCGAAGTCAATCCGATAAAGTGGTCACCAGCCGATAGCTCGTGAGTTCCTAGGAGAATATCGAGTTCAGCGGTCTCACTGGTCTGGAAGTCCACATCCGCCAGTACGATTTCTCCGTCGATCGCGATATCGAACACCCCCTGTCCGGGAAGCCCCATTGCAATGAGGCGGACCGCTAAGCGTCCGGCATGTTCGACCGAGAACGGTAGTGTCATCGTTTCG
>JBDHHK010000106.1:0-14955 GCA_039589395.1 Gemmatimonadota bacterium
GTTCTCGGGCTGGCGAGCACGTCTCGGAGAGAAGTCGTGGCGGCTGTGACAGGCGGTACACGATCCCCTTGTGCCGTCGAGGTTCAAACGGCCAATTCCAGTATTCGGCCAGGTCCGCGAATCCAATATTGGGCGGCCGTTCTCGTCGTGGGCGATGAGTGCGACCGCATCCAGGTTTGTGGGAATGCCGTTCTCATCCGGTTCGAGATCGTTCACCGTGATTCTGCCACCGTCAGTGGCTTCGAAGGCCACCATCGAGCCGTGACACTGTTGGCAGCCTGAGTTTGCGCTGGCGAAGCCGTTGACCGATGCGACCGCCTTGCCCGGAGTTGGTGAGTGCGGATTGAACTCCAACCGAGCACCCTCAACCGTTTCAGCCAGGAAGTTGTCGAGCGACGCAAGTATGTTCCCAGCCGCCGCATGGTGGCTGCCCGCGAATTCATCGGCCTCGAGGTCGTGACAGCTTCCGCAGTCGCGCGGAGTCACGATCGTCGCGATCAACACGCCGCGATGAAGATGCGAGTCGGCGTCTTCAGGATTTGCCTGATGGCACTCGAGGCACCCCACTCCCTTCTCGGCGTGTGTGCTGCTGGTCCAGTGATCGACGATTCCCGGGTTCTCCTCGGCGTGGCAGTCCACGCATTCCCTCGATGCCGCCGGAACCGAGACGTGTGGATCGCGGAGGCCTGCCTCCTCTGCCTTCCTCGACGTCTCCATCCACTGGACAAAAACGAGCGATATGAGGAATAGGCCGCCTAGGCCTGCGATGACGAAACGTTTTGTTTCGAGAGTCATAGAAAATTCCTCTGCATCAGTGCCTTGCGACAGCTTCCCATACTGTCAGCGCGATCACGGCCAACGCACCGGCCACTCCGATCCATACGCTGGCTTCCTGGTATTTCGTCTTCTTCCTGATTAGCCCGTCTATGAAAGGCCATGCGAACATCACGAACACTATGAATCCCATGCTGAGCACGGCCATCGTTCCGCCGAAGAGCTTGAGCCACCGGAACGCCACGTAAAAGAACCACTCCGGCTTGATCACCTCGGGTGTTTGTAGCGGGTCCGCTGGAGATCCCATCGTCGCCGGGAATATTGTCGCCAGCGCGCTCAGCAGGACCATGAGGATGAGCCCGATGATGATCTCTGTGTAAAGGTGATCCGGGAAGAAGTTGAAGGTCTTTGGTGCTGTACCTGTCTCGTCTTTGAATTGGAACTCGGTTACACCTTGCAGTCGAATAACCGTGATATGTATCGCTATCAGGGCCACCATCGTGACGGGCAGAACTGCTGCGTGGAGAATAAAGAATCGCGACAGCGTAGCCTCGTTATACGAGTCGCCCGCCAGCATCATGTTCTTGAGGAAACCACCGATCAACGGTGTCGTGTCAGCTATGTTTGCTCCAACGGTGGCACCCCAGTAGCTGAGTTGTTCGAATACGAGGCTGTATCCAGTGAACCCCGTCATCAGTGTGCAAAGCAGAAGGCTCATACCAACGAGCCAGTTGATTTCCCGCGGCCGCCGATAGGCTCCAGTGAAAAAAACGCGAATCTGGTGTAGGATCACCGCGGCGATCATGAGCGTGGCAGCCCATTTGTGCACGCTACGAATGAACCAACCGAACGCAACTTCACTCGTTAAAAACTCGACTGATTCGTACGCCACTGCCGGTGACGCTTCGTAGTAGAACGCGAGCAAGATGCCCGTGAAGATCTGTACGATGAACAGATATGCCGGAGTTCCTCCCAGAGCGAACCACCATCGTTTCAGGTGGTACGGAACCGGCTCATTGGTGAGTTCTTTGAATTGTTGCCCCGAAACGGGAAGCCGCTCGCCGATCCAGTTGCGGACTAGTTCCATTTCAGACCTCTCGCTTCCGGGTCACTTCGCGAGGAGGCGCAGGTGAGCACGAGAGGCACGGGTCGTGCCCGGGACCGCATATGTCCGCATCTGCAGCCAAGATCTCGCCCGCCGCTTCCCGATCACCATACTGAGGGGGAGGTACGGCGATATGGAGTAGTCCATTCGTCACCTGAAGCGGATAGCGTGAAAGCGATTGGCCCGCTTCCGCAGGAGGGCCGCTCGTCGCGACGCCT
Source organism: Gemmatimonadota bacterium (assembly GCA_039589395.1). Taxonomy (GTDB): domain Bacteria; phylum Gemmatimonadota; class Gemmatimonadetes; order Gemmatimonadales; family GWC2-71-9; genus JBDGYW01. Next base: position 2,098 of record JBDHHK010000106.1, read on the forward strand.
GCGGGATCGAAGACGCCGTTGTGACAGGGACAGTAGAATCGGTTGTTTTGTGACTCCCAGCGGACCTGGCATCCCAGGTGCGGGCAAGTGCTTGACAGCGCTATGAAGTCCTCTGCGTCACCGTTGCGGTTCTGCCGAGCGATGTTGACGGTCTCACCGGATGGCCCCCGGTACCGAATCGACTCACCGACCTTTACGCGGTCGGTCTCGATCACGAACTGCCAGATCCGGTCGCCGGTCGTAGATGGATATAAATACCTGAGCGCTATGGCCCCGAATCCGCCGTAACCGCCGGCCAATCCGGCCACCATTGCTGCGCCTGACGCCTTCCCAAGGAACTTACGACGGCCTTCATCCGGTTTGTCACCCGGTGTTGGTCTGCTTGCCATTGGGGTTGCCTCGAAGAGCGTTCTAGGTAGTCGTTGACCTCAACTATTGTCCATTTGGGTAAAACTTGGCGCCTGTAAGTCGGCTGCCGTCAAATCCCATCCTATCCCTCGGTACCAGTCGCAGCAAGGTTGCTGTCGGGAAAAGGCGATATTATCATGAGGTTGTCGGAATATTGTACTAGATTCGATTCTGTCAAGCGGAACGGTTGGGAGGGCAGAGTGATTCTATCCGCTACCGCGCAGCACGCGCTCCGCGCCGTAATGTCCTTAGCCGGTGGTGCCGTGGAGCCACCTGTCCGCGCATCTGAGCTGGCCGAGGCTGCCGACGTGCCGCCCAACTACATGGGGAAGATTCTGAACCAGTTGGTAAAGTCAGGGATCCTCAGGTCCGTGCGCGGTAAAAAGGGCGGCTTCGAGCTCGCGATTCCGTCGGAGGAGCTTTCACTACTCCAGGTGGTGTCCCAGTTCGACGATCTGGGCCTGGAGGGCAAATGCCTATTCGGGCGTGTGGAGTGCGGCAGAAACCCCTGTCCGGCCCATGATCGGTGGGGAGAGGTGGCGCACAAGATTGTCGATTTCTTCTCTTCGACGACAATAGCTGATGTCCTCGAGTAAGCCGGGAGAGGAAGCGGGGGCTAGGCCCCGAGCCGCGACATTTCTCCTCACATTCTTATTGCTCGGCATCGTCCAGTTAGTCGTCGATCGACCAATGCTTTTGGCTGAGCGTTTCTTCCACGGCGCTGGATGGCTCGAGGCGGCACTGCTCGCCGGGTATTCGTGTTGGTTATTGGCTAAACTCTACGATCCGCGGAACACACCGGTCTGGAGACGCCGACTCTGGACCTTGTTTTCAATCGTCTTCTTCGCACAGTTGGCAATCGGTCTGTTGGGTATCGAAAGATTCCTGATGAGCGGGGAATTGCATTTACCGATTCCCGCCATGATCATTGCGGGACCTCTCTACCGGGGTGACGGTCTATTCATGCCGATCCTGTTCGTTGCCACGATTCTTTTCGTTGGACCCGCCTGGTGCAGTTACCTCTGCTACATCGGCTCCTGGGACCTCAACTTGGCGGTTGCACGCAAGCGGCCGATACCGTCGAAGGTCAACCGCGTTTGGATCCGGATCGGCATTGTGGCAATTGTCGTCGGAGTTGCTCTGGGCTTGCGTTGGTTCGGTGTGAGTAGCATTGTCGCAACGTGGCTGGGTGTGGCGTTTGGAATCCTTGGAGTAGGGATAATGGTTGCGGTATCGCGAAGGGCCGGAGCGATGGTGCACTGTACGATGTACTGCCCCATTGGCCTCGCGGCAGATGTGCTCGGCAAGCTGTCGCCGTTCCGCCTACGGATCACAGAGAGCTGCACCGAGTGTGGTGCATGCACGCTCAAGTGCAGGTATGACGCGCTGCGAACCGAGGACATCCAGGCTCGGCGACCTGGACTGACCTGCACACTATGCGGGGATTGCCTGTCTTCCTGCAAAGGCAAGTCAATCGAATACGGCTTTGGGGGCCTGACACCGCAAAACGCGCGGGTCGTCTTTCTTGTACTTGCCGTCTCGCTACACGCAGTATTCTTAGGGGTTGCACGGATCTGATCAGGGAAGTGGCCAAAATGATCGCTTGCTCAAGGAGAGCATAATGTTAGGGAATCGTAAGATGTTGATGTCGCTGGCCGCCGTCTGCCTTGTGGTGACTGAGTCTGCAGCGCAGGAGATAACGCTTGGCGGTCAGGTACGGCCACGCTGGGAATTCCGTGACCCGTATCTGGTCACCTCTACCGGGGGCGACTGGTTCGTGTCGATGCGCGCGCGCGCCAACATCACGGCTGCTCTCGAGAAGAATGTGACCGTCTTCGTCCAACTTCAGGATGTACGCTTGTGGGGCGAAGAAGGGAACACTCTCGGCGATTTCAGCGCCGACAATTTCGACTTACACCAGGCGTACGTGGAATTGAAAAAACAGGGCAACACGAACCTGGCTGCCAGGGCCGGTCGTCAAGAGGTGGCGTTCGGGGGGCACCGGCTGGTGGGCACGGTGAACTGGAGTCAACAAGGTCGCTCGTTCGACGCCGTGAAGTTGAGCGCCGGCGATGAGAGGCTGCACATCGATATTCTCGGTGCGGTGCTCGCCAACGATCTCACAACCGCCTTCGATGCCGACGCTCACTTCCTGGCCGCCTACGGACAGGTGAAGGAAGTTGGCCCCGGAACGTTGGAGGCCTATGGTCTCTACAACAAGGTCGCGGCGGCCGCGCCAACATCACAGCTAACGATGGGCGCGCGATGGTTTGGAGCGAGTGAGAAGGTCGACTTCCGTGTAGAGGGATCGTTTCAGCTCGGCCAGCGGATGGACACCGACGTTAGCGCCTTCATGTTCGGTGGCAGGGTGGGGACTCGGTTGAATGAGGGTAAGGCGAGCGTGGCGCTCTGGTATGACTATCTGTCTGGAGATGACGATCCCACGGATGACCAGATCAAGGTGTTCGACACCCTGTTTGCGACCAACCACAAGTTCTACGGTTTGGCGGACTATTTCCTGAACATTCCCGTGCACACGGCTGGGCGTGGCTTGCAGGACGTTGCATTGAAGGGCTCACTGAGGGCAGCGGACGTAGTCACCATTCGGCTAGAGGCACACTCTTTCCATGCCGCGCAGAGTGAGGGGCTCAGCACCGGGCACTTTGGTGAGGAATTCGACCTGACCGCCGCATACCGTTATACGGCGAACCTAGGGTTCTCCGCTGGTATCTCGTACGTGATGGCGGCAGACGGCTTTGCCGAGATTGGTAGACTGACGGAGAACGTGATTTGGACGCACATCATGATGGACGCGAGTTTTTGAAGGAACAGATAAGATCAGAGGTCCTGGCGCCTAAATAACCAGGTGGAAACGCCTAGCGGCACAACCGCCCACAGAGCGAGTGCAGCGAGACCAAATGCTGTTGCCCCGGCTGTGGTGCCGGTCAGTTTCAGGAGTGTCGCGCCGGCGGGCCCGAACAAGTGCGGTCCGCCTACCTGGAGCAACGAAAGTACGCGCACGGTATCGATCGGATTCCCGAGCAATCCCGTCGTCAGGGCCACCTTGAGTGCGGATGGAGTCAGATACACAGTCGTGCCGAGTATCAACACACCGTAAATCACCTCAAAAAATATCCACACCGCGAGGGCGATACCGAGCGCCACCTGCCTGCGCTTGGAGATTAGCGAGATTAGCACGGATAGGCCGGCAAACACGATTGCCAACAGGAAACAGTATCCGATCACAACGAGGTAACTAGCCGCGCCCCCCGCCCCGACCGAAATTGCGAATACCACACCCGGCAGTCCGAAACCGACGAGTGATGCTCCCAACACGGTCAACACGAGCCCAAGATACCTGCCTATGAGAACATGACTTCTCGGCACCGGCTGTGTCACCAACAACTCCAGGTATTCCGTGTTGCTAATGAAGCTGAACACGCCGATCAAGAGCGCGAACAACGGAATCAAGAAGCCACCCAAGTTGGTAACACTTGCAGCCGTTCGTACAAAGTCTTGGAACCCTGCGTAACCCGAAGTGACCATTCCGAAATACGAGATAACGAGCGTCAAGGCCGAGAACAGGATTGCGAAGGATAAGACCCACCGATTCCTGCGGTTGAGCGAGAACTCCTGCTGAGCAATCCACCAGATACTGGAGCTCAATTTGCCTCCTCATCGGCAGTGTGGGCTCCCGCTACCCTCATCATGCCCAAAGATCTCCCGTCCTGGGCGACGACTGGGAAGCCGGTACCCGGTCTGCTTGCGAGCAAGCGAAACTCAACGGTACCGCCGACATGCACGACTACTTCTCCAGCTTCCGGGTACCCCCTCACCGTGAAACTCAAATCGTTGGGCAGTCCTCGGCCGACAACGTTCAACTGAACGAGGTCGTCTTTGTTCACCTCGATTATCTCAGGCACCAATCCATCTGGACCAAGCTGCACATCGAGCACCACATCAGGTGTCCCACGCATCGTCCGATAGCCTACCCAGTCGGTCACAACCTCGTCGCCGTGTTCTCTAGTGTCTTCCGCGGCATCGCGACCGGCGAATGTCAGAGCCCCCGAGCCCATGACCGTAGGAATGTGTGTGGTGAGCAGGAACGCTGCTGTTTCCGCTGAATGAAGCGTGCCGTCTCGGTAGTCAGCAAAGTAGATGTCTGCGAGTTGCGGTCTCTCAGATTTCGGCAACGACTCGATACTGCGTAGCAGACAACCGGGTGAGTCGAACGTTACGAACTCGCGGGGCAGGACGTAGCCGCTTGCCTGATTCGGCTGGTCGATCGTCATGTGGCATTCGTGACACTCATCGAGCCCAGGTAGAATCTCGATATCTGGCTCACCCGCGCATCCTGCAAGCAAATAGACAGGCATCAGGAGAAGGCTTCTGAAGGAGGTACTCGACTTCATTCGTCACGCTCCTCTTCAGGCTCGAAATGCGAACGGGCAATCGCGTCCCAGTCGGGGGCCTCGGTGTGGAATTCCTCGATGACGCCACCTGCATTCTCAATCGCTCGGAATACCTCCAAACGTTCGCCCGGCGAAGCCGAGAAGTGGAATCGCCTGCCGTTTCGGAGGGTGATCTCCGCTCCCGCGCTCTGAGCCGCGCAGAAGATTTCCGGAGATGTGCGTGTGAGACTGACGCTCACCATTACCTGGTTCGCAACAGTTTCCTGGAACACCGACACGTCTTCGATCTTGGCTACTCGTCCGTCGACCAGCACCGCAACCCTGTCGGCTGCCTGTGCGGCGTAGTGCAGACTATGTGATGAGAACAGCACACTTCGGCCGTCTCGCCTCAGCTTGTCGAGATGATCCTGAAGTATCTCGACCCCCAGCGAATCGACGTTGAGAGTCGGCTCGTCGAGAATGTAGAGAGGCACATCCTTAAGAAACGCGATTGCGAGTCCGAGTCGCTGTAACATTCCCCCGGAGTACTCACGCGTGAATCTGTCTGCATCTGAGGAGAGGGCGAACATTTCTAGCACTTCTTCAACTCGTTCTTGCGAAACGCCCTTGAGGCGGGCGAACAGACAGAGGATTTCTCGCCCCGAAAGCATGCCGGGCATTGATACCTTCTGAGGTACATATGAAATCATCTGGCGCACGAGGCCCGGCTCCCGAGCAATATCGTGTCCGCCGATGAGAATACGGCCAGCCGTGGCTGAGTGGAGTCCGACCATGGCGCGTAGCACCGTAGTCTTGCCACCTCCGTTCGGTCCGAGGAGGGCGAGTACTTCGCCGGCTGCGATCTCGAGATCCACAGGTCCAGCCCCTCGTACAGGTCCGTACCACTTCTCGAATCCCTCGAGCCGCGCTATCGGATCTTGGCGTGTCATCCAAGTCTCTCTCTGGTATTATTGGAGGTCGGACATCGGCCTCTCCGCTTGAGAGCCAATGCCGCAAGGGGCACCAACGCAAAACAGAGGTAGAAGCCAGCCCAACCAAGGCTCGCGTCGTGACGACCAGCGACCAGCATCTCCCAAGGGACAGCATCGTTCTCCATAGGTGACATCAGGGGAGATGGATCTCTGGCATCACTCAGGTCGAGAATTGGCAGCGTATTCTCTGCAATCTCCAGTATCTTCGCGGCGGGGCTCAAGAGGTAAAAGCGCACCTCTGGAGTGTTCGACTCCATCACTTGAAACACGTTTTGTATTCCCACCCCCATATCACCGATTCCGTCGCGATCCAGGTCGTAGCTGTCGTGACCGCTCCAGTAGTTCCCACCGGCTTCGTTGGCCCAGATGGTTTCTCGATCGCTGACATCGAGCAGAAGTTCGCTCAAGTTGTTGATGAAGTTGTTCTGCAGGAATGCGTTCCGGTCGGAGCCGCCGTTCAACTGAATCGCAAGATCGTTGTCGACGATGTCATTCCATTGAATCACGTTCTGGCTGCTGTTGTTTATGAACACTCCGCGGCTGTTGTCGATGACGAGATTCGATTCTGCGGTGACACGATCCATCGATTGGAGGAGTATTCCGTAAGCTCGAAATCCGCGGCAGTATGCAAAGGTGTTTCCCGTCAGTTCGATGTCCTCCGAATACATCAGTGCGGCGCCCGCTACATTCTTCTCGAACAGGTTGTTGGTGAAAGTGTTGTGGTTGGAGTACATGTAGTGGAGCCCGTAACGGACATGATGGATATGATTGTCCGCTACTTGCGTTGAGTCGGAAAAGGAGAAGTAGATACCGTCTCTGACGTTCAAGATCTCGTTTTCGAACACAGAATTGTTGGTCGAGTTCCACAGGTGGATGCCGTTGCCTCTGTCGGACTCAATCAGGTCCAGCCTACCTTCGATGCGATTGCCTTCGATGCGAGCGAAACTCCCGCCTTTCACGTAGATCCCGTGCAGTGATTCGGTGAGAAGCGATTTCCTTATGGTGACCGAATCCGCCTCGACCAGGATGTTTGCCATGTCTTTGGTGAGCCTTGGACCGGCCTCACTGACGTGGATGCCATCCAATATCGTTCCGGTTGCCAGAACGTGTACGACATTTCCTTCGTACCCACCTCGTATGGTCGGTAGTTGGCACGGCTCTGGTGACGACCCGATGGTGCAGTTCGGCCCAGTCAATACTACCGGCGTCTCGATCACTAGGTTCTCGTGGTATTCACCAAGTGCAAGCCGAATCGTGTCGCCCGCGCTCGCACCCACGAGCACTTGGGCAATCGACTCGCCTGCATCAACTGTGTGCACCGTGACTCCGTTCGGAGCCACAGGTATCTGCACTTGAAGGAGCAGTAAGAGTGCCGCTGCAGTCATCTCGTGATCTGGCTGGTGTTGAGCTGGTTTTGCCGTCCCCTTGTGGGGCGGCCTACCTCATCAACCGCCGGAGCTCTGCCTCCACCATTGAATTGGTTCTGACACCTGCAACACCGGTCTTGACTAGGAGCTGCCAGACTTCTTCCATGTCGAGAAAGAGTTGCTTCTCGAATTGCCCCGCTGACTTCCGCTCCTTGCACGACTCGTAGAGTGTCATAGCGCTCGTGAGCTGGTGTTGCGTGTCCTGCCACTCTTCCTGCAATACATCGCTGAAACGGTCACCGTATTGATTGAATCCTTCGGTGATGTAGGCCGCGATTGGGTTGATGACGTTGATGACCTGGAGAACTTCGATTTCCTTGTTGTGGACTTTTGCTTCCCAATCGGTGTCAGAGCCAACATCCACTGGCGCGGGCACGTCGAGCGGAGCGGGAGCTTCGACGGAAAGGAGAGGAGCTTCATCTGCAAATACTTGTCCGCCTGAACTCGACGAGTCGCTGCATGCCGCAGCAACGCAGATAACGAGGCATCCGATAAGTAGGTTCTTCATAAATCACCTCCGCTGCTTGTTTCCGAACTGCTCTCGCTTCCTACGGTGGAAGTCCGCCAAGTGAAGTAGAAGCCGCCGAGCAGGAGTAGTCCGAACGCGATGAAGAAATAGGTTGACAGAGCCGGGTACGACCAGACTTCGAATTGGCCGACCATCTTGTGTCCCAGCACGGGTGGTGTAAACGGGTCGACCTGAACGGCCGCCCTCGGATCGAGGTTCTTGCCGTAAAAGTCGAGCTTGTACCAAAAGCTCCAGAGCGAGAAAACGCCGAAGTAGGCAGAGATCACCATTATATCGAGCACGGACCGAAGATTGCCTATAGCCGCCGACCTGAGCGTGAGCACTCCGATGAGTCCCACCACGAGCGGTATCCATTTCAGCTCTGTGAAATCTTCGGGCTGCAGCTCGGCCATCCCGATGTAATGGTTCAGCACATTGATCTCGGTGAGGTCGTTGCCCCCATCACCGCCAACCAGATTGTGACTGTAGATGTACAGATCCAACCCTTCTGGATACTGCTGTGCCCAAAAGTTCATATGCCATAGTGGCGCGAAGAACGTCGGTATCAACGCCAACGCAGCTACCGCAACCAATACTCTGGATCTGACCGTCAGCGGCTGGTCGAGGGCGACCACGAGCCGCTTGAGCAGTCTAAACATTCTCGCCTCGTTTGTTGGCCTCCAGCCGAGGGGCTATTCCCCTCGGCCGGCGGCGCGTGGTCTCATCGAACTAGCAGGTACCCCTGCATCTCTTGATGGAGCGCACTGCAGAAGTTTGTGCAGTAGAACGGGAAGACTCCGCTCTTGTCTGCAGTGAACGTCACAGTTTTTGTCTCACCTGGGTCGATGACGATGTTGATGTTGTAATCGTTGATCGCCAGACCATGCAGTTCGTCCCGGGTCTGCTCTATGTTAGTGATGTGAATTTGCACCCTATCGCCGCGGGTCACGCGAATCACATCCGGTGCAAAGAATGACCGCACAGCCATCATCCAGATCTCCACGTTCCTGCCGTTACGTTCGATCCGAGCCTCCTCAGCGGTCCAAATGGCTTCCGGGTTCGCAGGCCATTCTGGATCGTCTCTGCGGTATACCTCTACCGCATCTATCTTGTCCGCCTGGATCATCACGGCATAGTGAGGTTCAGGTTCGGTGAACGCATCGTACAGCAGGCTCATTTGATCGCCGGAGATGTCGATGAGCTGCGCAGATTCGGGGATCGACGGACCCACACTCACATGGCGGCCCTTCGAGAGTTTGTTGAGTGCGACCAGGTAGTTACCATCCGGAGAGCGAGAATCACCTTCGGCGGATACGAGGTGGCCGATGTTGTATGCGACCGGAATCTTGTCCACAACGTATTGGCTCATATCCGCACCTTCGTCGTACGGCGGAAGCTTCCACTTTGCGACGGCACTCTCGACAAACAGTGATGTGTATGCGAAGCCACGTCCGTCGAACTGAGTGTGGAGTGGCCCTAAGCCGACTGGGATCTCCGCCTCACGCACCGACTCATAGGTGAGAACTGGAATGCCATCGATGGTTTCTTCGAAGTCCTGGTTCTGAATCGCAGTCTGAATTTTTTCGATGTCGTAGACAGTCGTGGTCGGCGAGAGTTTGCCCGATCCGATGATCCACTGTCCATCAGGACTTACGTCCACTCCGTGAGGAGACTTGGCCAACGGGATATACCAGGCAATGTCGGATACGTTAGCCGGGTCGAGTACGGGTGCGCCATTGTAAACCGTGCCTCTTCCTGCATCGACGGCTTGCTGTGCGGCGCGCCAGTCTACCATCAGTATGAAGTCTTTGTCCTTTTGCGAGGCCGTTACCTCTAGCTTACCGCCCTCTATGAACTCCCTTTCGGAGTTGTACGAGGTCCAGAAGAAGTAACCGTCACTCGGTCCCTTTCCGGCGTCGCCCAAGTCGTAGTTGAAGGGCGGCACAACGATCTCCCAACCGACCGACATGTCGCCGGATTCCGGATCGACCTTGATCCCTGCTACTACGCCCTTGTACTGGCTGGCGTATTCGGTCACATCCGCATACCTGCCCTCTGGGAAGGGAATCGACATGCGGGTTGCCATTGTGACGTACTCTGTGTTCTGAGTGGAGAAGGAACTGCCGTGGTTTGCCGAGATATTAGGGACCTCGAGGATCTGCTTCACCTTGAAATCCCGCAGGTCGATGCGGGCGATTCTGCCCTGGGCGTTATCGTTGATGAACAGCCAGCGACCGTCGTATTCGCCGTCTGTCTCCGAAAGACCCGGATGATGTGAATCGCCCCAGGTGAATTCACCGAGCATTTCCCGTGTTTCGTCATCGAAACCGTAGCCGGTCCCTGGATACGGTGTGAAGACGGGAATGGTAGCTATGTGCCGCATCGACGGAACGCCTGCCACAAAAACCTGCCCGCTGTGACCACCGGAGTAGAACAGGTAGTACTCATCCAGGTCTCCGGGCGGCACATACGTGGCCAGTGCGGCATTCGTCAGTTCCGAGCTACCACCCCTCGCAGCTCCACGGCCGCGCGGTGCCCTACCGCCACAGTCGGCCAACACGACCAACAGCAACACAACGAACGGTAGTGCAAGGAGTTGATACTTGGTCCTCAGTTTCATCGCTTTCCTCCTCCTGACAGGCAGGTCATTAGTGCTCTATTCAAGTCTCGAGAGTCTGTCGTTATCGTGACTGCGAACTATCGGATCGGTTCGTCACGATATCGTAGGCCCTCATTATCTTCTCGATGGCTTGCCATTTCTCCTCGTCAGTGAGGAGGATCTGGCTTCCGAGGATGATCTCCATCGTTCCAGTGGGATCGAACAGGAACTCTTCCACCGTCTTGCTGAAGCGTGCACGTACGTCATCGGGGGCCCATGAGAGATCGGGCCCCTTGTCGGTGGGAGAACTGATGTCGAATGCCTCGATACTATGGCAAACGAAACAGGCTTTCTCTACGAAGAAAGCGCCGTCGCCCTCGAGCATCCGCTGCTCCCGCTCCATTTCTTCCTGCGTCATTTCTTCCCTGAGTTCGATCTCCGGGAAATAGGACCAGGGCAGGCCGCTGTTGTCACGCCAACTCATTGCTAGCATCGCGAGAGCATATGTGTCTCTCGACTGGAAGTTCATTTCCGGCATGATCGAGTTTGGCACTATCGTGGTGGGCGACTGAAAGTGCTTCACGTGCCAGTTGAAGATGGTCTGCTGCTCGGAGACCAGGTTAGAGAAGTCATAGCCTTCAGCGTGCTTGTCGCCCTCGAAGGTCAGGTCGGGACCCATAACTCCACCGCTGCCGTTGATTTGATGGCAGACCTTGCAGCCCTTATCGCGCACCAGTTGCTTCGCGTGGTTGATAAAGGGCATTCCTGGCGTGGCCCGCTCGTAACGATGGCAGTAGTTGCACTTGGTTTCGTATAGTGGGGGGGGGCGACGCGGATCGTATTCGCTCGCTACAGCTTCGCCGAGGAGTGGCTCGCCCCAATGATCCACATATCCGTGGGCGTCCGCATAAGTGAGCGCGAACCCCTGCCCACCATGGCATGTGGTGCAGCCAAAGGTCTCAACGGGATGCGAAGCGAGCAGCTCAGGCCGGGGGTGAGTCGTCCACGGTAGTTCTACGTTTTCGAGACCTCTCCAATCGAGGCCAAGGTGGCAGGTGGTGCACCTGTCTACAAGGTCCAGGTCCTCCACCCAAGTCTGCTGGATCCCGCGCGGCAGTTGTGAGCCTTCGACTTCGCCGATTTCTTCGGCGACGATCGCCCTGAACTCTGACTGGTAGTACTTCCACTCGGGTGCGGTATCCACGAGTACAGCGGCCATCCCGCCAGCTAGAATGGTCGAGGACACCGCTAGCAGCGTGATGATTTCTTTCTTTCCGATTCTCTGGATCATCGTTCAGCGCCCTTCGCTCATCAGTAGGTGATGGGATGTTCGGGCCAGGCTTGCCACGGCCAATAGAATTCCCAATTGGGTCCCCTGAGAGCCGTGCCCGTGTACGTCATCAGAACAAAGGCGACTATGAACGCGCAGAAGGCGGCGATCACCGCGGACCGCTTCGAGCCGGAGGCCTTTAGGACGAAAAAGTAGAACCCAACGAACAGCGCGAGGAGCAGTGTGGCCGGGTTCACAGCGTCGAAGAACAGTTGGCTCTCGATTCCACTCAGGATGTCGCGTAGCGGCACTAGCAGCGCGAAAGCCAAGCAGAGAACGGTCGATACGAGTCCGAAAACGAAGCCGCGAATTCCCCAGGTCCGCCCCTCGCTGTTTGTAAACCAGAAGCCGATTCCATTCTCCTCTTTGTCGACAAACGGGATAGCTGCGAGCGCCGCGATCACCAGGCCCGGCACCACCACGCCGCCAACGAGCGCGGAGTAGCCCACGAGTTCCTGGAGACCTAGGAAATACCATGGAGCTTTTGCCGGGTTTGGAGTCACTTCAGGGTTGGCGGCTTCCTCGAGTGGTGCGCCGAATACCAGCGCGAGGATCAGACATACCGCGAAAGTGATGAGTGATACGAGGAGGATTCGAACTGTCAGGAACGGCGTTGATGGAACGGAGTTGTCTTCGTTCAGGGTGGTGGGGTCGGATACCTGAACGGTCGTGCCGCTTGCGATACCAAGAACGCTATACGTCTTCGAAGACCTCGGTGCGGCGGGTTTGCTGTTCCTTGCGTCAGCACGAAGGTTCTCGGTGATCGCGAGCCCGCCGTCCTTGCGGATTCTCCACATGTGCCATATGGCGATGCCGAACAGCAACAGTGGTAGAAACACGCAGTGCAGAACATAGAAACGTATGAGGGTAGGCTGACCGATTACCGTTCCGCCGAGCAAGAATTGGCGGATCGACTCTCCCACCACGGGAACGCTCGCCGCGATGCTGGTACCCACTGTTATGGCCCAAAACGCCAGTTGGTCCCATGGCAGCAGGTATCCTGTAAACGACAAGAACAGCGTGAGCACCAGGAGGACAACTCCTAACACCCAGTTGAAGGGCCGCGCCGACTTCGCCAAAACACCGGGCTTGTATGCACCAGTGAGGAAGACTCGGAACATGTGAAGGAACACGACTGCAACCATCAGGTGGGCGCTGAGTCGATGGACCCGCCTCAGCAGCCAACCGAAGCTTATGGCGAAC
>JBDHHK010000107.1:0-14813 GCA_039589395.1 Gemmatimonadota bacterium
GTCCGAATGGTTTCTTGAGGAACCCGACCACTCCCATTCCCAAGAAGCGCCCCACGACGTCTTCTTCCGCAAAGCCGCTCATCATGATCACCGGGATGTCGGGACGAACGCGGCGGAGCTGCTCGAAGATCTCCTTGCCGCCGCCTCCGGGCATGTGATGGTCCAAAAGTACGGCGACTATCTCGTGGGAGTGCTCTTGAAATATGGTGACAGCATCACGGCCGTCATCCGCCGTCAGGATTTCGTAGCCCGCCTGCCTCAAGAGCCCCGCGATCGGATCTTGTACCCATGGGTAGCCATCCGCCACCAGTAGCGTTCGACCCTTCTCAGGGATAAGTGGGCGTGCTGGCTCGTCGCTTTCCACTGGATCGCCTCGAGTAGGATTGATGGCACAAATGTGCTTGTCGGTCGAGGTCGCCGCCAGTGCGTTTTCGGGGCACCAACCTACGTAGAGGGGACATTCGTCGGAATCGAGGCGCTAGAATCGCCTGTGAGGCCCGAACGTCCACAGCAATACCAGAATGTTGAGAAGACTCGAGAGCGGTACGCACGCTCTGAGTCTACGCGTAGGCGGTGGCGTGCTCGTCAACAATCGAACGTCTTGCCGTAAAGCTCCGGACCCTTCTTCCACTGTCCAGGGACGGACTCGCCGAGCCACCGGAACAACTGGATGTGTCCGATCGTCTTGAACCCTACATCATAGAAGAATGAGATCGCTTCTGTGTTCCTGGCGACCGGTTTGACGTAGAGACACAATACACCTAGTTCCTTCGCGGCCTCAGCGACATGGCTGAGGAGCTCTCCGCCAATTCCACCTCCCCGATGTTCCGAAGCGACAACCATCGGTTCTACCTCAGCTTGTTCGCCGTCCAGAATCAGCGAGGCGAAGCCAACAACCTCCTGATCGTCCTCAGCGACCCAAGTTCGTTCGGGTCCTACATCGATGAGATGGTTATCGAACTCTAGACCAGGGTTTTCGCCACCAATCGAGGGATCGTCGTAGATCTCTCTGTGGCGCTCGACCATCTCAGCCCACAGAGACCGGCAGCTCTCAAGATCAGGTGATATGTAATTGCGGATATGCATGTCACTTGCTCTCACTCAGGTTGTGTGCAATGAATCTGGCAACGATGTTACCGAGCCAGGGTAACGGCTGGAGCGGGCAAGTGACAACCAACCTCAGAGAAGTATATGCTGCGGCTGGGGGGTGTGATAGACTGGCTATCTCCGGCAGCGACGAGCAACGGAATCTCATCCCGAAACGAAGATTCACCGGATTGGTAAGTTGTTGGGGAAAGTCGCGAACCGTCCTCACGCGTTCAGCCTACGCGTAAACGGTGGGCTAGGTCTCCGCCTCCGACCAGCGAGTGCCCGGAACCTCTGTGATGAACGCACATACGTTGCGGTGTTTGCAGATCACCCCGAACTTCGGGTGTATTGGGCCAAAGCATCCAATCGGTCCGACCATCAGGAACGTCTTGCCGCACCGCGGGCATGCGACCTGAGCTCGCGGCCTGCTCATCAGATCTTGGATCTGCACCAGTTCGGTATCGGAGTACATATCAGCGGCGTCAGGATGCATCACGAGTCCCCCTACCGCGCAAATCTGCACCGCAAGATGGGTACCGCAAGTGTTGGGTGGGCTTATGAATCAGCCATGAGTCGCCCGCCGAAGAAGCGCACAGAGGACTTCTTCGGACATCGATTGGAGTTCCCTTTCACTCGGCACTCCGCTGCGGGAGAACGTCAGCGAGCGGTATTGCCCGTCACGGTGGAAGAGAAGTCTCGAGTCGCGGGACCCGGCCCCCGCTTTCCGCGCGACCGTCCACCTCTTCCCGTCACAGAGGAATTCACGGGGGGTTGTCCACTGTGTCATTGCTTGGACTACGAATCCTGCTCGCTACGCATCAGGATCGTCCCTTATCACGGCGGTGCATCGGCACGGCTTGCACCGTACTTGAAACACGCGGCCACGTTTGGTGGCGACAGGGTTGAGGATGCGCATCGGTTCACCGCATCGGGGACAAAGAACCTGGCCTTCAGGCATGCCCATCATGACGCGAATCCGCTCCATCTCTTCTTGGGAGTACGTGACCGGCGTGTCGTCATCTGTTGACATGGCTCCTCCTGCTGACGTTTGCAGGCGGGTATTCATCCCGGGGCATCGAGCGGGTCCAGTTCGGCGGGCCTGGGGGAGCGCGAGGGATGTGCTAGGTGTGCACAGAAATCTACTCGCGAGTGGCCGTCAGTGGGTGCGTCTAAAACGGCGTCTACTGCGGCGTCAGTCTGCGGCGGGGCACGACAACGCAGGTCTGTCATTTAGCGCCCTGGTGGATTGGGGTGCAGCGGGAGTCGATACAGGCCAATGCAGGCGGTTCCACCAACGCACAATCTGAAATGAGGCCAAGTTTCCCGTTCAGTTCCTCCTGGCGAGCGTTGTACTGCTCGACCGTGCTGGCAAGCTCTACGGAGTCCGTCGTCACAATCGAGAACACAAGATAGGACGCAGGGCCACCACATGGTTTGGCTCCGAATCCGATTAAACGACATTCGCCAACGTCGTTGCACGTCGCCTCCCCAACCAACTGCTGCACGACCGACCGAAGGCTATCTAACGCTGTATCGTGCGAGTCAACCATGCCAGAGGCGGTCGTTGTTGGTATTTGAGTGCAAGCAAGCGCGACGTGCACGCAGAGCACCATGGCGATAGCTATGCACCTGCGAGGAGTCATGGAACCTCCTGGCTATGCGACTCCCGGTGTCCACCGGTCCCGTCGTCGGGCGGGCGTCTACTGCGGCGTCTAATGCGCCGTCCCGAAGGGCGGCGTCTACAGCGGCGTCTACTACGGCGTCAGTCCGGCGGCAGGGCCACCGGCGCGTTTCTGTTGGGATCTGGAATAGCACCATATCGAGCGGGAGTCAATTGGCGGTCAATTAGAGGCTGGTCCGAGCCAATTGGCGCTGAAGCCGTTGACTGCGATGAAGAACCTTGGAGCGGAGTGGAACACCCGGGGCCATCATCAGTCGCACGACTCTCCATCGGGAGCCGCCTCAATAGTACTAAGGCTCGACAATCGACCCGATGGTCGAGTATGGAGCACAACTTCTACCACCACCGCTTCCGCAATGCCCTCAGGCGATCGAGATCTATCAGCTTCCACCAAGCAGCGACATCGTCATCCTCTGATTCATCAAGATCAGGGTCACCGGTTTCCGCTGCCCAAGGAACGACATGGTTCTCACTCTGCGCCTTTCCACAGAGCGCACACGGATGCTCGCCGACCTCCTCCTGCAACAATATCTTCACACACAGGTGCCACGACGGGAATGGCACGACACCCCCGCACTCGGGGCAGTCTCCATCATCGGGACGAGGCCCGAGACACACGTGCGCAGCGAGTCTGCAGCGATAGGCTGGCGTGCCATCTGCCTTCTGGCAGAAGCCGCACACCTTGCAGACTCTTTCGTTTGGTCGACGTTTTTCGCGAAGGACAAGGTGAAACCATTCATCATGGTCGCAGTTGGGACAGTGCAGGATTTCACCATTCTCTTCACGCTCCCTGTCGCGTTCCCACTGTTCGGCTGTGAACAGTGGTATGTCTGCCAGTGGCTTCATGGATCGCCGCCTCCGTGTGGGAAGCCTATCACCTTAAAGCAAACTACATCTTAGCATCCGTAGCTCAACCGGCGGAGCGACAGCCTTAGCCAATGAGATGGGGGGGCAAGAATGGATCGGGCATGACGCGAACATCGCCAACAAGCGGGTCAAGTACGGTTTGCCAAGAGCATTCGTGTTGCGAACTCCCGAACAAGGCTAGGCCGCTCAGCTCAACAACCTCCGCAGACGGTACTGTCAACTTGAGCCTTTCCTTGCCTGTTTGGACTTCTCGCTCAGGCAGGAAACGACCGTATGCGGGGCTTTTCTGTCCTAGGGATCACGCTTTTTGTCGTGAATTGCACTCAAGTTGACAGTACCCTCGTGGATTAGAGAGCACGCCGCAAGATGATGCGCAAGGCGTCACGCGCGAAGGAGGGCCGACGGTCAAGACCTCCTTTCCCTCCTCCTCAACTTCAACACACACTTACTCCCTATAACAGCGGCGAAACTGTCCACACCCTGTGGCAGCTCTTCGTGCGCTCCAATCACGAGATACCCACCAGGGCGCAGCACGCCTTCGATTCTCTCCACGACCTCCAGCTGCCGCTTCTTGTCCCAATATGTGAACGCCAAGTTTCTGCACAGCACAGCGTCGAACGGCCCCCTCGGTGCCTCGCTCCTGAGATCGTGAGCCGCAAAACTCACCGCAGCGCGGTAACGCGGCATCAGCGAAAACTCATCGGAAACCCCTTCGAACTCATCCCGCCATCGTTCGGGGATATCGCGCAGTACGCTCGGCGGGTATTGGGCTTCTCGGGCGCGGTGGAGAAGGGCTGGGTTCGAATCGGTGCCGATAATTCTGATGGAGCAGTCAGGAGAATCTTGCTTCACCAAATCCTCCCACAGCAACGCTACCGTGTACGGCTCTTCTCCCGAGCCGCAGCCAGCGCTCCAGACACGAACCACTGGCGGGTCGCGGGAAGAGGCTTGGTCGGCAAGCTCGGGAAGCACTGTCGAACCAAACAGTTCGAATACACTCCTGTCTCGGTAGAATCGTGAGATTGTGATGCGGCAATAACTGTCGAGGGTTTGCCATTCATCAAGATGTTTGTCGAGAAAGGCCCGATATGTAGCGAAATTTGCGAGGGCCAATTCGCGCATCCTACGTTGAACTCTCCTGCACACCTGTCGCCGCACCGTCCGGAATCCGGCCCACCTCATTCCCATCTGCGGCAGAGCCCACTGGAGGAACGCAACGCAGTCAGCGTCCAGCACAGGCACCTTCTGCTGATTTGGCATCTTCTCCGAGATTATGGCACATGTGTGTCCTCGGCCCGCGGTGTCCTGAATTTCGTATTGCACCGCGCTCACCCGCTCCCCCCACGTCCCCCAGGTTAATATTCCTGCAGTAGAAAACACTCCCAACCCTTAGGACCACCAATGACTCGGAATACAATCCGACGCCTAGGTGCACTTTGCGACCTCTGCACATCTGCAACGGGGCCAGCATATGTGATCGTTGAAAACGATCGCATCACGTACGTGGGAAGCAAAACAACCGGCGAATTTGATGCAGTCATCGAAGGTGAAGGGCGTTACCTGCTACCGGGTCTTATAAAGATGGACGATCAAGGACGGATATGTCTATCACGGTCCGAGGTTGCGCGACGAAGTGAAGGAGATTGGCAATGGTCTTGGAGAACTAGTGCATGCGCATCGCCGAGATGAATTGGAAGCAGATCGAAGAGTATCTTGATGCCGACGATCGCTGCGTCCTGCCGATCGGCTCGACTGAACAGCACGGAGCACTGTCGCTGTCTGTGGACGCCATCCTTGCAGAGCGGATAGCCATCGAAGCGGCTGAACCGTTGGGAATTCCGGTTTACCCATCAATGCCGTTTGGCTGCGCGCCATACTTTTCTGCGTTCCCAGGATCGATTTCCCTCAAGGTGGAAACCCTGCTTGCAGTCGTGCGCGATGTGATCGGATCGATGTTTACCTCAGGATTCCGCCGTGTTCTGATCGTGAACGGTCACGGTGGCAACGCGGCGGTAGGCAACCTCTGCCGAGAACTGATAGCAGAACGACCTGAGATGGCGATCAGATTTCACGATTGGTGGCTCGGTCCGAAAGTGAAAGCAAAAGCGAGTGAAATTGCGCCGTTCCCGTCTCATGCGAACTGGTATGAAAACTTTCCCTGGACCCGCCTGGCCAACGTAAACATCCCGAACGGAGAAAAAGAGCCGGTCGACTACTCCACGCTCCGGCAAAGCGGGCCTGCCCGAGTGCGCGAGCTGCTCAACGATGGCAGCTTCGGTGGAGCGTATCAGCAGAGCGACGAAGATATGATTGACATTTGGGAAGTAGGCGTAGCAGAGACCCGAGAGGAACTGGAGCGACCATGGGCGAACCAATACTGATATGGGGAGCCGGTGCCATGGGCGGCACACTCGGCGCGTATTGGGCACGTGCAGGCATCGATGTGCACCTAGTTGACATCGTTCCCGAGCATGTGGAAGTCTGTCGAAGAAAAGGCCTCAGAATCGAAGGGCCTGTGGGGCAGTTTGCAGAGGTAATTCCCGCGGTGATGCCAGCCGAACTCCGAGGACAATTCCAACGCGTAGTTCTCGCGGTCAAAGCTCACCATACGGCGGCAGCCGTTGCGGTCCTCGAACCGTACCTCACTGAAAATGGATTTGTGCTATCCCTGCAGAACGGGCTGAACGAGATTGAAATATCAGAGCGGCTGGGCAAAGATCGCACGATGGGGGCATTCGTCAACTTCGGCGCCGACTGGCTCGGGCCTGGACGGATACTCTTCGGCAATCGGGGAGCCGTTGTAGTCGGGGAAATTGACGGCACTACACGCAAACGGACCAAGGAGATGTTCGAGTTGCTTCGGCTGTTCGAGCCGAACGCGATTCTGACAGAGAATATCTGGGGATACCTCTGGGGCAAACTGGCATACGGCGCAATGCTGTTCGCAAGCGCACTCAACATGGACTCGATAGCCGACAATTTCGCGGATCCGGCGCGCTTTCCTGTATGGAGACGTCTGGGCGGGGAGGTGATGGCGGTGGCAGCGGAAAGGGGAGTGACGCCGGTCGGCTTCGACGGTTTCGACCCGGCGTCATTCTTGTTTTCATCGAGCGATGTGGAGAGGCTCAAGAGCGTTGCGGATCTCGCTGATTTCAACCGCCGCACCGCGAAGACACATTCAGGCATCTGGCGTGACCTGGCGGTCCGCAAGAGACGCACAGAGGTAGATCAGCAGATCGGCGTCATCGCTAACCTGGCCGCAGATGTTGGCATCGAGACGCCCGCGATCGACCGCCTCGTCGAATTAGTGCATGACATCGAAGAAGGTCGCCGCACACAATCACTCGAAAGCTTCGAGGAGTTGTTGACGATATGCAGATAGAGTTCTCCAACCGTTTGGCGTTGGTGACCGGTGCAGCACAGGGCATCGGGCGCTCCATCGCTTTGAGTCTGGTCGACTCAGGTGCCAGGGTTCAGCTACTCGACATCGACGAAATCGGTCTAGCGAACACAGCGCGGGAAATCAACGCTGAGTACCACGCACTGGATCTATCACACAGGCAGGCCGTCGCGCAGGTTATCGAGGATATCGAACAGTCAGCTGGACCCATCGAGATCTTGGTCAACTCTGCCGGAGGTGTGTGCGGTCAAGTGGGTAGGCCAATCCAGGAAATCGATGAAGCGGATTGGTACTCGATATTTCAGGCCAACGTCGACAGCGCTTTCTGGCTCGCACAAGCAGTGGGACCGAGGATGACGGCACGGCAGAGCGGTCGCATAATCTTCATTGCGTCGGGAGCAGGGTTAAGGCCAAGCAAGACGGGCATCCAGGCATATACCGCAGCAAAACACGCACTCGTTGGTCTTACCAAACAACTATCCTGGGAGTTCGCCCCAAACGGCGTAACGGTGAATTCGGTGGCGCCAGGGCTCATTCTATCGAACCCGTCAACCCATAAGCAGTGGGAGAGCTATGGTCCTGAGGGACAGGCGCGCCTCATCGAAGGAATCCACACAAGGCGTTTGGGCGAACCCGAAGATATAGCCGCGGCAGTACTCTTCCTAGCTAGCGAAGCCGCTGGATGGATTAGCGGACACATATTGTCGGTAGACGGCGGACATTCGTGAGCGATCCCGTACTCACATTTCTCGAGTCAGCGAAGCCGGCGATTCTGGAACGGTTGATTGAACTGGTCCGAATACCTTCCGTCAGCACCGATCCGTCATACCTAGGAGAAATGGCGGAAGCACGAGCAGTGTTGTTGGGCCGGCTCAAAAAAATGGACTTGTCGAAGGTTCAGGAACTCGAGGCGGGAGGTCACCCGGCGGTATATGCAGAGTGGCTCAATGCCGGCGCCAAACCGACCATCCTCATCTACGGCCACTACGATGTCCAGCCACCCGATCCCCTGGACATGTGGATCTCCCCTCCGTTCGAACCGGAGATCCGTGACGGCAAACTCTACGGCCGCGGTGCTTCGGACGACAAGGGCCCATCGTCGATTGGGATGGAAACGATGGCTGCGTTTCTGCGTATCGAAGGTGCGTTGCCGTTCAATGTGAAGGTCCTCCTCGAAGGCGAAGAAGAGACCGGGAGCGCCACCCTCGAGGCGATCCTGCACGATCACGCAGACATCCTTTCTGCCGACGCCGTGCTCTCCGCCGATGGTGCTCGGTGGCTACCTGATCTGAACACCGTGAACGTTGGCTCTCGCGGCAACGCCGGGTTCGAGTTCACGGTGCGGACAGCAAACAAAGACCTGCACTCGGGTAGGTACGGCGGAGTGGTGCCCAACGCCCTTCATGTGATGGCTGGTTTGGTTGCAGGCCTGCACACATCAGACGGTGCCGTTGCCGTGCCGGGTTTTTATGAAGGCGTACGAGGGTTGAGCGATGCCGAACGCGGGGAGCTCGCCGACATTCCCTTCGACGAAGCATCATTTTTCACCACCACTGGTGCAGAGCCGCTAGGTGAGCCAGGGTTTTCCACGTTGGAACGACTGTGGCTACGTCCATGTCTAGACGTCAACGGAATGTGGGGTGGTTACACCGCACCAGGTGGCAAGACCGTTATTCCGAACGAGGCCCACGCCAAGGCCACAGTGCGCATCGTTCCAGGTCAGGACCCAGAACGGATCTTGGATTCTGTGAAGCAATGTCTCTTCGACAGGTGCCCGACCGGCTGCACAATCGAATTTGGTGCGGACAGAGGACGCTCGGCGGCATACGAGCTCCCGGACACACATCCTCTTCTGATTGCCGTCGAGGGAGCACTGACCGACACTTTTGCGACCCAACCGCACCGTATTCGCATTGGCGGCACCCTACCTATGGCAGATCTCGTCCGTCGAGTTCTGGGCATTGATACGGTGATGTTTTCATTCTCGATAGCGGACGAGAACGTCCACGCCCCCAACGAGTTCTTCCGACTCTCTTCCATAGACGATGGCTTGCGGGCCTGGACGGCACTGTTCAGAAGGTTAGGGGAAGCAGATGTAGGGGATTTTTCCGCCTTTTGTCATCTGTAAACCCGTCCTATCTCCATTTACATCCGGAATTCAGGTGTTGGCCGCTGAAATACGCGGAATTACGCGGAAAACAACGAGAGTTTAGGTCTCCCCACCCAACCCCACAATAACGTCCGCGTCTCTCAGCGTTCTTCCGCGGCTCAGACAGCAGCTACTCTGGCTCGATTCGATTCACTTCGGCGATTCGGTCGTAGATTCTATCAAAGGTGCATATTCCGTCGAGGTTGTTCACAACCACAACGGCTGCGTGCACAGCATCGCGCGCGCTAAGCTGCCGGTAGATATCCATCAGCGCTCGAGCGCGGTCAGTCGTCTCTGCATCGATCGGTAACACTGTCGGAACTACGCTTCGGGCTAGTGTGTACGCCCGCATTCCGTCCACCCACCGGCCAATCGCCTTGTAGCGATGCAGTATCTCCTGCAACACCTCCGCATCGAGAGCCGCCTCTATGTCCCCCTTTGCGATGAACTCGAGGTACCGCAGGCTTCTGGATCGATTACGGTGTGCAGCACCAGCAGCGTACATGATCACGTTCGAGTCGATTAGAATCACGGCAGCAGCTCTGTTGGGTCAGGTACCGACTCTCGCTTGATCTGCCGTATTGAACCGACCGGCAGGCGCAATCCCGCGATCTCCCGAACTGCACGGAGACGCTCATCGGTTGAAACGAGCCCATACTGCTTCTCGCAAGCTTCCCGCACCAACGCTCCAATGCTGCTACCTCTTTGCTGCGCGAGCGCGGTCAGCCTGTCATGTAACTCAGGTGTAAGCAATATGGTCGTCTTCTTTGATAGCTCCATATGTACCTCCATATATGGAGCGTATTCGCCGCCTAGTTGATTGTCAACGGTCTCCGTCCTTTTCAAGTTCATTACTCTCGGCACTCGTGAACATCTACTGCGTACGTATGAGAAAGTTGCGCGGACGCGGATCTGGCGCATAGGCAAAAAAACGCGGCCCTCCCCATTGTCCTCACACGAAATCACCTTCGTATCTGTATCCTGTCGTGTTGATTGGCCGCGGAAGAACGCTGAGGTTCGCGGATTTCGTTGGCGATTCATCGCCTGCCCTACTCTGGGTCGAGTCGATTCACATCGGCGATCCGGTCGTAGATCCTATCGAAAGTGCAGATTCCATCGAAGTTGTTTGCGACTACCGCCGCGCCGTGCACGGCATAACGCGCCCCACCCCATTGCCCTTCCTAGGAATCATCTACATACTCACGCAGAGGGCATGTACAGAACGACAGTCAGAACTCGAGGTGGATGAACCGAAGTGATAGCCGCATTTTCGAAAGCCCTGCTCCTCTGCGCGGGCGCGTGTTGTTGGTCCTCGGTGGTAGGGCAAACGCCCGATCGCGTCGAGCTGTTTTTCCTCGACGTCGGCCAGGGCGACGCAACCATTGTCCGATCACCTGACGGCACTGTCGCCCTCATTGACGCTGGTCCGGGAGGCGAGGTTGTGGACGTGCTGCGTCAGCACGGAGTCGCAACCATCGACATCGCAATAGCATCGCACCCACATGGCGACCACATCGGCGGTATGGAAGAGGTGATTCAGTCGTTCCCCATCCGTTATTACATGGACAACGGCTTACCGCACACCACAGCTACGTACGGCGACCTCATGCAGGTGCTGCGGGTTTCCGACATCACATACCTTCAAGCGACCGAGCGAACCATCAGCCTAGGAAGCGTGAAGCTCAAAATCATACCTCCGCTCGGTAGGGGAGCACATAACAACAATTCAGTGGGTGTTTTGGTTGAGTATGGAGACTTCAGAGCATTGCTCACTGGTGATTCGGAGGTAGAGGAGCTGCAGCATTTTCTATCGCGCGGTGTACCTAGTGTGACTGTGCTGAAAGCACCACATCACGGGAGCAGGGACGGTCTGACGCCAATCTGGCTCAATACGATAAGACCGGAAGTGGTTGTCGTGTCGTGCGGTCTCAACAATCCGTACGGGCACCCTCACCGATGGGCACTACGATATTACTGGAACGTCGCCGAGCACGTCTTCCGAACCGACTTACACGGTGAGGTACAGGTGTCTGGCGCTCGTGATGGTACTTATTCGGTACGCACGGGACGTGGCACCAGAGTTGGAGATTCCGCGTATCTTCGAAACAACTCGAGGAGGGCCGTCGCAGCTTATGTCTACTGAGCAAATCTACGTTGTGGATCGGATCGAGGGCGAGTTGGTTGTACTTGTCGCCGACGAATCGGGGGAGAAGGTGAATCTCGATTCTTGGGAGTTACCGGCAGTGGACGAGGGAACGGTGCTGGCCGTCAAAGTCGACGACAACAACAAACCACAATGGGGCACCTTATCCGTCCTACCCGAGGAAACAGAACGACGGAAAAAGAGCGGTGCGGAGCAGATCGACGAACTGAAGAAACGTGATCCGGGCGGCGACATTTCGCTTTGACGCCATTTGGCTGACAGATAAAAAAAAAGACCCCGCGCCGCCTACTCGGCACGGGGCTGCTTAACCCACTGGCTAGCTAAGGTTCTATCGTTACAAGTCCGCCAAGGTCGTTGTCGCTCAGCAGCGTGTTGAATGCACCAACATCGTTCGACACGAGAGTTCTGAACCTACCCTGGTAGTCACGAAGGCGTCCTTTGAGCAGTTCGTGCACTTCCCTGGCCTGCTGAGTTGGTGGCCAGTCGGAACCAACTCCACCCCACGAGGATTCGACGTCGGCGTAGAGGAAGCCCAACCTCGCGAACAGCTTTGCCGGATTCCTGAACACATCCTGACCGCCACCAGTCAATCTCATCTGGAAGAGGCTCTGCTCGAACTCGATTAGCCTCTGGTCCAGTTCGTTGCCGGCTTCGACTACCGAGGCAAACCGATCGTGGCCTGCCAAACGATCCTTCAGGTCATAAATCTGCTTCCGTATCCACTCGACCTCGTTGATCATCTCCACAACCTCAGTGAGGTTGTCACGAATCTCGAGTGACATGGAGACCTGCTGTCCGATGTCCTCCAACGAACCTGTCGAACTCGGGTCTTTCTTGACTTCGAGCTGCTGCGTAAACGTCTGTCCGTCCACCTCGAGTTGAACGGTGTATGTCCTGGGAATCGCCAACGGCCGTATGCCGCTGCCCCGGACTCCCCAAGTGCTAATGCCGCGATAGCCGGTTGAATCGACCTTCACCCAAGGTGCATGCAGCGGAGCCGTGCGCAGCTTGGGAGCCTTGTTCGGCTTGTGCCGCAGGTCCCAATACACGCGGTTGATGCCGGCGGCGTTCGTAGCCTTAACCGTGTCCACCACGGTCCCCTGATCGTCGAGGATGGTGATCTTGACAGCGCTATCTGACTTCGACTTCAGGTAATAGTGAATCGAAGCTCCGTACGTAGGGTTGTCACCCTGCGATGGATCGTCGTGGACCTCCATGGGAGCGCCCTTCATCAAGAACCGATAGGCCGGCCTCGGCGCGAAGAGATAATGCTCGGAATCGACGATCTCCTGATTGAGTCCTTGGATGGGTGTAATGTCGTCCAAGATCCAGAAACCGCGACCGTAGGTACCTACGACGAGATCGTTGAAGTGCTCCTGCACGACGAGCCAATGTACGGGCGCGTGCGGGAGGTTCGTCTGTAGCGGCTGCCAGTTTTCTCCGTCGTTGAGCGAGACGTACAGACCGTTTTCCGTCCCGGCATAGAGAAGGCCTTGCCGCGTGGGATCCTCTCGTACCACGTGCACATAGCTGAACACGTTTACAGGTATGCCATTCACTATCCGACGCCAGCTCTCACCGTAATCCGTCGTCTTGTAGATGTACGGATCGCGATTGTTCACCTGATGTAGATCGACTGTGATATAGGCGGTGCCCGCGTTAAATCGCGACGGCTCGATGTTGCTGATCGTGCCGAATGGCGGAAGGTCAGGGATGTTGTCGGTGACGTTGGTCCAGTTGGCGCCGGCGTCTCTCGTGATGTGCACCAGGCCGTCATTGGTTCCTGCCCAAATAACACCAGCCTCGACAGGAGACTCGGCAATGGCGAATACGAGTGCCGCGTACTCCACGCCTAGGTTGTCGCGCACGAGGCCACCGGAGTTGCCTAGCAGCATCGGATCCCTGGTAGATAGATCGGGGCTGATCACTTGCCAACTGGCACCTTCATCAGTAGTCACATGCACGTATTGACTTCCGGTGTAAACCTTGTTGTGGTCGTGCGGCGAGATGTGAATGGGAAAGGTCCATTGAATGCGGTACTTCACCTCGCCGGCTGGCCAGCCCATGTAGCTCTCCGGCCAAATATCCACCGAACGGGCATGCCCCGTATTGCGTTCGAACCGTGTGAACCCGGCGGCAAAACAACCCGACCACACGATGTTGCTGTCTTCCGGATCCGGATACGCAAACCCACACTCACACGCCCCGACATGTTTCCACTCACTCGATCCGATTCCGCCACCGCCGAAGGAGGCGTACAGGCTGTTGCTCGGCCCATGAGTGGATGGACCGTCTTGGCGGTTGCCGTAGACGTTGTATGGGATCTCGTTGTCGACCGCAACGTGATACATCTGCGCGATCGGTAGGCGAATGCCGCGCCAGGTCAAGCCGCGGTTCACAGAGATTGCCACATATTGATCGTTCCCGACGATCATCCGGCTCGCGTTTGTGGGATCGATCCACATATCGTGGTGGTCACCACCGGCAATACTGAAACGCTTTGCAGTAACACCGCCGTCGATCGAAATCGACGCTCTGGGAGCCAAGGTGTAGATCTCGTTGTGGTCGTCAGGTGCGACGGCCATCCTCGTGTAGTAATGCGGGCGTTGTGTCAGCTCATGATCGTGGCTGATGAGCTTCCAACGATTTCCACCGTCGTCGGAGCTCCAAAGAACGCCGCTCTCTGTTTCCCTGCCCTCCCGCGGCTCGCCATCTGAGGTTTCAATCAACGCGTAAACGCGATTGGAGTTGCTCGGCGCAATCGCGAGGCCAATCTTGCCTGTAGTGGTAGTTGGCAGTCCGTTGCCTTCGAGGCGTTTCCACGTGGAGCCACCGTCGGTGGATTTAAATATGCCAGCGTTCGTACTGCCGCTGTTTCGACCCCAAGTCCTTATCTCGAGCCTCCACATGCCGGCAAAGAGTATCCGCGGATTATTTGGGTCCATAACAATATCCGACGCGCCAGTTTCTTCATTCACGAACAGCACGCGTTCCCAAGTCACACCTCCGTCGAGAGTGCGGTACACTCCCCGCTCCTGCTGCGGCCCGTATGAATGACCCATCGCTGCGGCGAAAACGATGTTTGGATCCCGCGGGTCGATAATGACTCGGCCGATGCGGCCGGTAGCCTCGAGTCCCATATGGTGCCAAGTCTTGCCAGCGTCCGTCGATTTATAGATGCCGTTTCCGATCGAGATGTTACTCCTGATGAACGTCTCACCGGTTCCGGCCCAGACTACGTTCGGATCCGAGGCCGCAACTGCCAACGCCGAAACCGAAGAAACCTCCTGGTCGTCGAAGATCGATTCCCAATGCGTGCCGCCGTCGGTCGTCTTCCACAGTCCACCGGAAGCGGCGCCTGCGTAAATGACGTTTGGGTCGCCGGGAATACCCGCCACAGCTGCAAGACGATTCCCCGGTGGACCTATGTGGCGGTACTTGAGCGGTGAGAAGAGCTCCGGTT
>JBDHHK010000108.1:0-14785 GCA_039589395.1 Gemmatimonadota bacterium
AGATGTCGATAGAGTTGATAGCGCCGATCGCGATGGAAGACGGGTTGCGTTTTGCGATTCGTGAGGGTGGTCGTACTGTGGGCGCCGGCGTAGTCACCAAAATCATAGAGTAAGCGTGGCAGAGGTGCTGCCGCTTTGCGTATGACGCATGAGGACGTAAATGCCGCGAGATAGAGTGATAATGGAGTGTACCGACTGCAAGAGCCGGAACTACACCACGAATAAAAACAGACGCAAGCACCCGCAGCGGGTCGAATGGCGGAAGTATTGCCCGCGCTGCAACTCTCACAAGCTCCACAAGGAGACGAAGTAACCGTGAGTCCGGGCTTGATTGTTGTGGCTGCCATTGCGGCATTGGCCGCCGGGGCAGCGCTCATTTGGCGTCAGCCGTTGCTCGCTTTTGCGGTTAAATCATCCGCCTACATTCGCGAGGTGCGAGTCGAGGTCCGCAAGGTCTCCTGGCCCACTTGGGATGATCTGCGGAAATCGACGCTGGTGATCATCGTGATCGTGGTGATTGTCGGCGCAATCATCGGACTCATGGATCTGATGTTCCAGTGGGTGCTCATCGATCTATTCAGCCGGTTCTTCGGTGGGTGACGGTGATTACTGTGGAGCGTAGATGGTTTGCGATTCAGACGACCGCCGGACACGAAAACAAGGTGAGGTCGTTGATTGAGCGTCATATCAACGCCGACCCGAAGCCGGAGGAAGAACGTCTGATCTCACAGGCACTGGTCCCGACCCAGCAGGTCGTGGAGATCAAGAACGGCAAAAAGGTCGAGGTCGAACGGAAGGTGTTCCCGGGCTACGTGCTCGTGGAAATGGTGATGAACCAGACGACGCTACACGCGATCAACAACATTCAGGGTGTGATCAAATTCGTTGGGCAGGGTTGGACCCCGCAGCCTCTCAGGCGAGATGAAGTGAACAGGCTGCTCGGAGTCGAGGACGAAACGGACGAAGAAGTAGCGAGAGAAGAGATTCCGTTCATGATCGGACAAGTTGTCGAGATCAGTGAAGGCCCCTTCTCGGAGTTTAGTGGTACGGTTGAAGAAGTCGTTCCAGAAAAAGGCAAAGTCAAGGTCGCCGTTAGTCTGTTCGGGCGACCAACAACAGTGGAACTCGATTACCTACAGTTGAAGGCGCATTAGCGCACACCCAACCACGGGGTACGTGGGAGCCGGGGGAAAGCCCTTCGGCGTAGAGGAGAAGATGGCTACCAAAAAGAGAGTGATCGCGGTTGTCAAGCTGCAGATCGTGGCTGGACAGGCGACCCCCGCCCCGCCAGTGGGAACTGCTTTGGGCCCGCATGGCGTCAACATCATGGATTTCTGTAAGCAGTACAACTCCAGGACTCAGAGCCAGGCAGGGACTGTTATCCCCGTCGAGATCTTTATTCATCCTGATCGGAGCTTCTCGTTCAATCTGAAGACGCCGCCTGCGGCGTTCCTGCTTCGGAGGGAAGCAGGCATTGAAAAGGGTTCGCCCACGTCGAATCGGGAGAAGGTCGGCAAGGTCACGCGAGAACAGGTGCGTAAGATCGCGGAAATCAAGATGCCTGATCTCAATGTGAACGATATCGACGCGGCTATGAGCGTTGTCGCGGGCACGGCGCGGTCCATGGGTATCGAGGTGAAAGACTGATGGCTAGGACGGGAAAGAAGTACAAGGCGGCGTTTGCGACCGTGGACCGCATGCGCGCATACGAACCGCACGAGGCACTGGATACGGTGAAGACTGCGTCTTTCGCGAAATTCGACGAGACCGTGGAGGTCTCGGTACATCTAGGCGTCGACCCTCGACATGCAGACCAGATCGTGAGAGGAACGGTGGTCTTGCCGCACGGCACAGGAAAGACCGTTCGAGTTCTGGTAATCGCGCAGGGTGACAAGGCGAAAGAGGCAGAGGCCGCGGGCGCCGATTTCGTGGGTCCCGAGTTCGTCGATCAGATCAAGGGTGGTTGGTTGGAATGCGACGTTGTGATCGCCACGCCCGATTTGATGGCGAAGGTCGGACAGCTCGGTCGAATCCTCGGCCCGCGAGGACTGATGCCGAATCCCAAGTCGGGGACCGTGACTATGGACGTGGGCCGTGCCGTCAACGAGGTAAAAGGTGGTAAGATCGAGTTCCGTGTCGATAAGACCGGCAATCTGCACGCGCCGGTAGGAAAGGTGTCTTTCACACCCGAGCAACTGCAAGACAACCTCAGAGCATTCATGGATTCCGTCGTCCGGGCGAAGCCAGCGGCAGCAAAAGGCACGTATGTCCGTTCGGTGACGGTGTCAAGCACGATGGGGCCCGGTGTCCGGGTCGACACGACGGGGTACAGATGAACCGCGAACAGAAGGGTGAGATCGTCGCCCAATTGACGGAGCGGCTGTCGCAGTCGCCGAATATCTACCTGACCGATTTTACGGGCGTCACGGTAAAGTCCATAACGGATTTCAGGAGACAACTGCGGGCTGCAGGGGTCGAATACACTGTAGTGAAGAACACGTTGGCTCTACGCGCGCTCGAGGCAGCTTCGGTGTCCGGTATCGAGGACGTTTTCGACGGACCTACCGCCTTTGTGTTCGCTGGAGAAGACCCGCTAGCCGCAGCGCAATTGTTGTCGGAGTTCTCGAAGAAACACGATGAGTTTGCCGTGAAGGCTGGGTTAGTTGAAGGCCAGCGGGTAACCGCAGACGATGTGAAGAGGCTTGCTTCCCTACCCTCCAGGGATGAACTGCTGGGGCAGGTTGCAGGTCTCATGCAAGCGCCGATGCAGAGTTTTGTGGGCGCACTCGACGGATTGTTGTATCAAATGGTTGGCGTGCTCGAGGCCCTTCGGGAGCAACGCGCCACTGCTGAACCTCAGGCTTGAGAGAGAATCAAGATGGCAACGAAAACCTTAAGCAAAGACGAAATCCTCGACGCAATTGGAAATATGTCGGTGATGGAACTGGCTGACATGGTCGAGGCTTTCAAAGAGAAGTTCAATGTGACGGTTGCGGCCGCCCCGGTAGCTGCAGCTCCTGGAGCAGTAGCTGGCGAAGCAGCCGCGGAAGCCGACGAGAAGACTGAGTTCACGGTTGTTCTCAGTGATGTCGGTTCGAAGAAGATCCAGGTCATCAAAGCCGTCCGTGAAGTAACCTCGCTGGGACTGAAGGAAGCCAAGGAGTTGGTGGATTCAGCGCCGAGCAATGTGAAAGAAGATATCGGCAAGGATGAGGCCGAGAGCATCAAGACGAAGCTCGAGGAGCAGGGCGCGACCGTCGAGTTGAAGTAGACCCGCGACCGCCCGCCACACTGGTGCGGAGGGTAACGCATTCAAGGTCTCTTTCAACTGGGTCGGTATGGATCGACGGATCGCGAAAAAATCCGCTAGTGCAGCGAGCCCCGCCGCTGACTGCTTAGGCTGTTTGGTCTTTAGTGGTCAAACGGGGCCCTCTGTGGTATCTGGGGACATGTTATGACGAAGAAGCTATCTGCTATCTCTTACGGGAAGCTCGATACAGTAATGCCGATGCCCGGCTTACTGGACATTCAGACGAATTCGTTCGAGGCCTTGCTGCGCAGGGACGAGAATTCCGAACGCGCCGACATTGCGCTCGAACGGGTCTTCCTCGAAGTCTTCCCGATTACGGATGTAAACGGCAACTACTCATTGGAGTTCGTGTCGTTTTCCCTGGGTGATCCCAAATACACCGTTCCCGAGTGCATCGAACGGGATATGACGTACTCCGCGTCGCTCAAGGCGACGCTGAGGCTCGTGATCAACGAGGTACTCGAAGGCGATGTCACTCGGCCGAAAAACATCCTCGAAAAGGAAGTTTACCTCGGCGAGCTGCCGATTCTCACGCCCCTGGGCACGTTCGTCATCAACGGCGCCGAACGTGTGGTCGTTTCGCAGTTACATCGGTCACCCGGTGTGGTGTTCGAAGAGAACATCCATCCCAACGGCCAGCGACTCTTCAATGCCAGGATCATTCCGTTCAGAGGGTCCTGGGTCGAGTTCACGGTGGACATCCATGATGTCGTATATGTTCACATTGACAAGAAGAAGAAGTTCCCTGCGACCGCGCTGCTTCGAGCCATCGGCTACGGCACCAATGCGGAAATCATGCAGCTGTTTTATGCGACGCGCACTTTGGACCTGGCGAACGCTCATGACGAGCGTACGCTACGTCGTGAGGTAATCGGAGCGATCTCTGCCGAGACAGTGCCGGGTCCGGATGGCGAAGATGCCGACCCGATAGTTCGCGAGGCCGAAGAGTTGACCGATGAGATTCTGGAGCAGCTTCGTGAAGCAGGTGTGAAATCACTCAGCGTGTTCACGCGCTACGCTCCCATAGATCTCCGTGAAGATGACCGTCCGACCACGATGCAGGGGCAGTCGGAGAAGCAGATTCTCGCCTTTGACGTACCTGATGTAGAGACCGGAGAAGTGCTTGCCGAGGCCGGCAAGACACTCACGGAGACGCTGAGGAAGCGACTGCTCAAGGCAGGTGTGATCAAGGTGGACGTGTTGATCACCACCACGCGCGGCGCGTCGCAGATAGTGAAGCACACACTCGCAAAGGATCCGACATCGTCGGAAGCGGAAGCGCTGGAGCAGATATATTCGCTGTTGCGGCCCGGTGAGGCACCCAATCTCGAAACCGCTAGAGCCGCACTCGAGCGTCTTTTCTTCAATCCCAAGCGCTACGACCTGGGCAGAGTAGGTCGACACAAGATCAACCAGCGGTTGAAGGTGAAGATCCCGCCGGACAATTCGGTTCTCACCAAAGAGGACTTCGTGGCGATCATCCGCTACCTGCTCGACCTCTCCGAGAACCGTGGGTATACGGATGACATCGACCACTTGGGGAACAGGCGGGTCCGAACGGTTGGCGAACTGATTGCAAATCAGTTCTCGGTCGGACTGTCACGGATGGCGAGGCTCATCAAGGAGAGGATGAGCATCAACAACGATCCCGAGAAGATCACGCTGGACGACCTCGTGAATGCACGTACGGTGAGTGCCGTGATTCAGGCGTTTTTCGGTAGCTCCCAGCTTTCACAGTTCATGGATCAAACAAACCCGCTGGCTGAGCTCACCCATAAGCGTCGATTGAGCGCGCTTGGCCCGGGTGGACTCACGCGGGAACGAGCGGGATTCGAAGTACGCGACGTTCACTATTCACAGTACGGTAGAATGTGCCCGATCGAGACCCCTGAGGGTCCCAACATCGGCCTGATCACGAGCCTCTCTACATACGCCCGGGTGAACGAGCTGGGGTTCATCGAAACGCCGTACCGTTCGGTCGAGCGTGGAACTGTGAGCGCCAATATTCGATGGCTGTCGGCGTCCGAGGAAGAAGAGTACGCGGTTGCCCAGGCGAATGCTCCGCTCGATCCCAACGGTAAGTTCATTCGTGAGGTGGCGCTGTGTAGAAAGAGGGATGACTATCCGCTGCTACCTCCGCCGCGCATAGACTACATGGACGTGGCACCCGAACAGCTCGTTTCTGTCGCTGCTGCGTTAATTCCCTTCCTCGAGCACGACGACGCCAACCGTGCCCTGATGGGAAGCAACATGCAACGCCAGGCGGTGCCGTTGCTCTTTCCTCGCGCACCGCTGGTTGGAACCGGGCTCGAAGAAAAGGCTGCGCGCGATTCCGGTGCGGTCGAGGTCGCACCGCGTGCAGGCATGGTGAGTAAGGTCACTGCGGACGAAGTCATCATTGATACCGGACGAGTGAGAAAGGGCACAAAGGGTGAGCCTCTCGCACGTCTCATGCAACATGACCGGTTCCGGTTGAAGAAGTTCTGGCGCACCAATCAGGATACTGCAATCAATCAGCGTCCGTTGGTCGATGTTGGGCAGCAGATTGAGGCGGGGGAGATCATCGCCGACGGCCATGCGACAGATCGTGGCGAACTCGCATTGGGTGCAAACGTGACTGTCGCGTTCATGCCCTGGTACGGACACAACTTCGAGGACGCGATCGTGATCTCGGAGCGCCTGGTGAAGGACGATGTGTTCAGCTCGATCCATATACAGGAGCTCGAACTCCATGTGCGCGACACCAAACGGGGCCAAGAGGAGATTACTCGGGAGATACCGAACGTTTCCGAGGAGGCTCTCGTGGATCTTGACGAGCGCGGAATCGTCCGTATCGGTGCGCACGTGAAGTCGGGCGACATACTGGTCGGGAAGATTACCCCCAAGGGCGAGACAGAGCTCTCACCGGAAGAGAAGCTTCTTACGGCAATCTTTGGAGAGAAAGCAAAAGACGTCAAGGATTCCTCATTGAAGGTGTCACCTGGAACTGAGGGTGTCGTTATCGACGTCAAGATCTTTTCTCGCATCGAAGACCAAGTTGTCGAGAAGGATCGCGGTGAGCGGATCGGTGAAGTACGTCAACTCGAGAACGAAGAGAAGGGGCGTGTCAGTACAGCGCTGTGCGATGAGCTGAGAGATCTGCTTGCCGGTGAAGAAGTGGCAGTGATGCTCAAGTCGGGCACGATCGAGGAGTACTATTCGGGCGGAACTAAGCTCACAAAGGCAATGCTCGAGGAAGTCGACTTCGCGAAGGTCGATCTCAAAACGTTGCGTGTGACCACTGCGAAGACCAACGAGCGTCTGCAAGCGGCGGTTGAAGCCGCAAACGCGGAGCGCGCCAGGATTGAGGAAAAGGCTGAGGATCAGATCGACAAGATCTTGCAGCCCGACGAGCTGCCGCCGGGAGTCATCCAGCTTGTGAAAGTGTATCTGGCCGAGAAGCGCAAGATCTCGGTTGGTGACAAGATGGCAGGCCGACATGGAAACAAGGGCATCATCGCCAGAATCGTTCCCGAGGAGGACATGCCGTATCTTCCTGACGGAAGCCCGGTAGATCTGGTCCTCAATCCACTCGGCGTGCCCAGTCGAATGAACGTTGGGCAAATCCTGGAGACTCACCTGGGTTGGGC
Source organism: Gemmatimonadota bacterium (assembly GCA_039589395.1). Lineage (GTDB taxonomy): Bacteria > Gemmatimonadota > Gemmatimonadetes > Gemmatimonadales > GWC2-71-9 > JBDGYW01. Next base: position 6,940 of record JBDHHK010000108.1, read on the forward strand.
AGCCAACATCCTGGGGTTCAAGGCCGAGACTCCGGTCTTCCAAGGTGCACAGGAGGATGAGGTGGGACTGGCACTCTGCCTCGCGAATCTCAAGTGGGCGGGACGCGCTCTGAGACTCAAGACCGATCCACCTGAACTGACACCCGATGATATCAGGACTGTCTTGTCAGACCTGGCGAAGTTGACGCCTCCGGATAGCCCACGATCCGATCTGGAGGAAGTGCGTCTGAGCCGGCTGAGCGGACGGGGGGTCTCTCAGAAGAGTCGCGATGTCTATCACGCCATCAGAGACTACCTGGCGGCTGCGGCCAAAGAGCTCGCACACAGGCATCGTTCTGAGTTTGAGCTGCAAAAGGAATACCACGATGCGCGGTTGGATAATCAGGAAGAAGAGACAGACCCAGTCGACACCAAAGTATTTGGGTCAGCGGTGAAGGCTATCGCAAGACGCCTCAAGAAGAGTGACCGGGAACTTCTCGAAGGTGTGGGTCAGCCAGCTCTCGCGACTTTGCTTGGTCAGAAGAGTGATGCCGACGTTGAGAAGGCGCTCCGCGAGTTTGAACTAGCCGCGAATCTCAAACCTGGCGGAAAGTGCCAGCTTCGCGATGGGCGGACCGGAGATTGGTTTGCCTCCGACGTCACCGTCGGATCCATATACATGCTCAAACTCTCTCACCTGGTGGACGATAAGATCCACGCCCGCTCGATCGGTCCGTACAGCCTGGTTACGCAGCAACCGCTCGCCGGCAAGGCTCAGTTCGGTGGTCAGCGGTTCGGTGAAATGGAGGTTTGGGCTCTGGAGGCATATGGAGCCGCTCATACGCTCCAAGAGATGCTCACGGTGAAATCAGACGATGTGAATGGGCGCAGTCGAGTATACGAAGCTGTGGTGAAGGGTCAGAATCTGCCAGAACCGGGAATACCGGAGTCGTTCAACGTGCTGGTGAAAGAACTTCAAGCGCTAGGGTTGAAGGTAACTCTTGGCGTCACCGACAACGGTGAGGAATAGGGAGTACCGATGATCGATTTTCGCACCGTACGGGATCAACGAGGGTCGAGTTTCGACTACATCCACATCCGGCTTGCCAGTCCCGAAGAGATTCGCGGTCCGCAAGATCCGAAGGAGCGCGAGCGCCTGATCATGCAGGGGCAGCGTACCTGGTGGTCATGGGGCGAGGTCACCAAGCCGGAGACCATCAACTATCGCTCGTTCAAGCCCGAAAAGGACGGTTTGTTCTGCGAGCGGATCTTCGGTCCTGTAAAGGACTGGGAGTGTCACTGCGGGAAATACAAGCGCATCCGCTACCGCGGTGTCGTTTGCGACCGCTGCGGTGTTGAGGTAACGCTCTCGAAGGTTCGTCGTGAGCGAATGGGCCACATTGAACTGGCCGTGCCCGTAGCGCATATCTGGTTCTTCAAGACGCTACCGAGTCCGATGGGTAACCTGATCGATCTTACGCTACGCGACATCGAGAAGGTCATCTATTACACGAACTATATCGTGCTAGATCCGGGCGAGCAGGAAGTCCAGTTGAAGGAACTGATCGACGAAGACGCGTACATCACGTTCCGTGAGAAGGCCAGGGCCGAAGGGGACACGGCTTTTCGCGCCGACATCGGTGCGCCGGCGATCAAAGAGCTCCTTCAAGAGCTCGACGTCGACAAGGTCGCAGAGGAACTCAGAGCTGGTGTCATCACGGAAACAAGTCAGCATCGCAAGAAACAGATGCTCAAGCGCCTCAAGATTGTCGATGCGTTCAGGAATTCCGGCGAGAACTCCGAGGAGCGCAACAACCCGGCGTGGATGATTTTGAACGTCATTCCGGTCATCCCCCCTGATCTGCGCCCGCTGGTTCCGTTAGATGGAGGCCGGTTTGCGACGAGCGACCTGAACGATCTCTACAGGCGGGTTATCAATCGCAACAATCGCCTGCAAAAGTTGATTCAGCACCGTGCGCCTGAGGTGATTCTCCGCAACGAGAAGCGGATGCTTCAGGAAGCTGTGGACGCGTTATTTGACAATGGAAGACGTTCCAAAGCGATTCGCGGACGTGGAAAACGGCCGCTGAAGTCGCTGTCAGATATGCTCAAGGGCAAACAGGGGCGATTCCGCCAAAATCTCCTTGGAAAGCGAGTCGACTATTCTGGCCGCTCCGTGATCGTCGTTGGGCCCGAGCTCAAGCTCCATCAGTGCGGACTGCCCAAAACGATGGCAGTCGAGCTGTTCAAGCCCTTCATCATCCACAAGTTGGTTGAGTCAGGGATTGCGGAAACGGTCAAGAGGGCAAAGAAGATCGTCGAACGCGAGAGCCCGGAGGTATACGAGATTCTCGAGGAGATCATCCAGGACCACCCGGTGCTTTTGAACCGAGCTCCAACGCTACACCGGCTCGGCATCCAGGCGTTCGAGCCGGTCCTCGTGGAGGGCAAGGCAATCAGGATCCATCCGCTCGTCTGTGCCGCATTCAATGCGGACTTCGACGGTGACCAGATGGCTGTCCACGTGCCGCTTTCATGCGAATCGCAGCTCGAAGCACGAGTGCTGATGATCTCGAGCAACAACGTCCTCAAGCCAGCTGATGGCCGACCGGTTGCAGAACCGAGTCAAGACATGGTGCTCGGGTGCTACTTCTTGACCAAAACGCTTCCGGGTCACGACAAACTTGTCGAAAACGCAGTGTGCTACGGCACCGTCGCCGAGGTCGAAACCGCTGTTGCGCTCGGTCGCCTCGAGTATCAGGCGCCGATTCGATTCTGGTTCGAGCCGAATGACTGGTACGACGAGGCGCAGGCGGAAACAGTGCGAGTTGGGGAGTGGATTCCGACCACCGCCGGTCGGGTGCTCTTCAATAGCATTCTGCCTAAAGCGTTGGTGGCAAAGATGGGGTTCCAGAACGCCGTAATGCGCAAACGGACGATCTCTGCGATCGTGTTCGAGTCGTATGGCATAGCGGGCCTAAGGCCCACCGTGGCGTTTTTGGATGCGCTCAAGGAATTTGGATTCAGAAGCGCCACAGTCGGCGGTGTTTCGATTGGGGTGGAGGATCTCCAGATACCGGCTGAAAAGCCGGAGATTATCGATGAAGCATCCGCACGTGTGGCGCGCTATCAAAAGGCGTACTCCACCGGGCAGATCACCTTCGGAGAGCGCTATAACAAGGTCATCGACGCCTGGACCCACGCTAACAACGACATTGCGGCGGCAATGGTCGAGAATCTCTCGGAATCACAGCGGGGCCTCAACCCGGTGTATATGATGTTTGACTCGGGTAGCCGAGGCAGCCGAGATCAGATAAGGCAGCTTGCGGGTATGCGCGGCCTGATGGCGAAACCGCAGAAGAAACTCACCGGTGGGGTCGGTGAGGTCATCGAGAGCCCAATTAAGTCCAACTTCCGCGAGGGGCTCACAGTTCTGGAGTACTTCATCTCGACACACGGTGCCCGCAAAGGATTGGCGGATACCGCACTGAAGACCGCCGACGCCGGCTATTTGACGCGCCGGCTGGTCGATGTGGCGCAAGACGTCACGATTGCCGAAGAGGACTGCGGCACGATCTTGGGCCTCGAAGTCTCCGCACTCAAGGAAGGTGAGGACATCATCGAGCCGCTCAGGGAGCGGATCGTTGGCAACGTCGCCGCGGAAGACGTGTTCGACCCCCACGAGATGGATGAGCACGGCGATCCACGTCTGCTGGTTCCAGCAGGTGACCTGATCGATGAGGACACAGCCGCGGTGATCGACGACGCCGGTATCGAGACTGTGACGATTCGCTCGGTTCTTACCTGCGAAGCTCGCCGTGGATTGTGCCGTATGTGCTACGGACGAAACCTGGCCACAATGGACCTGGTCGACCTCGGTGAGGCCGTAGGTATCCTTTCCGCTCAGTCAATCGGCGAGCCGGGTACCCAGCTAACTCTGCGAACGTTCCACATCGGTGGAACTTCCGCACGCATCGCTGAGCAGACAGCTCGGAAGACGAAGGTGGAGGGCACGGTCTTCTACAGCGATCGGCTCAAGGTCGTGGAAGCCGAGAACGGGGATACCGTCGTTACCGGTTACGAGGGAGAGCTGGAGATTCGCGATGCCGATGGGCAGGTGCGCTCTCGGTTCCAGGTTCCACTTGGCGCGACCCTCGCCGTGTCAGACGGTGAGGAAGTCAAGCGGCCGCAGGTCTCAATCCCCGGAGAGACGGGCGAGATCTTGCTGTTCACCTGGGATCCGTACGCGAACCCGATCATGACCGACGTGTCAGGGAAAGTACGGTTCGTCGACATCATTCAAGACGAGACGGTTCGAGAAGAGCTTGATGAGATCACTGGGCGGCGCCAGCGTGTGATCACCGAGGATCGCGAGAAGAAGCTCCACCCGCACATAGAGATAGTGCAGACCAAGGGAAGCAAGGAGCGCAAGGTACGCGACTATGTCATTCCTGAGGGAGCTCAACTCACGGTTGAAGACGGCATTAAGGTGTTGGCAGGTCACACGCTTGCCAAGATCTCACGAGAGGCATACAAGACCCGAGATATCACGGGCGGCCTCCCGCGCGTAGCAGAGCTTTTTGAAGCTCGACGTCCGAAAGATCCGGCAACGATCTCAGAGATCGACGGCATTGTGAGCTTCGGAGACATCAAGCGCGGTAAGCGTGAAATCCTCGTGCATCCTGATTCGGGTGAGGCCCAAGTGTACGACGTGGCGGCTGGTAAGCACCTCCGTGTGCACGAAGGAGACCGCGTATGGGCTGGCGATCGCCTGACCGAGGGCCCGGTGAACCCGCACGATATTTTGCGTATCAAGGGCCCCAGGGCGGTGCAGGAGTACTTGCTGAACGAAGTTCAGGAGGTATACCGTCTCCAGGGTGTCAAGATCAACGACAAGCACATCGGTGTGATAGTACGGCAGATGCTGCAAAAGGTGAAAGTCCTCGATCCTGGTGACACCTCCTTCCTCGAAGGCGAGAGCGTAGACAGGATCACGTTCCGTGAGAAGAATGAGCGTATCATGCGTAAGGGTGGGCAACCCGCGACAAATGAGCCGCTGCTACTCGGCATCACTAAGGCGTCGCTCACCACACAGTCGTTCATCTCAGCCGCGTCGTTCCAAGAGACGACCCGCGTACTCACGGACGCGTCGATACGGGGAGCGAAGGACGATCTACTGGGCCTCAAAGAGAACATCATCATTGGGCACTTGATCCCGGCTGGAACCGGCATTTATCGCTATTCCGAGATCGAGATCGAGCCACCTGAAGGATTTGAGCCTCCACCTCCGCCACCTGAAACGGAAGATGAGTTCGGCGGTATCAGAAGCCCGTTTATTACAGCTGCACCGCCGCCGAAGGTCGAGACAGAGGCGGACGTCTAGCCGCAGTTGAAACGGCCCCCTGCTCCTTTGGGAGCCAGGGGGCTGATCTTTGGCTGTTACACTTGACCTAACGACGCGTGCAATCTAGTTTTACAGGCTCTCGATGATTCGAGAGGCTTGTTTGTTACGGGTTGTGTTGAACAACGAATCAAAGACAGAATGCCAACGATCAATCAGTTAGTTCGCCATGGGCGCAAGGTAATGCGCAAGTCCGACAAGGCACCGGCGCTCAAGGGTAATCCCCAAAAGCGTGGCGTGTGCACTCGCGTGTACACGACTACCCCGAAGAAGCCGAACTCGGCATTGCGGAAGGTTGCCCGTGTACGCCTCACTAATGGATTCGAGGTAACGAGCTACATACCTGGTGAAGGGCATAATCTGCAGGAGCACAGTATCGTGCTGATTCGAGGTGGTCGAGTGAAAGACCTGCCTGGTGTGCGTTACCACATCATCCGGGGCACACTCGACGCGGCCGGAGTTACCGATCGTCGCCGGAGCCGCTCGAAGTACGGAGCAAAGAGGCCCAAATGAGTAGGCGAACGAAAGCGATCAAGCGCCAGGTCCCACCAGACCCACGTTACGACAGTCAGACGGTATCGAAGTTCATAAATCATCTGATGTCGGATGGCAAGAAATCAACCGCCGAGAAGGTTTTTTACAGCTCGATGGATTTGATCGAACAGCGCAGCGGCCAACCGGGAGTACAGGTTTTCAAGCAGGCTTTGAACAACGTAAAGCCTTTGCTCGAAGTGAAGAGTCGCCGCGTAGGTGGTGCGACCTATCAGGTACCAATTGAAGTCAGGCAAGATCGCCGCTCCGCTTTGGCAATGCGCTGGATTATCCAGTATTCGACCTCGCGTGGTGAGAAGTCGATGGCCGAACGCTTGGCGGCAGAGTTGATACTCGCCTCGAAGGGCGAGGGAAGTTCGATAAAGAAGAGGGAGGACACGCACCGTATGGCGGAGGCAAACCGTGCCTTCGCACACTATCGGTGGTAGTCTGAAACCTTAAACCGACAATATCGGGACCCTGCATTAAGGGATCCTGCGTCGCAGGGAGTGACCCTCCCGGACGGACGCGGAGCGAGACCTATCCGACACGGCGGATGACGGTCGCCCCGCTTTTTCACTGCTTGGAAGACAAATTTGCAGACGCGCACCGGAACAAAATCGGGACGAGCCCAAAAGCGTAGACGTTCACGAACTGGCACAGTCAACGACATGTCACGGAAAACGCCCCTGGAGAGGATTCGTAATATCGGCATCATGGCCCACATCGATGCTGGTAAGACGACTACGACCGAAAGGATCCTCTACTATACCGGGCGCACGTATAAGATTGGCGAAGTACACGATGGCACGGCCACGATGGACTGGATGGAGCAGGAGCAGGAGCGTGGCATTACCATCACTTCGGCGGCGACGTACTGCGAGTGGGAACACACCTGGAAAAGCTCAGACGAGAAGTTCCAGATCAACATTATCGACACTCCGGGACACGTCGACTTCACCGCTGAAGTAGAGCGGTCCCTTCGGGTTCTGGATGGTGCTGTGACGCTATTAGACGCCGTCGGTGGCGTAGAGCCCCAGACGGAGACCGTCTGGCGCCAGGCCGACCGTTATGGCGTGCCGCGTATCGTTTTCGTGAACAAGATGGATCGCGTAGGAGCAGACTTCGATCGCTGCCTGAGTATGATGCGCGAACGTTTGGGTGCGAAAGCGTATCCTGTGCAGTACCCGCTCGCGTCTGGAGAGCTGTTCACAGGTCTGATCGACTTGGTTCGTCAGGTCGTGGTCATATATGACGAAGACAGCAAGGGTGTTAAGTGGGAGGAAGGCCCCATACCCGATGCGTTCAAGGAGAAAGCCGCGGAACTCCGTCATGAGCTGATCGAGGCGGCCGTCGAATACGACGAAGAGCTCCTGCAACGATATCTGGATGGTGAGGAACTGACCGAAGACGACATTCGCAAGGTAGTCCGGGCGGCTACCGTCAACGGTGGTCTGATTCCAGTTTTCTGTGGCGCGGCATTCAAGAACAAGGGAATCCAGCGACTCTTGGACGGCATCGTCGACTATCTGCCGAGTCCTCTCGACGTGCCCGCGATCAAAGGTCATCTGCCCCATCACGATGAGACTCACGTCGAACGCAATGCCGCCGACGACGAGGCGTTCAGTGCGCTCGCGTTCAAGATCGCAACCGATCCATTTGTCGGCCGGTTGACGTTCTTCAGAGTCTATTCGGGTGTGCTGCAGGCAGGAGCGCACGTTCACAACTCCTCCAGCTCGCGCAAAGAGCGTGTGGGCCGGCTGCTGCAGATGCACGCAAACAAACGGGAAGAGATTCAGGAAGTGCGCGCCGGCGACATCGCTGCTGTGATCGGGCTCAAACACACTAAGACCGGCGACACACTCTGCGACAAAGACCATCCGATCATACTCGAGGTCATGCGCTTCCCCGAGCCAGTGATAGAGCTGGCGATCG
>JBDHHK010000109.1:0-14662 GCA_039589395.1 Gemmatimonadota bacterium
CCTCGCAGAAGGGCTTGTCCCGTAGTGCTGGGACCCAGCCGAGCCATCCACGTCCTCGTCTTGCTTTTTATGGGGCCTTCTATGGTTCAAGATCAGCTGCCGGATATCCGCGTAACGCCCGTCGACGATCGACTGACGAAGCTATGGGTGAATGGTTATGTGAACGTCCTGGTCGTCCGATGCGGGGAACGCTTCGTACTCATCGATGCCGGCTTCGAGGCAACTGCAGACCAACTCGCGTCGAAGCTCCACGACATAGGCGTGGAAAGTGTCGACTATCTAATCAATACTCATTCGGATGGAGACCACACCGGCGGCAATCGCGTGATCGGACGTGAGGGTGAAATCATCGCCCATGCCCGGTGCAAAGATGCTCTCGCTGCGACCGAGGGCTTCCCCAACGCAGGACTGCCAACAACCACGTTCACGGATTCCATGCGTGTTCGCTGTGGATCCGGTGAACTGTCCTTGATAGCGATGCCTGGTGCGCACACGGACAACGACATCGTCGTCCATCTTCCGGAGATGAACGCTTTGTACCTCGGTGATCTCATCGTCCCAGAGACTTTTCCGGTGGTCTGGTCTGACCGCTACGCGGATGTCAGTGTCGAGAGATTGCCGGTAGTTCTTGGGAAGATCATGGACCGGTATCCCGAAAACACACGATTTCTATCATCGCACGGACGTGACTATACCAAAGAGGAACTGCGCACATACCGAGAAATGGTATTAGCGACCATGAACGTTATTCGCAAAGCAATGAATGACGGTAAGACGGTGGAAAACATGCGATCGGAAGACGCGTTGGGCGATTGGGCTTCCTGGAACAGCCGGCTCTTCCCCGGATTAGACACCGATTACTGGATCGAAAGCGTCTTCCGATCATTGACGCGATGAGCGGTGACAGGAAACACCAATATCGCGCAGTCGTTGCGATTTGCCGTGGTTCTTCGGGCGCTCGTGACTTCAAGCCAATCCTGAGCGGCAACCTCTAGTATCCGGCGGCTTGGAACTGCACTCGCAAACCTGGGTACATGCAATCGGCGCAACCACAATAGTACCCCAGCGGACTCCGGCGAAAAACGAAGGAGGCGGAAGCATGAGAACGAGCACCTCGACAATCTCGGCCGTTGCAGCGATGTGTCTGGCAGGATCCCTGAGCGCTCAGGATCTGCAGAACACTGTAAACGGAGATCTCGAAGACCTTGAACGGAAGTACGTGAGTCTAGCCGAGGCTTTCCCCCAGGAGCGCTACTCCTGGAGACCGATGGATGGTGTGCGTTCTGTCAGCGAGGTGCTAATGCATGTGGTTGCCGCCAACTTCGCCATTCCGCTCAGGGTGGGTGCGGAGCTGCCCGAGGGTGCCCGTGAGACCTGGCTAGCGGACCCTGACTCATTCACGGATCAGGCTGTGGTGGTAGATGCTCTCAGGCAATCGTTCGACTTCGCCCGGGAGGTGATCGCGGCGACACCCAACGACGGCTTGTGGGTGCAGGCTCCCAATGCCGGATCGGGCACTACAGTGGGTAGCCAACTCATCCTGCTCCAGTTCCATGCCCATGAGCACCTCGGGCAGATGGTTGCATACGCACGGGTGAACCAGATCGTACCTCCGTGGAGTAACTGACCGGTCGATTCAGGGATTTGTGAAGCCATGATGGAATCACCAGCCTTGAGATCGCAATCGACATTCAACCCGGCAGTGACCCCCAACGCCGCCTCGGGGCACCGTGATCGCGTGGTGACCTACATCTGTACTTCCTTCGGATCGATATTCCAGACCGATAGCTCGAGCAGGATTCCATTGGGGTCGGTGAGTGTGACGGTATCGAGGATCTCGTGTGAGATGGTCGTATAGGTGATACGCCGTTCATCCAACCTGTCGATCAGACCTTCGTATTGTTCGCGAGATACGGTGAGTGCGGCGTGGTGGAAGGGGCCGGCGTCCGTTTGTCGGCGGTCGCCCATGTCGTTGAGTCGAAGAAAAGCCAGAAGTTCACCTCGGCCCATATCGAAGAACACCTGCGTTGACCGTGGGTCACCGTCCATGGTACGGACACGGAGCAGCTTCAAACGAACCACTTGTGTGTAGAACTCGATGGTGCTTTCGACATCGCTAGTGACAAAGGCCATGTGATTCACACCGTCAGCCTCGCTTTCGAAACCCGTGTAGGCGTCGTTTTCTATGTAGTCCGAGATTAGCTGCCTTCTTTCCTCTTCCGCCTCTTGCACTGTGTAGGTAGTCGCCTCCGCAAGTCGATTGGACTCGGACGGCGGCGGTGATCCACAACCGAGTGCCACTGCGGCCAAAACGCAAAGGACCGGCGGGACCGGATTCATATCTTTCATCGGCTGCAAATCGCGAACGAATACATGTTGCTCGTGCTCGAGGTTTTCGAGTTCCATAGTAAGTGCCTCGTGTCGCTTATCTGTGTCACAGAAGGGATTTCCTTTCACCCGCGCCAAGTATGCCGCCTCGAATTGAACCTGTCCAGGGTACGGGTGAGGTATCGTCAACTGCGTTTCAAGCGCATAAAGCTATCGAACGAGGTAGGTTGAATGGATCTGCGCTCGCAGCATTCTTCAGATTCATCGATGAGGAGAAGTTCTCGGTCTTCGAGTTAAAAACCCATGAAGAACGCCACCCTTTACGTTGAATAGACAATTGGAAATGAACACGCTAATTGCCCTCTTTAGAGGTATCAACGTGGGCGGGAAGAATATCCTGCCGATGAAAGAACTGTCCGCAGTGTTGGAGAGTCTAGGGCTGAACAATGTCAAGACTTACATACAAAGCGGCAACGTTGTCTTTCAGAGCGAGACCTCCGACAAGCAAAAGCTCTCACTCACTATCAAACGCGCGATTGATAGCAACCATGGCTTTGCGCCGGAGGTCTTGATACTCTCGGTGCAAGAGCTTCGAGACGCCATAGCCTCCAATCCGTTTCCTGATGGTGAAGCCGAGCCAAAGACGCTGCATCTCTTTTTCCTGGCGTATAGCCCCACCAATCCAGATATGAAACGCCTGGAAGGCGTTCGAGCTAACCGAGAGGAGTTTAGACTCGCAGATCGAGTGTTTTACTTGCTTGCACCCGACGGCGTTGGACGCTCCAAGCTCGCTGCGAATGTCGAAAAGGCGATGGCTGTGCCTTTGACAGGTCGAAACTGGCGGTCGGTATGCAAGATACTGTCGATGGCGGAGGAGCTGACTGGGTAACGCACGGTATCGGAGAGATGGAGGCGAAAGGGTAATCCATGCTGAGTGTGCTCCCAAGCCTTGTTGTCTTGGGTCTGGCGGCACTCGCTGCACTGCCGCTAGTCCTGAACCGTTTCTCGCCTCCCGAGATCCTGGCCGAGCGACGCGCCGCTGCGCTTGCGCTCGCAGGGATGATCAACGGCATCGCCCACCCACTCTTGGCCGTCGCTGCGGAAGGGTACTTTCCGGGGTTGTTAAGTTATCCGTTTATCGGTGCCGCGAGCATCTGGCTCTTTCTCTGAATTGCGCGGGGCAACCCGATCCCGGAGCGTGAAGCTAGGCTGATAGGGTTTGGTTGATCGACAATTGTCCAGGATATTTGGATTGTCAAGAGTCCGTGAAAGCTTCTGTCGCACCTAGGCTTCTGGCGACTGACGGCTGAACGGTAAAGGGATCTATATGTCTCTCTTCACCTCCGACAGGGAGCGGCGCCTCTGGACCTGGACGGTCGTCGTGTTGGTGGCGACTTACTCCACCCTGGGGCCCGCGCGCATCCTGGTCGACTTTCTGCGCGAGCAAAACTTGCTGCGGATCTCGTTCGCCCTCGTTGTGCTGCTGGTGGTGGGGGCCATCGCCTGGCAATGGCTGAAAAAGCGCCCTGGTTGGCCCGAGATAGGCGTGGCACTCGGCGTCGCGTTCGCCTATTTGTGGATGTTTTTGAGAATTGGAAGCCCTGAGGAGCGGACCCATCTCATCGAGTACGGCGTCGTAGCCGCCGTTATCCACCAGGCACTTCAAGAACGGGTGCGCAACGGCCGCCGGGTTCCCGCGCCCGCCGCTCTCACTGTGGCGGTTACGGCGCTGCTGGGCACTCTCGACGAGTGTATTCAGGCGATGCTGCCCAACCGCGTATTCGACGTTCGCGACATCGGCTTCAATGCCCTCGCCGGGTTTATGGTGATCGCTGCACGGCTGGCTCTGGCGCCACAGAAGGGGCCTGGGTGGCGATTCTGGTTCCTCTGGTTGATGGCCAGTGCATTCGGGTGGGGTATGGGTCTCTATTGGGGTTGGTTCGCTGATGGTGACCCCATAATTCTGAAATCCCTGCCCACCGTCATCTTGGGCGGGTACCTGGGCGTCGCCGTGGGTGGAATCCTGGTCGGGGTGCTGCAATGGCTGGTGTTGCGACGTTTTATCGCGCGGGCTGGCCGGTGGGTGCTCACCAGCCTAGGGGCCGCGGCGGTGGTCGGTGTTGTCATATTCGGCGTCGGTCTGCTCAACGAGGAGGTGGGCTGGCTTGTGGGAGTGGGTGTATTCGGAACGGTTGTCGGCGTGCTCCAGTGGGCGGTGCTGCGACGGGAGGTCCCCTGGGCCGGTTGGTGGATCGTGGTCAGTACGGTGGGCTGGGTCGTAGGTTTGCCTCTGGGCGACACCCTGGGCCCGCCCGGGCTCGGGGGAGCCTACGGGGTACTTACCGCGACAACACTGGTGTGGCTGCTGCGCGAGAAATCCAAAAGCTCCGGCCGGTCTTCTCGAAGGCAGTGGAAAGCGCCTCCGCCACGTCAAAATCAGCAGTAAGGCTGAAGCGAAAGCACGGGCCGTGCGAGAGCTAATCGGCGAAGCCATTGCGGAGCGGAAGAAAGCGGTCGGGTGACCGACGAAAGTTGTTCGAGAGACAGAGATGGATGGGTGCGGCGAAAAGCGGCAAAAACAAAAAACAATCGGGAGATCGAGATATGATCGTCGGAGCTCACTCTGTAATCTTTAGCGTCGACCCTGAGGCCGACAGGAAATTCTTCCGCGACGTATTGAGATTCCCAAATGTCGACGTAGGTGGGGGCTGGCTCATCTTCGGCCTTCCACCGGCAGAAGTCGCGTTTCATCCCGCGGAGGCCAACGGCATGCATGAGCTGTATCTGATGGTACAGGACGTTGAGGAGTTCAGTGCGTCCATGGCGGAGCAACAGGTTCCTTGTTCACCCATCAAGGAGGAGGGTTGGGGCCGGCTGGTGGAGGTTACGCTTCCGGGCGGTGGAGCTGTCGGCGTCTATCAGCCTCTCCATGACCGACCTCCGATGCCCTAACTTCTGGTCGAGGAGCCGTATGACTAGCCAGTCCGAGCCATGCGATAAAGCCTTGGTGACCTCGAGATCCTAACGGGTGACCGAGAGTTGCGCCGCAGCTTCTCGATCGAGGTACCACAACAAGTCACCGTTCCATGGCTTGATGAGTTGAGCGGGATACTCAGCGGCATCCGCTTGCGGCTCGAGCACGTCCCTTACCACCCCCGCCTTTTCGGCGCCGGTCACCAGAAACAGAATTCGGGCGGCATTGTTGAATGCGTGGGCGGTAAGCGTCAACCGGAATGAATTCAGTTTCTCTACCCAGTTCGCCGAAACCAGTCGCACGTCTTCAGCGATCGCGGCGCTGCCCGGAAACAGCGATGCGGTATGGCCGTCGACTCCCAACCCAAGCGATACGAGGTCGAAGCGTGGCAGCTGCCCTTCGTGTCGCAGACCGAAAAAGTTTCGCAATTCGGTTTCGTATTGATTGGCCGCTTCGGCGGGATCCCCCAACTCGGCCTTGAAACGATGGATGTTCCCGGGCGGAATGGCCAGCGGTTCCAGCAGCAGGCCCCGGGCAACGCCAAAGTTGCTGTCCGGGTGATCAACTGGTACGCATCGCTCATCACCCCAGAAGAAGTGGACTTGGTCCCATGCGAGTCGCCCGCGGTTTTCCTCAGAAGCGAGCGCGCGAAAGAGGTGCTTAGGCGTTGAACCGCCAGACAGCACCACACTGAAAGTATCGGATTCTTTGGAACTCTCGTTCGCGAGACGCACGAATTCATCTGCGGCAGCGTTCGCCAAGGTCTGTACATCGTGGAACACCCGAACCTGGGGCTTCACCCCAGCCTCCGCCAGCGTCGCCCATCACGTCGCAGCAGCTCGCCGGCCTCCTTCGGGCCCCAAGTGCCGGCGTTGTAGTTGGGAAAATCCCGCGGCGGCAGGGCGGTCCAAACATCGAGGATCGGAGCCACTACACTCCAGGCTGCTTCAGCGTTGTCGCCCCGCTGGAAAAGGCCCGCGTCGCCCTTCATACAATCGTACAGCAGCGTCTCGTATCCCGTCGCCGGTGTCCCGTCGAAATAGTCAGCATTGCAGAAATCCATCTCGACGTCGCCGATGCGTACTACCGGTCCGGGGATCTTGGCGCTGAAGGCGAGCGAGATTCCTTCGTCGGGTTGGATGCGCAACACGAGGTGGTTGGGATCCAGATGGTCGACCGGCGTCTGCCGGAAGAGAACAAACGGAGCACGTTTGAACTGGATGGCGATCTCTGTGAAACGCGCCGGCAGCCGTTTTCCGGTACGCAAATAGAATGGCACTCCAGCCCAGCGCCAATTGTCAATCAGCAACGTCAGTGCAGCAAATGTCTCAGTTGTGGCGCCCTCCGGAACGCCTGCTTCAGAGCGGTACCCCGGTACCTCGGCTCCGTCCGGCATGACTCCCGCGCCGTACTGGCCTCGCACGGCTATCTGGAGAATCTCATCTGGCGCAAGAGGCTTGATCGCTCTGAAGATCTTGCCTTTTTCGTTGCGCACCGCTTCGGCGTCGAACGAAACCGGCGGCTCCATCCCGATCAGCGCAAGAAGCTGGAAAAGGTGGTTGGGAATCATGTCGCGCAGAGCGCCGGCTTCCTCGTAGTAACCGCCGCGCGTACCCACTCCTACCGATTCAGCAACGGTTATCTGAACGTGATCGACGTAACGTCTGTTCCAAATCGGCTCGAAGATGGCGTTGGCGAATCGGAAGACGAGGATGTTCTGAACCGTCTCCTTGCCCAAGTAATGATCGATGCGATAGATCTGCGATTCGTTGAGTGTACCGAGTAGTTCGTGGTTCAAAGAAAGCGCTGAGTCCAGGTCGTGGCCGAACGGCTTTTCCACTATCACCCGCCGCCAACGACCGTTCTCTTCACTGGCGAGGTCGGCGATGTTCAGCTGTCGAGGAATCTCAGCAAAAAAGCTGGGGGGAGTAGCAAAGTAGAATATGTAGTTGCCGTCGGTTCCTCGGGCTTGGTCGATCTCAGTCAGCGTGTGCTTCAAACGGATATAGGCGGCGGCATCATCGAGATTGCCGGGCAAGGTATAAAGACGCCGATCCAGCCAGTCCCAAGTCTCCTGTCGGAATCCTCCGGTCAAGTGCTCTTTGGCGTTTTCCCACAGTTGTTTCCTGAGCTGCTCATCATCCAGATTACGCGCGAACGCGATGACGGCAAAGCGGTCGGATAACAGCCCCTTGTCCTTAAGATTGTACAGCGCCGGTATCAGCTTCCGCCTCGTCAGGTCACCTCTGGCTCCGAAGATCACCATCGCGCAGGGGCCGGCGGGCTTCCATCCGGCATTTATCGCTGTCGTTTCTTCAGTCATCGACATAATCTCTTACGCTCCGAGAGTCGGTTCCACCAGGGTGGCAGGCAAGTGGTCATTCCGCGGTAGGAGGCTCGGTGTGTCCGCCGAACCGATGACGCATCGCGGAGAGTACCTTCTCCGCAAACGTGTGGGTCTGGCGGGATCGAAAACGTGTGTACAATGCTGCCGAAAGAACGTCGGCCGGGACCGCCTCCTCCACTGCTGTCAGGACAGTCCAACGGCCCTCACCGGAGTCTTGCACGTTGCCGCCGTATGCATCCAGTTGTGGGTCTTGTAGCAGAGCGGTCGCAGTCAGGTCCAGCAACCAGGAAGAAATCACACTGCCGCGTCGCCACACTTCGGCAATCGCGTCCAGGTCGAAATCGTAGCGTTTGACGGACTTCAGGATATCGAAACCTTCGGCAAAAGCCTGCATCAGCCCATACTCGATTCCGTTGTGGATCATCTTCACGAAATGGCCGGATCCGACTGGTCCACAGTGCACGTATCCCAATTCCATGGTATCGAGGTCGCCCTCACGTCCTGGCGTCCGCTCGATGTCGCCGATGCCTGGTGCAAGTGTTCGAAAGATCGGATCGAGCCTATCCACTGGCTCGCTGGCTCCACCTATCATGAGGCAGTAGCCGCGTTCGAGCCCCCAAACACCGCCGCTCACTCCCACGTCCAAATACTGCACGCCTTTCGGGCCCAGCAACTCCGCACGGCGGAGGTCGTCTTTGAAGTAGGAGTTCCCGCCGTCGATGATTGCATCACCCGGATCGAAGAACTCGGCAAGGGCCAAAACCGTCTCGTCCGTTGCGTCTCCGGCTGGAACCATCACCCAAACAGCGCGCGGTTTGGGGAGACTGGTGGCGAGATCCTCGAGCGAGTCCGCAGCCGTGGCACCTTCAGCTGCCAGTTGTCTGACGTTGTCTGGATCGAGATCGTACACGACGCAGTCGTGCCCGTTTTCCAGCAGGCGGCGCACCATATTCGCGCCCATACGCCCCAATCCGACCATCCCCATTTGCATCGGCTTCGTCCTCCGAGAGAGTCTTTGGTGTCAGGCCCTCGAATCGCTGACTACTTTTTTATTCGCACCACATTCTTTGAGATCGCCCTAACCCAGTGGGGCCTGAGCGGTATGGAAGCTCAAGAGGTCCGCGCAATCATTGAATCTTCAATCTCGTTTCGTCGAGAAATGCAACCACGTCCGCGAACCACGAAACTGCAGTGGTACCGGTATTGTCCGTGTCGACCATGATCGCGACGCCCGTCACTGCGTTGGGCGCTCGACCGAATAGAGCTTCAAAGTCTCGCGTGACGTTGCGCTCTTCCGTGATCCATTGCCCCGAAAGATCGTCGCCACTCTGCAGCACGACTGTCGCGACATTCTCCACATGCGGGTTGATGAATGCGGCACCGACGAATTCGCTCGAGGCCCAAACATAACAGATTGATATTGCACGGGATTCGAACGGTGTTCCGTCGAAAACCACAAAGAGCCTTGCCGAGTAATCGTCTCCTGCCCTTTCGCGTTCACGCGCGTTTCCAGGGATTACCCGATCTATTTTCCACCGCCACCTGAGCTTGACACCATCTTGCCCCGAATAGTCGATGCTACGCCAAACGGCCGACGCAGAGCTTTCGCTCCGCACTCGCACACTTTCACCGTCGATGCTCGTCGTAAATTCGTTGCTTCGGTCCGCGAGCGCCTGCTCATTCCACTTTTTCCGCCAGTCACCTGAGAGATCTCCAAGGAGCGTGTCTACGTGTGCCTGAGCACTTGCACCATGCTGGGTGACAACAAACGCAGCAGCGACCAATAGGCTGCGGACGCTCATGAACGTGCTCCCATACTCTGGAATACCAGCAGCGGCCCGTATTCGTTCTCATCCAGAAAGTCTGAGTGCCACCGGCTCAAGTTGACCACCACATCATTCAGCGTCCAGTCGTATTCCGCATAGTCGACTCGAATTGGAAGATTGTTACGAATGTACTCTTTATCGTCGTCTCCAAGGTATTCGAGCAGGAATGAGACGACGCCCTCCTTGCCGCCAAAATCCTCTCCGTACCAATCGAGTACCCTGCTCAGGACGAGCCGAGGATTGTCTCCTCGCTCGAGGCGGAACTGTGCCGTGTCGGATACGAACCTTCTCACGGCTGCGTCGAGCTGCGATTCCAGGCCTTCCGCCGTATACGCTCTTTGCGTCAGAACTGGGCACGAGCGAGAGGCGCAGTTCACCGCAAAATGAATGCGCGGTTCTCCCATTGGACGAATGAGCTCATGCTCTATCTCGTCAAGCGACCGGTCTGCGCCGGCGACAGTGCAAAACTCACGACTCCAGGTATCGGAGATCTGACGAATGGAATTGCCAGGCACACCCTTGAGTGAACTCATGAGAGATGCCGGAAAGCCACGCTTTTTGATGGGGTAATGGTCAATGACGAGCCTGATGACACAGGCATTGTATGCATTGATCCAAAAGGCCAGTCGCGCCCGTTCGGTAGCACCCGCCAACTGCTCTGGATCGGTTACCGCCATTTCCTGCAGGTACGCGTCTAGACCGCCTCGGTCATTCTTGAGTGCCGAGTAGTCAACCGCGGTGCCCTGCACGAATTGCTGCAGTACAGAATTGAAAAGCGAATGATCCGATAGTGACTGTGCTGCGATCAGGCTTGGCAGTAATGCCGCCCAGATGATGCTGAACAAGATTCTCATTGACTGATCCCTCTCTCACAGGTCTGACCGGTGTCGAGTGGCCGACACTCGTTTTGGGTATGCATGTGTGTGCTCAAGGAGGTCAGATAGTTACGCGTGACTCCGTTTTTCGGTTGTTTCCCGCGCTAGGATTGCCCGTCGTCACTTTTTTTCACCGCTTCCGCCTCAATCTCTACGAGGTTTTGATCTCCCGACAACGAGAGCACAATGTTCGAGGGTTCAGGTAAGCAGGACAAGCGCAGCGGTTTCAGCCAGCGCTGTAACAAGAAGTGCGTTACTCGCACAAACAAGATTATGCTTGGAGCCTGATCGAGATCGGTCAGGAAGACGTCAGGCTTTGAAATCGGTTAGACTTCATTTCCTGTCGTACTGCCCGTCTCTTCCCCGGTATGGCCAGCCAAGGAGGCTGTCATGAGTAAGCGCCCAAAAGTCACGCCAACGGAAAACGGTCCGTACATGCTCGAGAATTGCGACAAGATCACGCGCATGTCAGATGGTGAGGTTTTCGATGTTGAAGGAACGGTCTATCTGTGCCGCTGCGGCGGTTCGAAGAACAAGCCGTTCTGCGATGGCACACATATGAAGACCGGTTTTACCAGTGCGAAGGACCCGACCCGCGTCCCGGACAAACGCGAGAGCTACGACGGCGACGGCATCACCATTCACGACAACCGCGGCCTATGCGCCCACTCAGCGCGTTGCACGGACAACCTCAAGACAGTCTTCAAGCTGGGCACCGAACCCTGGATTGACCCGAGTGGAGCGAGTAATGACGAAATCACCAAGGTCGTCTCGATGTGCCCGTCCGGCGCGTTGAGCTACTCGATCGACGGCGAGGAACACAACGAGCGCGGTGGCGAATCACAGGTCATTCTCGCTCCGCACGGTCCGTACGTATTCGTTGGGGGCGCCGATCTCGAGGGCGCTGAGTTGATGGAAGGAGGCACGCTCGACCACTTTGATTTGTGTCGCTGTGGCAAGAGCCAGAACAAGCCATTCTGCAGCGGCGCGCACTGGAATGTCGAATTTGATGAAGACGCACCGCCCCGCGACGGCTAGTCACGGGTACTGACAACACAAACCAGTCTTGCTTGTATGGACCCCTTGTTCAGGCGGGAAACGAGAAGACAAAGCTAATGGCCCGGAAGGATCGTACCGCGTATGTCACCGCCGCAAAGACAAAGGGTGCGCCAGTCAAAAGAGGACTTTCTTTGGTATTGTCATCCTGTGCCGGAGTTGACGAAGCTTCACGAATGAAGGCGAATGCGAGTGGCTACCGGGTCCCTTTGCGCTATGGTGTGCCCAAAGAATAAGCGGAGGTATGAATATGACCGACATCTTGGCGCTCATTTGCTATGCTGCAGGTGCGATTGCCTTCGGTCGTTTCTTTTTCCTCGCGCCGAGGCTAAGGTCTGAGCGCATGGGGCCACCGCCCACGAAGCTGCAACGGTGGTTCCCGTGGCTCCCTGGCCAGTTCACTCCTGCCGGCGAGAAGTTGTACAAGCAGATGAACGGACTGATGCTGGTTGGGTGGGTACTTCTGATGGCAGGGCTCGTGTTATCGAGGTAGTGTGGTCTCCAGTTGATACAGCTTTCGCTCCGTTACGGAGTAAAGGAGCGGGGCCACGAGTACCTCGGGAAATTGTTGCCTTAGACGCTCAACCTCCGAGCGTACGAACTCCGCGACATTGTTGATTTCCGCCAGCGGCGCGCGGTCTTCGAAGTGGTGCTCGGCTTCCAACTTTTCCCATCCAGCGTGCTCCACCAGGCCGTCCACGATCGGCTGCTTGCGCGAAGAAACGCCGCACATCGCACACTGGTCGTGCCCGATCACGCAGATCGTCTTTACGCCATTTGCCACTGCCGCCGAGATGTGAAACTCGAGACCTCGCGTGTTGGCTCCGCCGGCTCGGATTATGTACGCGAAGTCGGTCGGCAACCGAAACGCCACCCGATAGTCCATGCATGTAGCTATCAGCAGACTCGGTTTCGGATGCTCGCGAAACTCAGCACCAAGATTGTGATATGCCAGGAGGTCTGCTATTGGAGTATCACGGTAGGCCGGTGCGATGTTATCAGGTGATCGTACCGGAATAGCGGTTGGTGGAATCTGGTTCGCAAAATTCTGTGCGGGATCAGGCGTGTTCTGCAAGATCTTGCCCCTCTGCTAAGACAATATCGGCATTCCCATTGCCGGCCAAATCACCCATACAAAAAGCGTCAGCACCGCGACTAACAGCAAACTCGCCGGGATTCCCGCCTTGAAGAACTCACCGGTGGTGAACTGTTTGCTGCCGTAGGCAATCGCATTGGGTGCGGCGCCAACCAACAGTAGAAACGGCATTCCCGCCGTCACCAGCGAGGCGAAGAGAATCACCTCGGGAGCAACTCCGACATAGGGGGAAACGACGAGTGCCACGGGCATCGATATCGCTATCGCCGCGACGTTCATGATTACGTTGGTCATTACCATCACGAACACCGCCATCCCCATCACAAACACCAACCAGTGACTCTCGTTGAAAAGACCGAGCCAATGCACCGCCATCCACTCTGCCGCGCCGGTCTGCCAAAGGCAAAACCCGATACTCATAGCACCGCCAAACAGGAGGACGATGTTCCAAGAGGTTCCTTCCAGATCCTCCAGGCTCACAATCTGGAACAGGAAAAACAGCACGGCGGCGAGCATGATGAATGCGCTTTTGTCAATCGCGTTCAGCGCTGGAACAAACGAACGTAGGCTGAGTATCGCGATCGTACCACCAACGATCACGAGCGATAGGATTTCGTTTCGAGAGACCGGACCTAGGCTCGCGTAGAGTCGGTCCACACGCTGCCTCAGTCCAGGTATGGTCTTCTTCTCTGGGGGATAGTAGAGCATGAAGAACACCCAGAGCAAAAGCGTCATCAGAAAACCGACAGGCAACATGTAGTAGGTCAGTTGGAAAAACGTGATCGGTTGCCCAGTGATGTCAATGAAGAAGCCAATAGCAACGGCACCCCGCGCTGCACCCAGCAGGGTAACGATACTGCCGGCACCAGCCACGAACGCCATACCCATGAACAATCCCTTACCGAAATTGGTCGGCGTGGTTTCGTCCGTATAGAGAGCGTAAATGGCCAAAAAAAGCGGAAAGACCGTAGCAGCTACAGCTGTATGCGCCATGATAAGAGTCAGCGACGACGTCATGACAAAACAGCCCATGTAGATCATGCTGGTTTGCTCTCCGACAAGTGAGAGCATCTTGTATGCGGCGCGGCGCGTTATACCGGTCTTCGTAAACACCATGCCGAACAGCAACGATCCGAAGATGAACCAGACGGACGGATCCATGAAGTCGGTAAAGGCAGCCTTCGCCGGACGGATCAGGAATAGTCCCTGCACAACTCCGATCGTGATGCTGGTAACTCCGATTGGGATGACTTCTGTGACCCACCATGTCGCAGCAAGAAAGAAGAGAGCAATCGCCGCCTTTCCTTCTCTCGTCAGCGGAAATGCTTCCCCCAAAGGGTCTACGGCGGGATCGGGTGTGGGCGCAAGATACACGATCGCGAAGAGACCGGCCCCGAGGAGTATGAAAAACAGTCTCTTCCAGTCAGGCTTCTCGGCTCCCCTCGAGATTGCGGGTGCCCCCGCACGCGAAGTAGCCACTCCGCCAACCGTTCGGACCCCACCTGCCGTTTTCCCCGCGCTGGACGGCTTCTCAATGCTCATCGGGAAAAAATCCCTCGAAGATCAATAAAAACGAGTGATAAGCGATACATCACTTGGCTGAGCCGCTCACCTTAGCAGTAAGGCGAGTTCGCGGAACACGTCGACCGAGCGGACGACACCTACAGCCTGCCCGTCCTCGAGAACCGGAATCATGGTTAGGTCGAGAGACACCATCTCATAGACTGCCTTTATTACATGGTCGTCGGCTTCGAGGATCGCTTCGATGGGGCGCATGACGTCGCTCACGGGCCTGCCACCTTGTTGCCGAATGCCCGTCACAACGTGATCCCACGAGAGCTCGGACAAGTTCGGATCCAGGTCGACGTCGAACAACTTCTTTCGATATTCCAGAGGTCTGCTGACCAGCGACCGAGGTTCTAGCCCTCGCATGATATCTCTACGACGTACGTAACCGACAAAAACGCCAATCTCGTCGTAGACCAGCAGCGCTCTGGGCAGGGATCTGCGCAAATCCACCTGAAGCTGCGCATTCTCGATTACCGAAACCGCTTCCCGCAAGGTGCTGTTATCTCGTACAGAGGGGTATTGCCCGATCGGTACCATGATCTCGCCGACCCGTTTCATCTCCCCCACCTCAGAAACTGTCTCCGAGTTCAT
>JBDHHK010000110.1:0-14574 GCA_039589395.1 Gemmatimonadota bacterium
ATACGACAGCACATAAACGGTGACCGCCGGAATCGCCTCCACAGACAGAATCGGCGGGTTATTCGTGGCCGCTAAAACCGCTGCGAATGCGCCGTATGCAGCCATCAGCCCAACTACCTCCCTACATGCATTGACCAAAGACGCAAAGGCCGTTTTTCTCAGCAGCATCAGGTCGGCCGTGAAAGTACCAGCCGTGAGTCCCGGCACTGCGATGCCGGGACCCAGTAACAGCGCTCCGACGAGTGCCACGACGGGCGTCAGAGTAACATAGGCGTACTTCCCCAACGCTAGTTGGCCCGATCGCACCATCGCGGCCATCACGAACATCACACCTACCATCTCCACCTCCGCCAACCAGGAGCGATCGACGGCAGGTACGATGAGAAAAAGTGCGATACCGAATACGCGTAGATAAACGGAATACGCTCTGACTAAGCGTCGGGCGGTCTCCGTCATCAGAACGACCGCCGGTGTGGCAGTGTGGTAAACTCAGGGAGAGTGGTCGGCCTCACGGAGTGCCTACACACAATGCTGGACTCAAACGAAATGGTCTGACGGGTTGATCCCATATTTGGCAGGATTGGTCACCTTGATGATGGAGCGTGCGTACGTTCCTTCGAGCCCAGGCTCCGCCAAGTCCACCACCGGCCCCTGCTTGAGAGTTGCACCATCAGGCGTGCAAAGAATCCTCACCAGAGGCCTGTTCGAGAGCTCCAGGTTCGGGTTTGCAGCGTGAACGATGGCGATCTCGTAAGTATCAAGAATCACGCAAGTGCCAACCGGATATATACCCAATAGGTTGATGAACGATTTGACCAGTGCAGGGTCCAAACCCCGGCGGCGGTTCTCCCACATCTCACGCCGTACTTGATCGGGCTGTATGGGATTCTCTTGATAGACACGCCGCGATGTTGCCGCATCAAAGCCATCGGCTATGGCAACGATCTTTGTGTACAAAGACGGGGTCCTCTGCCTCACCGATTTCGGATACCCAGTGAGGTCGATCTTCATGTGGTGATCGTGCGCGACGATGATACCTCGATAAGGGATCTCGCCGTAGCCACGCAGCCCGAATAGAGTGAGCACCCCCATCCACGGATGTGACTGCATGATCTTCCACTCTTCGTCGTTCAAGGCCCCCTTCTTGTTCAGGACCTCGATCGGCACGCGGCTCTTCCCTACATCGTGCATGAGGGCAGCCATTCCGAGATCATACAGCTGCAGTTTCGAGAGCCCCAACCTCTTGCCTATGGAAACACTGAAGATGGTGACGTTGACCGAATGCACGAACGTGTATTCGTCGTAATCTCGGATGGTGGTGAGCCCGATCATCGACGTTTCATTCCTTAGCACCTGATCAACCACGCCCTGCACCGCCCTCTTCACTTTCTTGATGCTTGCGGTGCGCCCCATTCGAACGCTGTTCACAACGTCCTTTGTCACAGCAACCGACTGCTCGTAGGTCCTCTTCGCAACTTCTTTTGCTTCCTCAGCGTCCGCGTATTCTTCACTCGCTGTCGGCGGCTCCACGGAAATGTGCGTAACGCCACCTTCCAGGAGCCGGCGCCGAAGGTCGGTGAGTTTGTTTGGGTCCGCCTCCCGCGGCGCAAACGTGAGGATCAGTGATAGGAGTACCTGCCATTCGCGACGTTCGACCTCGTCACCAACATCCACCGATCCAATGCCGCATTGACCCAACGTGCTCAGGATATGACTAAACGAAGAGTAGTTGTCCAATCCGATTCGCAAGCGGGTCGAGTTTACGAATATGAACTCGCCCGCGAGTTTCACTTCCATCTCGGTTTCGATCTGGAGAAGCGCGGTCGCGGTAGAGTGCACATCATCCAAGGCCCTTTGAACTTGCACGTTTTCAACGGGATAGAGCCTCAGGTTTTTCAGCGCAGCATAGAAAGCCAGCAGGAACTCGCGCCCGCCTTGCCGGATCACCACCTCTTCCGAATCACGGCGCCCATCCTGGAAGGAATCGCGCGGTAGCTGGCTCGAGTCGCTGTGTTCCGTCATATCACTTCATCTCACGAAGTGCACCGTTGATCGCGTTCCGCACAAGCGGATCCTTCTCATCCTTTAGAGCCGCATTCAGCAGCTCACGTGCCTCCTCGCTACCGATTTTTCCCAGGGCCATCGCGGCGCACGCTCTCGTTTCTGGATCCTCTTTTCGTTTGAGCAACCCCTTGCTCTTCACCATTGGCCGAAGCGGACCGAGTCCATCCTCACCTGCCAACAACCCGTAAGCCTGGAAAAACGCCTTCTTCTCGGTCAGGTCGGCGTGTTTGAGTGTCTTGCCGATGACGGCTGACTCGATCTTGGCGAATGCTCCCCGGTGGCCGCCCTCGGACAACACCCTGACCGCCGCTACCCTGACATCTCTGTCAGAGTCGTCTATGGCTCTCTCGAGCTGCTTCATTGCTCCCGGAGATCCAATCGAGGCAAGCGCAGATGCGGCACCCGCGCGGATCTCAGAGCTCTCTCGGGCCAACAGGCCACCGAGCGCAGGCACGAATGTGGGCAGCTTGAGTCCAGAAATCAGCCTCAGCATACCGAGGAGCACGGATTCGTTGTCCGATTCTAGAATCTTTGCCACTTGGTCAGGATGAGCTTGCACCAGACGTTGAGCAGCGTTTTCAAGTAGATCTTTTACTCGCTGGTTGGAAAGCTGCGGTAACCACTCCAGCACCCCTTCGAGCGCTTCCGCCCGGAGTTCGCTGAAGAGTCCGGCCAACTCTTCTTCTGTCGGATGAACCACCGCTTCATCGAGCGACTGCATCAGCTGCCCGATCGCCTCCGGTTGCGAAAGACGTGCGGGAAGTTCCTCCAGTTGCCGTCGGTGCTCTGGCAACAGCTCGCGGGCGCGCCCGAGGATAACCTTCAGTTCACCGAGGATGTACGCAACCGATCGAAAATCGCTTGCACCCAGCAGGTATGGGATGAAGTTTTCGAGAATTGAAATCAGCTCGCTGCGGACGGCAGCGAATGTCTGCAATTCCAACCTGTCGAATACCAGGCTAAGTACGTTGCCTCTCATGTCCTGGCTGTATTCCCGTGAAATCTCTGATTCGATGTATTTGAGTTCGTCCTCATCCAGGAAATACAGCGTGGCATCGAAGTCCTCCATGCTGACGATAGTAGGCGAGGGTTCGGGCTGCTGAGCATCCTCGGCAACCTGTTGCTTCAACTCCTCGTCCGAAGGCCCCTCCGGGCCACCGAGCCCAGATTCAGAGGGCTCCAACGGTGGAACGCCTTCTTCACCGAGTTCGATCGTCACATAGCGGACGAACTGGAAATCCTGTTCCCAAAGCAACGTCAACAGATCATCATCCGAATCGCCGGTGAGCCCTCGTGCTCTGTGGATTACGTCCAGTAGCTGGACGATTTCCTCGTCTTCGATGCCGGGTGAAAGAGTCAACAAGCGCAGGCCGTCCTTGAACAGCACCCACGGTACCGAATCGGCCCTGTCTGGCTGCGACAGTACAACCGCATCTTCCCATTTGAATTCTGACTCGGTTACTAGGAGGTTCAGCTCCGCGCACTCCTCCCATACCGGCTCAAATGCGACACGGATGTTTTCGGCAGCTTTTTGGTAAATGGGATTGTTGGGCAAATAGAGCTGCAGTGCGCGCAGCCCCTTAACGAGAACCTGCATCAGATTCTCGACTGCTGCGGTATCGACTTCCTGACCTGTGGTTTCCAGTTCAGTCAAAATCCCAGAACCCCGAAATCTCCCGGTGGTTGTATAACTCTAAATCACTCTCTGCAACTAGTCATGTTCGGGCCCGAGACACGCATAGTCAAGGGCTGGGTGCTCTCGAAACCATCCTGAAGTAGCTGGACATTGCTTTTCGGTGTGTGTTCGGGTAGATTGCTTCGGACTATTTTCGGTACTCGCGGAGCCGGAGCAAAACCCATGACACTCACGCGCCGCCAAAAGCAAATCCTCGACTTTCTCGAAGGGTACATCGCCGAAAACGGTTATGCACCTTCATTCGAGGAAATCGCAGGCCGGTTCACTTTTCGATCGCTCGCTACTGTTCACGAACACCTCACCAATCTGGAGCGAAAAGGATACATCACGCGTGCGCACAATGAGAGTCGGGCAATCGAGCTCATTCCGCGCCCCGGAAAATCGGGAGCAGTAGACCTGCCACTTCTGGGGCAGGTAGCAGCCGGTGTCCCAATAGAGGCCGTACCGAATCCCGAAACGATTTCTGTACCAACCGAATTGATTCCACGACGTGGCAATGCGTACGCTCTCCGCGTGCACGGCGATTCGATGATCGATGAGCACATTGCAGATGGCGACTACGTTGTGGTTCACGGGCGCCAGGCGGCGGACAACGGCGAGATGGTGATAGCGCTCGTCGATGGTACTTCGGCGACTGTAAAGAGGTTCTTTCGCGAGCCGGGTGGTTGGATAAGGCTCCAACCTGCAAACGATGATGTGCACCCCATTAGGGCGCATGAAGACGATGTTCTGATTCAGGGTGTTGTGGTAGGAGTCATTCGCAAGTATTGACCAGCTTGCCGACACGTTCGAGCACACCTTAGTTTGCCCTCCATGAGTGGCATACCAGTCTACGCAGTCCTTCAATACAATGGGCACGATCTAGCCGGGTGGCAGCTGCAGCCGTCTGTGCGGACCGGTCAGGGTGAGCTGGAGGCGGTGCTGAAAAGGCTCATCGGGCATCGAGTGGTGGTTAGGGCTGCCGGGCGAACTGATGCGGGCGTACATGCGCTGGCACAGGTCGTGAGTTTCGAGGTGCCGGAGCGATGGACCCCTGAGGAACTGCAACGCGCGCTTCGCGCACTGCTTCCAGATGATATGTGGGTGTTGAAAGTAGGCCGATCACCTGATGGGTTCGATGCGCGCCGGCACGCAATTTCTCGCGTCTACCGCTATTTGGTCGGCTGCGATGCAGCGGCAAGTTCGCCGTTCAGGCGCCCGTATGAGTGGGCTCTAGGGCGTCCTCTGAACTGCGAGTTGTTGCACGACGCATGCGCGCCTATCACTGGTGAGCACGACTTTCAAGGCTTCTGCGCTGCGGGTCAGGACAAGCCGCATTACCTCTGCGCCGTCACCAACGCAGAGTGGCGAGAGCGAGTCAACGGTGAAGGGTTTATCTTTGAGATTGAAGCCAACCGCTTTTTGCACAACATGGTGCGGTTTCTAGTTGGCACTATGGTGGATGTAGGGCGTGAACGAAGGCCGGTGCACGACGTGTCACGCATATTGGCAGAAAAGGACAACAAGAACGCCAGTCCTCCCGCACCGCCGGAGGGTTTGTACCTCTTGGGCGCGCGGTACCCCCAAATAGACGAGGTAATCGATTCATGAAGTTCTTTCTCGATACAGCTAATCTGGCCGAGATCGAATGGGCAAACAGTACCGGCTTGATAGACGGAGTCACGACAAATCCCACACTCCTCGCCAAAGATGCAGGAGATACAGATCCGAACGAATTACTCAAGCAGATCTGCACCGTGGTCAGTGGCCCGATAAGCGCCGAAGTCATTTCCGTGGATGCCGACGGCATGTATGAAGAAGGCCGGAAACTCGCGCGTTTAGCCGACAACATTGTCATTAAGATCCCGATGCTGGAGGAAGGAATGGTGGCGACTCGCAAGCTCCGCGCCGAGGGCATAGGAGTCAACGTGACTTTGTGCTTCAGCTCGGTGCAATGTCTCATCGCTGCGAAAGCCGGCGCGACTTTCGTGTCACCGTTCATCGGTCGCATCGATGATATTGGCCATGACGGCATGGATGTCATTCGCGAGACGCGCATGATATTCGACAACTACGCAATCGAGACAGAGCTTCTCGCCGCATCGATTCGGCACCCGCGTCATGTCGCTGACGCGGCGATCTTGGGTGCCGACATCGCTACCATACCGACAAGCACATTGAAACGCCTGTTGCTCCATCCGCTCACCGATAGAGGTATCGACCAGTTCCTGAACGATTGGAGCAAGCTGGTCTCGCGCAAAGAGATCAAAGAGTGAGGTCAGGCTTCGGCGTTTTGCTGCTTCTTGCACTCGCGGCTTGTACCAACGCCGAGCCGCAGAGTGCCGGTGAGCAGGAGAGTATTTTACCCGTTCCGAAACGCTCTCAACAGTCTGACAGTATTCAAGGCTCGCGGTATTCGGCAATCGTAACGGCTGCAGCCCGTGTAGCTCCGGCCGTGGTGAGTGTCAACGTAACGCGACGGACTCGGCGTGCACCGCGCACCGCGTGGGAGCAATTCTTCACGCCCCGTGGATCCGAACAGGTGGTCGAGGGCTTCGGCTCTGGGTTCGTGATTACTCCCGACGGCATAGTAATCACAAATCAGCATGTTGCAGCCGGCGCACAAGAGATAGTCGTAACTACGAGAGATGGCACCGATTACGAAGCAGAGCTGCTCGGACAGGACCCGCTGACGGATATTGCCGTCCTGAGGATCGAGGGTGACAACCTGCCGACCGCACCTGTTGGAAGCAGTACCGACCTGGTCATCGGCGAATGGGTGATCGCGATCGGTAATCCGTACAGCTACTTGCTGGGAAACTCTGAGCCCACAGTTACCGCTGGCGTTGTCAGCGCTGTGGGTAGAGACCTCATACCATCCGGAGAAAACACCGGGGTGTACGTCGGCATGATTCAGACAGACGCGGCGATCAACCCTGGCAACAGCGGCGGACCTCTTTTGAACGCCCACGGTGAGGTGGTCGGTGTTAATGCATCGATCTTCTCCAATACCGGCGGATCCGTCGGAATCGGGTTTGCAATTCCCATCGAACGCGCGCTCAGAGTTGCCGACGAATTGAGCCGCTTCGGTGAGGTGCGCCGTTCTTGGATGGGCCTGGATGTAGCCGGTGCAGATGAGCTGCGCAATTGGAAGACCGCAGGCGGACTCGAGGTAACCGCTGTCGCACCTGGAAGCCCCGCCGACCGGGCCGGACTCCAAGAGGGTGACGTTTTGGTCACGGCAGGCAACCACGATACGCGCACCTTCCTCGATTGGGAAGCGGTCAAACTCGATGTGGGTCCCGGTGATACGGTGTCCGTGGCGTACCGCAGGCGGGGACGGGATTTGGAAACCTCTGTGGTTGTGCAGGATCTACCTACAACCAGTGCCGAGCGCATTTCCACACTTGGCGACATCGAACTGATCACGTTGACGCCGGCGATCAGACAGGAGCGCGGACTCGAGTTCGAACGCGGTGCGCTCATCTATGATATCGGTGACACTGCCAGGAGAAATACTGGGCTCAGGCCGGGAGACCTCATCGTACAGATCAACCGTCAGCGGATATCCCGAGCCGAGCAGGTGACAGAGATCTTCAACCAATACCAAGGGAGACGGGCGCCTATCCGAGTATACGTGGAGCGTGACGGGACCGTTCGATTCTCCGATTTCTACGTGGGCCGATGACTGAACACGAACGCTACGTCTCACCGCTCAGCACGCGGTACGCATCCGACGCGATGCAGAAGCTCTGGAGTGCCAAACGGCGAGCAAGGCTTTGGCGCGAACTATGGCTTGCGCTCGCTGAAGAGCAAAAGAAGTTGGGAGTCGACATTCCCGAAAGCGCGATCGCAGAGATTCGAGCGCACTTGGACGACGTGGACCTGGAACAGGTCAAAGGTTACGAGCAGCGATTCCGCCACGATGTGATGGCGCATATCCATGCCCTCGGCGACCTCGCCTCGTCGGCTCGGCCGTACCTGCATCTCGGTGCGACGAGCGCTTTCGTCACCGACAACTCAGAAGCGATCGTGACGCGCGAGGCGCTGGTGATCGTGCTCGGCCGCCTAGTTGCCGTGATGAAAGCGCTCGAGAGCTTCGCCCTCCGCTTGGCGGACACCCCAACAGTCGCATACACCCACTTCCAGCCCGCTCAACTCACTACGGTCGGGAAACGCGCGACACTCTGGCTACACGATTTTTACCTTGACGCGATATGCGTTCGCGACGCCATTGACGGGATGGTCTGCAGGGGCTGCAAGGGCACCACAGGTACGCAGGCGAGTTACCTGGATTTATTCCACGGCGATCACGACAAAGTTCGTAGCTTGGACCAAGCGGTAGCGAGGAGGTTTGGTTTTGGCGAATCGATCGCGGTGAGCGGTCAGACATACACGCGTAAGCTAGACAGCCGTGTTCTGGCGCTGCTGAGCGGCGTGGCCCAATCAGCTTCGAAGTTTGCGACAGACTTGCGACTTCTGCAGCACGAAGAAGAAGTACTCGAACCCACCGAACGGGAACAGATTGGCTCGAGTGCAATGGCATACAAGAGGAATCCTATGCGGGCCGAACGCATTTGCGCGCTCGCAAGGCACCTCATGGCCCTCGAGACAAACGCCGTGAATACAGCCGCGACTCAGTGGTTGGAACGTACGCTCGACGACAGCGCCAACAGGCGGATATCGCTGCCGGAGGCATTTCTTGCGGCAGATGCCGTCCTCGTGCTCTGCACGAACGTGGCCGCTGGCCTGCAAGTCAACGAAACCATAGTGGCGCGCAATGTGAGACGGGTGATGCCGTTCATGGCAACGGAACGATGGCTAATGCTTGGAGTCGAAGCCGGGGGCGATAGGCAGGCCCTCCACGAGGTCATCCGCCAACACAGTCGGGCCGTGAGCGAGGCGATGGCGGAAGGTGCCGAGAACGATCTGCTCGAGCGGTTGGCCGACGATGCGGCATTTTCTGCTGTGGATGCAGACACTCTTAGCGCCGAACTGGACCCCACCCGATATATCGGGCGCGCACCCGAGCAAGTGCGGGAGTTCTCAGATGGCCCGTTGAAGAGACTCTATGACACACTCATCAAATACTCAGCGCCCGATGAGGCGAAGGTAACGTTATGACCTCTAGTCCGCTCGTACAGAGCAACCTGCCACTCCCGCTACTTCGCGCCGGGAAGGTGCGCGAAGTATACGAAGTGGACGCAGACTCACTGCTGCTAGTGACCTCGGATCGAATCAGCGCGTTCGACGTAGTCATGAACGAACCAATTCCCCACAAGGGGGCGGTGCTCACTCAAATGAGCAGATATTGGTTCAATGAGCTCTCAGACATAGTACCGAGTCACTTCATCTCGGCCGATGCAGACGAGATAATCGATCGAGCCCCTGTTCTTGCCGACCACCGTGAGCAGATCCAAGGACGAGCGACTCTGGCCAAGCGGCTCGATCCGGTGATGTTTGAGTGTGTGGTCCGCGGCTACCTGTCGGGGTCGGCCTGGAAGGAATACAAAGTGAGCGGCACGCTCGCGGGTGAACCGTTGCCCGAAGGGCTGGTTGAGAGTATCGAACTGGAACACCCTATCTTCTCACCGGCCACCAAGGCCGAGACAGGCCACGACGAAAACGTCACATACTCACGTGTAGAAAACGACCTTGGCTCAGAACTCGCCAGTTTGCTGCGAGACACCAGCATAGATCTCTACAATGCCGGTCGTGCGCAGGCTCGGGAACGCGGCATCATAATCGCCGACACCAAGTTCGAATTCGGCCGCACGTCAACCGGCGAAGTCGTATTGATAGACGAGCTGCTCACGCCCGATTCCTCGCGCTTCTGGCCTGTTGATCGCTATGAACCCGGAAGGGGTCAGCCCAGCTTCGACAAGCAGCCACTGCGTGATTACCTCGATGGCCTCAAACAAGAGGGCAAATGGGACCTCAACCCACCTCCTCCAGCACTACCGACCGAGGTGGTGGAAGCTACGAGTGTTCGGTACCGTGACGCATACGAGAGAATTACAGGTACCGAGTTCACGGTGAGCAGCTAGTTCGTTTCTGGAGGACGATGGCCTAGCCGCTGGACAGCATACCAAATCGCTACCATTTTGGGATGCGATTGTTTTCACGCCTCGCGCCACCAAGCTCAGCTTGGAGTGTGGTGAGCGCGTTGGCGTCTAAAGGCCGTTGGATGGCCCCGGAGTAAGATTGATGAAACGCTCGTCTCGACGACGAGGCAGAGTAGGACGCGTAATAATCGTCGTACCTAGCCTGTTCACGCTGGCCAACCTCTTTTTCGGCATTTGGTCCATCGTGCTCGCATCACAAGGGTCATTCTACCTCGCGAGCTGGTGGATAGTAGTCGCGGGAGTCCTCGATATGCTCGACGGGCTTTCCGCCAGGATGAGCAAGACTGACACTCAATTCGGCGCTCAACTTGACTCACTGGTAGACATCGTGAGTTTCGGTGTGGCGCCGGCAGCACTCATCTACTTCCTCGAATTCTCGGCGATGGGGCCGTATGCGTGGGTGTTCTCTTACGCGTTCGTGGTCTGTGTGGCGCTTCGCCTGGCAAGGTACCACGCCCAGCCACATGCGCCCGGTTCCGCGTTCACGGGCCTCCCCTGCACTGCTGCAGGGATGACGTTGGCGACATACTACCCGTTCACGCGCACCGAGTTCTTCACCACTCAGTTTGGCGACCTTCCATGGCCGCAGATTCTGATCTTCCTCACGATCGCCCTCAGCCTAGCGATGGTTAGCCAGGTACGGTATGCGAGGCTACCCGGTATCGGGCTGAGGTCGACAAAGGGGTTGCTTGGTCTCGCAATAAACCTGAGTGTACTCGGTTTCGGCATATTTTCCCGCGATATTTTCTTCTTTCCCTTGGGCATCGCCTACGCGACCTACGGATTCGGCAGAGCTGCAGTGATCGGATTCTTACTCCGCGGGGAAGACGAAGAAGACCAGCAGGAGGCAGAGCCCCATCCCACCCAGCCCGTTCTTGTCGCCGAGAGCGGCGACCCTGAGAACCGGGAGAGCGGACACTCCAAATAGTCCTCATTGGGAAAAAACATTTCGCTCTGAAGCTGAAATCATTACTATCTGTGTTGGGAAAACCAATAAACCTGGCGCGGCAGCGACGATCCGCCGTTTTGCCGGGTGATTTGCCGAAAGACGTTGACCGCTTGGAAGGAGGCGCGGTATGAAATGGCCGACCTTCGTGACCGCAACCGCTGTAACAGTGAGCCTGACCGGGTGTGGTTTCTTTGGAGGAGACGAAGAGGAAGCACCAGGTGCAGCTGAAGTATCCACTCCTGCTGCGACCGCGACAGAGGCAACAGCGGAACTCGAGGAAGCACCCGCACTAGAGCAAGAGCCCGCAGCAGCGCCTGCAACGGAGGCCAGTACGCGGCCTGCCCCAACAACCACTGCTGTCGACAGGCCCTGGACACCAACGCATACCGGAACCGTTGATCCGGGTATGACGCGTGAGCAGGTAATTGCGGTATGGGGCGAACCACTCGTGGAGCGCGCGGCTGAAAACTGGGTTTATCTCTATTTCAGAAACGGCTGCGAAGTCACGTGCGGTACCGACGACGTAGTGTTACTGCAAGATGGGCAAGTAGTCGACGCAATCGTGCGCGGGCAGGGACATACCTACAGCGGAATTTCCTCATCTCCGCCAGGCCGCACGGCTGAGCCCACACCACCTACTGGAGCGATTGGGTAAATCCATAGCAGCTTGGGGCTTCACGCGGAGCCCCGGTTGAGTTTTCTTTAAATGTTGAATCCGTTCAGATCGGGAGCGAGTTTGCACGCTCCCGATCGTGTTTCAGGACTCAAGCGTAGTTGTCACCATACCTGAAACACGCAACCCCCGGGTTTCCATACCCTGAAAAACGCGGCTTAGAAGGACTCGATATTCGATGTGTGGAGTAATTGGCATATCAGGCGTCGAAAATGCAGCTGAATCGGCATACCTCGGCCTCTATGCTTTGCAGCACCGCGGGCAAGAATCCGCGGGCATCGTGGCTGTTGACGATGCAGGCGTTGCCCGCACACATCGCGCCATGGGACTCGTGCAGGATGTGTTCACTCCTGAGGTGCTAGGGAGCTTGAACGGCAAGATCGCAATCGGGCACACGCGCTACTCCACGACGGGGAGTTCGGTGCTTTCGAACGCGCAGCCCAGCCTCGTGCACTATCGAGAAGGCCCTCTCGCACTCGCGCACAACGGGAATCTGACCAACGCGCACAACCTCCGTCACGATCTCGTGCGTACAGGATCGATCTTCCAGACGACTTCAGATTCCGAGGTGCTCATTCACCTGATCGCCCGTTCCGATGCCCGAGTAATCGAAGATCAGTTGATGGATTCACTCAGCCGGGTTGAGGGTGCTTACACGCTGCTGCTAACTGTCGGAAGGACGATGTACGGCATCGTAGATCCGCGTGGATTCCGCCCCTTGGTGCTCGCGCGTCTCGGGGAAGGCTGGATGTTTGCCTCAGAATCGTGTGCGATCGATATTCTGGGCGCCACGCCAGTACGGGAGATCCAACCCGGCGAGTGGCTCAAGATCGAAGACGGGAATCTGGTGGACCTCCCCCCTATGCCGGCTAAGGAACACAAACGCTGTGTGTTCGAACTCATTTATTTCTCCCGTCCGGACAGCACGGTTTTCGGTGAGTCTGTGGACCACGCGCGCCGCCGGTTGGGCCGCCAACTCGCGAAAGAACACCCGGCGCCGACAGCCGACTGCGTGTTTTCGGTGCCTGACTCATCAAATGCGATGGCGCTTGGATACTCGGTCGAGAGTGGGTTGGAGTTGGAATACGGCTTGATTCGGAATCATTATATCGGGCGCACATTCATAAACCCTGGCCAAGCTGCCAGGGACACGAAGGTACGCATAAAGTACAACCCCGTCAGAGATGTGATTGCCGGGAAGAGTGTGGTAGTTGTAGATGACTCTTTGGTGAGAGGTACGACGTCGAGGAGTCTCGTTCACATGATTCGCCAGGCAGGTGCCCGTGAGGTACATATGCGGATTGCCTCGCCTCCGATCACCGGCCCCTGCTACTACGGAATCGACACTCCCACCCGGAAAGAACTGACAGCCGCAAATCATAGCGTCGAGGAGATCCGACAAAAACTTGGCGTCGATACCCTCGGCTACCTTTCGCTACAGGGTATGCTGGCAGCCGCCTCTCCTACAGAGAAAGGCTTCTGCCACGCATGCTTTTCTGGTCAATATCCAACAATCAAACCCGAGCCGGTGAAGCGTGACATGCATGAACGGTCGAGAGTTCCCATCGTCAACGCCAGTCCGGTCCAAACAACTCAATGAAAAACGTCTATTTCTTTGGAGAAGGTCACGCCGACGGCAGTGCGCAAATGAAGGACACGCTCGGCGGAAAAGGTGCAAATCTGGCCGAGATGACTAATCTGGGCATTCCGGTACCACCTGGATTCACCATATCGGCAAAGCTCTGTCTGCAATACGTGGAAGAGCAGAAGTTACCGGAAGCGGTCTTGGACGAGATCCGTGAGTCCATGAAAGCCTTGGAGAAGGCGGTGGGTCGCAAGTTCGGCGACGAGAACGATCCGCTGTTGGTGTCGGTCAGGTCGGGTGCCAAGATCTCGATGCCCGGCATGATGGACACAGTGCTGAATCTGGGCTTGAACAACAAGTGTGTCGAGGGACTCGCAGAGCAGTCCGGTAACCCCCGCTTTGCATACGACTCCTACCGACGCTTCGTCCACATGTACGGTTCGGTAGTAAAGGGAATCGGTGACGCGGCGTTTGAGCACCCACTAGAGGCCCTGAAGAAGGAAAAAGGTGTAGAGCGTGACATCGACCTCGAGGCCGACGATCTGAAATCGCTTGTGGCTTCGTTCAAGCAGATCTATGAGAAAGAGACGGGGAGTCCCTTCTCCGACGACCCGTGGGAGCAGCTGCTAGGTGCCGTCGAAGCCGTGTTCGGCAGCTGGAACATCAAGCGAGCGGTGGATTACCGCCGCGTTCACAAGATTCCGCACGACATGGGAACCGCAGTGAACGTGCAGGCCATGGTGTACGGCAATATGGGTGAAGATAGCGGAACTGGCGTGGTGTTCACGCGCGACCCGGCCACTGGTGAAAACGTACTATACGGAGAGTTCCTGCTAAACGCGCAAGGTGAGGACGTTGTCGCAGGTATCCGGGATCCGCTTCCGGTCGCGGACATGAAGGGCCCTCTCCCAGATTCGTTCAAGAAGCTGAACGACACATGCGACCTACTCGAGCAACATTTCAAGGAGATGCAGGATATCGAGTTCACGGTCGAACGTGGCCGTTTCTATATCCTCCAAACACGCACCGGTAAGTGCACTGCGCGTGCCTCCATTCGCACTTCTGTCGAGATGGCAGACGAAGGCTTGATCGACAAGCGCGCCGCCGTTCGGAGAGTTGAGCCCGATCAGCTGGATCAGCTACTACACCCCATGGTGGATCCCAACGCGGATATCACCGTGTTGACGACGGGGCTCCCGGCGTCACCGGGCGCAGCCGTTGGTCAGGTGGTGTTCGACGCGGACACTGCCGAGCAACGCGGAGAAGCCGGAGATTCAGTGATCCTGGTCAGAAAAGAAACCAGCCCCGATGATTTCCACGGGATGGTTGCGGCCCAGGCGATCCTCACCTCACGAGGCGGCATGACCAGCCATGCGGCCGTGGTGGCTCGCGGCATGGGGAAATGCTGCGTGGCTGGCGCAAAAGAGCTGGATGTGGATGAGGCCAACACCCAGTTCTCGATGGGCGATACGACGGTCAATGAGAACGACTGGATTACGCTCG